>DATARW010000077.1:0-16770 GCA_036263975.1 Pyrinomonadaceae bacterium
TTTAAAGTGTGAGCGCGCCTCTTCTCTTTTGGCCTGAAAGTCCGGGCGGCTCAGCCGATCTTGATGCCGATGCCTTCGAGGAACTTGGTCGGGCGGTCGCCGCCGATCATTGCGAAGATGTAGTCGTTCGGCACGGTGGCCTTGACCTCCTCGGTGCGCGCGTTCATCAACACCACCTCGTCGTCGTGAATCTCCTTGATGCCCGTGCCGAAGAAAACTTTGATCTTGCCCTCGTCTATGCAGTCGTAAACCTGTAGCTTGTTGCCGAACTTGAGATCGTTCTTCATGTCGGAGCGGATGACGAGCGTCACGTCGTTGATCTCCGTGTCGGGGCGGAAAGTTATCTGGTCGCCCTGGCGTGTCGCCACCAGATCAACCGCCGCCTCGATGGCCGAGTTGCCCGCACCGACGACGATGATGCGCTTGCGTTTGTAATCTTCGGGGTCGGTCAGTTTGTACATCACCTTGTCGGAAGTCTTTTCGTCGCGCGTGACTTTCATGTCCTCGCCCGCGACCCTCAGCTTCATCGGCGTGCCGCGGTTGCCGAGGGCGAGCACGACGCGGCGCGCGTTGTAAGTCACCTTCTTTTTGTCCGCGCCCTGCTCGGTCTGGACGACGAAGTAGTCGCCATCCTCCGCCTTCTTCACAGACTTGCAGCTCTCCAGCTCGTTAATCGTGACGCCCGTCTCGCGCATCGCGCGCGTCCACTCTTCCAGTATTGACTCGCGCTGCTGGCCCAGTCCTTCGGGCTTGATGCCGCCCCGCGCCTCCATCGTCTCCGGCTTGAAGAAGACGTACTTGTTCGCGGGGTAGGCTTCGATGGTGGCGAGCACTTTGTCCTGCTCGATGCCGACGTAAGAGAGGCCGAACTGCTGCGCCGTGATGGCGGCGGAGAGTCCCGCCGGGCCGATGCCGATGATGGCGACCTCGACGTTTGATTTGGGTTCTGGCGACGCGCCGTTGCGAAGCTCCTCGTAGATGAACTTGACGCAGTCAGTGCCTTCGTTCGTCGCGTTCTTGATGAGCGGCGTGCCCGACACGTCGCCGATGATGAAGCAGCCGGGGACGTTCGTCATGAACTTCGCGTCGCGGTTCGGGACTTTGCGCGGCGGAATCTTCTTGTCCGTGTTGACGACGATGCACGCCTTCGGATTGACGGGACACTCGACCTGGCACGAGGTGTCTTCCATGCACTGGTCGCGCGCGACGGGCGTGGAGACGCCGTTGACGATGGCGAGCACGTCGTGCGGGCACGCGTCCACGCAGGCGTGGCAGCCGATGCAGCGCTCCGTGATGACGACGGGGTGCGGGTAGTTCGGGCCGTCGGGGTCGTACTTTTCCAACTGCTCTTTGGTGAGCTTGATGCGGCCCCCGTCCTCTTCGGGCTTCGGCGGCAGAGGCTCTTCGAGCAGGAGGCGCGCGCGCCGCGAGTCGTTCACCGCGAACGCGACGGCGGTGATGATGAGGAAGAGGCCGATGCCGCCCCAGCCCCACCACGGCAGGCCGCCGAAAAAGCTCTTGCTCGGGTCTTTCGTCGCCAGATTGATCGGCATCAGCAGCGACCAGAGCGCAAGGATGACGAATAGCTGTGATTTCTTCATGGTCTTCGCGTGAACTATGTCGCGGCGCGATGAATCGGATGAAGGAAGAAAGACGAGCCACGAAACCACACGAAGCCGCGCGAAAAGAAGACGAACGCTGGTCTTGAGTTCTTCCTGGTGTTGTTCCGTGTGCTTTCGTGGCTCACTTATCTCACTTCTGAGCGGGCGCGTCGCTGAGTTGCAAACTCGGAGACGCCGCCGACAGGTCGTTCAAGAGCGCGCGCCCCCACTCGCGCCGGGCTTCAAGATGCTGTACGTGACAGGAGATGCAGTTGGGTTTGTCCGCCGCGAGGACGTTCTCAAACTTACCTCCGCGGTCGCCGTTGTGACACGTGCCGCAGGTTGTGCGCGGCGTCTCGCGGTCGAAGTTGACGGGGCTGAAAACCTTGTGGCAGGAGGAGCAGGAAAGTTCGCCGTCGCGGTTCGGCGGCAGGCCGCCGACGGCCTTCACGCGATGGATGTGCAGCGCGTGGAACTCCGCGCTGCGGTGCAGGTCGTCCGGGTCGCGGGTTGAGTTCGGAGGGACGAGTTGGCCCCGGACGTTATCAATTATCCTCTGAAGCTCCGGCGTCTTCTGCATCTTCTCCGCGTCCGGCAGCCCCGCCCAGACCCACTTGCCATTGACCACAGGGTAGCCGTAGCCCGTCTGCGGGTGCGGCGTGTGGACGCCGCGACCGTTGTAAGTTTTCCGGTTCGCGTCGTTGTGGCAATTCGTGCAGGTCTGGAGGCTGGCGACCGAAGGGCGATACTCCGTGCCCTGGTGCTCGACGTGGCAGTCGGTGCAGCCGATGCCAGCGGACTTGTGCGCGTCCGTGATGTTGGGTCGGAAGGCCGGCGTCTGGTGGCACGAGGCGCAGTTCGCGTCCATGCCCGCCGTCAAAGTGTGGCAGGCGGTGCAGGTGGACGCGTTGGCCTGACGGGCGATGGGCGGCTGCGAGATGATCTGGCCGCGCGAGTGGGCCGAGGAGATGGGCGCGGGCGAGTAGGACTGCGCGTAGACGACCGCGGCGACGATGGAAAGCACGGCGACGAGGGCGAAGCCCCAGACGAAGACGGAGAAGGGCCACGGTCGGACGAGATCGCGCGTCGGCGTCCAGTTGAAGCGCGCCTTGCCGAGCACGCGCTGGGCTTTCTGCGGGCGGAGCGGCGAGACGTGCTGCATCTTGCCTGCCTCGCGCTTGCGCTTCTCCCAGAATACGCTGAGCGCGGCGGCCACTTCCGTTGACTCCTTGCTCGGCTGCACGGCTGGCGGGCTTTGGGCTTGCGGCGTCTCGCTGCGGCTCTCCGAGTCGGCCACGGTCATCGCCACTTCGAGCGTGACGCTGATGCTCAATGCATCGCCCGCGCGCGAGATACGCAGGAAATAGGGGCCAATCTGCACCACGTCGCCGTCGGCCAGAACCTCCGCCGACTCGATGGCGACCACGCGACCGTTGAGCGTCGTGCCGCTCGAATGGCTGAAGTTGTAGAGGTAGTATCGACCGTCGGCCTCGTTGATACCGGCGTGCAGACGCGAAACCATCGGGTGGTTCAAGACCATCTCGCAGCTCGGCGCGCGACCGATCTTCAGTCCATCCGTGACGAGCGTCATCGGGTCAACGTTCAAGTCCTCGCGGTTGATGATGAAGTTGCTGGCCTGTGTCTGCATATGTGGTTTAGCGCGCGGCGAAGTCTCGTTTAGCGCGCGGCGAAGAAGATGACCTGGACGACGTGGACGGTCATCAGCGCCAGCATCAGCGAGGACGCGACGACGTGCGGCGCGAGCCAGAGCTTGAGTAGTTGATGCAGGTAGATCAGAGAGTCCACGCGGCGGAGTGTGACCGTTGCCTCGATGGCTTCGAGCAGAAGCTGTCGCGACTGAGGGTCGAGGCCGCGCGCCTCCGTCTCGTACTCTTCACGCGCGGCGGCCAGAAGCTCCGTCAGCTCCTCGCGCCTGAGATATTGCCGGAGCAGGTAGCGGAAGGCGAAGACCTTGCCGCGTACCTTCTTGCGTATGAATTCGCGCAAACGTTCGTTGCTGCGCTGGCCGATGTCGGCGAGCGTCTCGCGCAGCTCCTCGCGTCGCGCTCTCAGGTCTTCGACCAGCAGCGGCTCGCCCTCGATGCTCGTCATGATGCGCGGCGCGATGAGATAGACGATGATGCCGAATAGCCCCGTGACGATGACCGCGTCGAACGAGATCATCAGGAGCGAAGTGAGCAGGCCCCCGGTCGTCTTCCCGCCGTGCAGCAGCAGCGCGAGACCGGCGACTGTGCCGAGATAGACGTGCATCAACATCCAGTAGCGCAGCGCCCCCGCGCGCCTACGATAGACCTGCTTACGGACGGGGTAGGTCATCACTGCGGCGATGCCGCCGAGGCCGATGAGTCCTGTGACCCAGCGAATGGTCAGCCACGTGCCGCCGAGCCGCTGGTCAATGCCGAAGCGTTCGAGGCCCCAGATGACTCCGGCTGTGACGCCGACCGCCAGCAGGAGGCCGAGGGCGTGCCAGAGGCGTGCGAGGGGGTCGCGCTTGTGTATGTTGCGACCGATGGCCTGGTTCTGATCGCGGAAGACGAGGCCGAGCCGCGTGTTGACCTCTGTGAAATACTCGCGCGGGTTGACGCGCACGAGCGCGCCCGTCGGGCAGTTCTCCTGGCAGGAGTAGCTTTGCGTCTTCGCGTCGGGCGGGTTGAGCGTCGTGCCCTGGCAGAGGTTGCACTTCGTGGCGAGCAGGTTGTCCGTGGCCGTGACGGGCTGCGGCGGCGTGGCCGGGGCCATGCTCAGCATCCCCTTCATCTTCCGGGCCAACGTCTGGGGCTTCGCCACCTCCGGCTTGCGCGGGATCATCGTGATGGCGTTGTAAGGGCACTGGGTCGCGCAGTCGCCGCAGCCGATGCAGGTCTTCGGGTCAATGTCTATCTGGCCGTTCTCGAAGCGACCGATGGCCCCCGTGGGGCAGCCCGTCAGACATTCGGGGTCTTGGCAGTGCATGCAGACCGAGGGGACGAGCAACTGTTCGCTTGAGACGCCGCCGTAGTTCTTCACGCGCCCGATGTGTATGCCGCGACGGAGCAGGCGCGACTGGCCGTGAACCTGATGGCATGCCATCGAGCAGTTGCCGCAGCGCACGCACTTGTCCATGTCCATCACGAGCAAGTTCGTGCCGTCCACGATGCCGGTCGCTATCTCGCGCTCGGTCGCCGAGATGACTTCTTTGTCGAGTCCTGAAGAGACCAGCACGTCATCGTCGGCGAGCGAGAAGTCGGAGAAGGTTCGCACCACCGTGTCGCGCAAGCTCCGGTCGGAGCGCAGCGGCGGCATGGCGACTTCGAGGACTTCCGTGCGCTGGAGGACGACCGCCGTGTAAGCCCAGCGCGTGTCCTTCTCCACGCCTTCGAGACCGAGGCAGTTGCCCGCGCCGAGGAAATCAACGCCCACGTCGTCCGAGAGGGCTTCGACGAGCAGGTCGCCCATCACCGCGCCGTAGCCGAGGCCGCGCACGCGCCTGACCCAGCCGTTGCGTATGAAGATGACGCGGTCAATGAGTTCGCCCTCGCGGAACAGGACGTGGTGCTTGGCGTAGACGGTGAAGCGTGCCGACCTGCCGAGCTTGTCGGCCAGTTCCTGTGTGAAAGCCTCGCCCGTCGCCTGTCGCACCTCGATGAGCGTGCGGCTCAGACCGTGCTTGCGATAGTTGGCGTCGAGCATCTGCCCGAACTTCGGCAGCTTCCGCAGAAGCCGGAGCGCGGGCCGCGTGACTTCGAGCACGCGTGCCTTCGAGCCGGGCGCGACGCTGATGGTCGCGTTGCGCGGCACGCCCGCGAGGATGGACATCTCGCCGAAGCTCACGCCGGACGGGATTTCGCCGACCTTGCGGTTCTCGTTCGATTCGGGGTCGTGGACGTACACGTCGAGCTTGCCGTCCACGGTGACGTAGAAAGTGTTGCCGCCCCAGTCGCCCTCGCGTATGACCTCCTCGCCCGCGTCGTATTCGAGCAGGTGCACGTAAGGGCCGACCTTCTTGCCGTTGTAGTTGCGCCCGTAGGCGATGACTTCGAGGTCGAGTTCGTGCTCGAAGTGGCCGTCGTGCTTTTCGAGAAGCTCCGAGATGATGTCCACTCTTCGGATGGCTTCGAGAACGGTCTTATGCTTTTTAATCTCTTTCGGCATAACTTCAGAATGCTTGAGAAGATTCAACAAGAAGCAATTTGCGCCCGCGCGCGGGCGGCGAAAGACGAGACTGTTTGCGAAATGAGGGGGCATTATAGCATTGTGCGGCTGGTTGAAAAGTATCTATTTTGCGGAGAGCCGCGACCTGCCCCGGAGCGCGAAAACCTTTCTGCGGGCGGGAACGAGCTGCTCGGATGTGCCGCGCCGCGCCCACGCTCTGAAACCAGAACCTGCTCGCTCCCGCCCGCAATTATGTTTTTTTGGAACCGGTCGGCGCGTCCGGGCGTGAATACAGAGCGGATTGGGACGGTGGAAAAGTGTATAATTTCGGCGCGTCCGGCCCAGTCGAGATTGAGAGCCGGAATTCACGCTTCGCAGATAAATTGAGTTCCGGGGTGTTTGAAGACCCGGCAGAAGCCCGCCTTTCCTGGATGAGCGCCATTTCCTCCACGAACGAACTTCTTTTCTCCGTCGCGGGGGCGGCGGGGGCGTCCGTGCGGGACGGAGAGACGTTCGGGGCGATGACAGACCACCGGCTCCTTGAGGCGACGCGGGAGGGCGACGAGGTGGCCTTCGCCGAGCTAGTGCGGCGCTACCGGAATCAGATCACGAACTACGTCTATCGCATGACGGGCGACTACGACCTGGCGGTTGACCTCGCGCAGGAGACCTTCATGCGCGTATTCGCGGCGGCGGAGCGTTACCAGACGAGCTACGCGTTCTCGACCTACATCTACCGCATCGCGACGAACCTCGCCATCTCGGAACTGCGCCGACGCAAGCGCCGAAGGCTGGTCTCACTCACCAGCTTCTTCAATGAACGCGAGTCGCCTTCGGACTCGTGCGAACTGGAGATGCCGGACGCAGGGCCGCTTCAGGATGTGACGTTCGTCGAGGACGAAAGACGCGCGGCGGTCGCGCGGGCGATTGCGACCTTGCCGGAGAAGTATCGCGCCCCGCTGGTGCTCAGGGACATTGAGGAGCGCAGCTACGAAGAGATCGCCTGCATCCTCAGTATGAACGAAGGCACGGTGAAGTCGCGCATCAACCGCGCGCGCTCGTTCCTGCGCGACAAGTTGCAGGCGTACCTGTAAGGAAGTGGTGTATGGCAGACTGCAAAACGTATCGTGAAGAGATCGAGGAGTTGGCCGGCGTCGGGCGTCTGAGCCTCGGAGCGCGCGCGCACGTCAACGCGTGCGAAGGCTGCCGCGGCCTGGAGCGCGAGCGTGCCTCTTTGCGCCACCTCGTCCGCGGTCTTGAGCGGGTTGAAGCGCCCTCGGACTTCGAGTTTCGACTGCGCGCGCGCATGAATGCTTCGCGCGCCTCGGAAAGACGCAATCCTCTGCGCCCCGTTTACGGCTTCGCCGCACTGGCCGCAGCCGCATGCTTCCTCCTCGTCTCGGCCTCGTTCTACATCAGGCAGGTGCAGGAGAGAAAGCCGGACGCCGCACGTCAACAGACTGCGATAAAAGAGAACGCGGGCGGCGCGGCCAACTCCGCGCAGAAGGTTGAAGTCGCGCAGGTGCCTGACGTGAACACGGCGAGCACGATTGATTCAGGAGCGCTCGGCGTTCAGGGGAAACGGGTCAAACTGAAGACGCGGGCGACACCTCCCCAGCGCGCGAGGGAAGTCGCGTTGAGAGAGTCGCCGGGCGTGGCGACGCAGAAGAATTTTTTGACCGCCGGTTTCGGCTCCGCGCAGGTCATCGAACCGAGTCCGACGATGAGGATTGCGCTCGGCGCGAACGCAGAGCCTTTGCGCGTCGTGTTGAGGGACGAACGCGGGGCGACGCGCGTCGTGCCGATGTGTGCCGTCAGCTTCGGCTCGCAGGAGCTTATCGCGCGCGAGGGGGCGAGCCGTCGCGCGCCTGTGTCGGACAGGGAAGGGGTCTGGTAGACGGCTGATGAGTTTTGGAAGTAACAAGTTGAGAGGGCGCGTTGAGCTGAGGCTCGGATTGGCGGGCGCGGCCCACTGCGTCTGGCTCCTCGCCGCGTGCTGCGGAGCGGCATTCGCGCAGGAAGTTCCCACGCCCGCCGCCCTGCCACGGCAACAGACGGAGACGCGAGCGCCGAAGCCCGTGCAACCCGTCGTCCGTCCCTCGGTCGTGACGACGCCCGCGCCGCAGATTCCGACGCCTGCTCCGAGCGCGCCCGCTGCGCCGCAGAGCAAGCGCGCGATGCCGACACAGCCCACGCCGAAAGCCTCGCCGCTGCCGCCGCGACAGGTCGTGACGGTCGTTCAACGACTGAGCGGCTGGAAGCTTCTCACATGGCTCGCCACCAGCGGGCCGCCCGCGATGCAGTTGGACAGCCTGCCCTCGACGGGCGACGCGCATACGAACATCGTCGCCGGGTACGTTTACGAAGATGGGCGGACTGTGGTCGTGCGGCTGCCGCAGTCGGAGGCCGAGCTTGATTCGTTCCCCGACCCGCCGCCGGGCTTTTTTGCCGCGCCCGCCGCGGCGCAGAACGAGCAGCCGGAGTTCACTCTCGTCACCGCGGACGGCAGACGCGTCGAGGCGAAGTTCGTCGGACGCGACGCGGCCACGGGCCTCTCCATGCTCGAAGCCGCCCAGCCGATTTTCCCCGGTCTGCCGGAGGGCGACACGGGCGACACCGACGACCCGACCGTCGGCCAGCGTGTGCACCTCTACGCGCCCGCGCCCGCCGCGCAGACTGCGCCGAAAGCCGACGGTGGTTACATTCTCCTGAGCATCAATCAGAGGGAGGGGCGTCTGACCGAAGTCAGGCGCGCGCCTTCGGGCAAGCCCTTCCGCGTCGTCGCGAGCGCCAGCGTCTCGCCGGAGTGGACGGGTGCGGTCGCGGCGAACGAGGCGGGCGAAGTGGTCGGCATCGTCTCGCAGAGCGGTTCGGGCGAGACGCAGATCGTCCCCGTCGCCACCGTCCGGAGCGCGTGCGACCGTGTGCTCCGCCTGCGCGGCAGCGCCCCGCAGCCGTGGCTCGGCGTGCGCGGCGACGCCGCGTTCCAGGCTCCGCTCGGAACGTGGGTCAACTTCGGTTGGAAGCCTGAGACGGCTCTGCCGCACATACAGAACCGGCAGGGCGTCTTCCTCACTTCGGTCGCGCCCGGCACGCCCGCGGCGCTGGCCGGACTCCGGCCCGGCGACGTGATCGCACGCGTCGGCCCGCGCGAAGTCCGCAGCGTCGAAGACCTCTCGCTGACGCTCGACGAAGAGGGCGTCGGCTCGACCGTTGACTTCACAGTCCTGCGCGCCTTCGAGGCCAAGCCGCTCAAGCTGCCCGTGCAATTGCAGGGCGCGCAGAACCCCGCGCTCGCCACCGCGCTCTCCGAGGAGCGCGCCGCGCGCGAAAGCCTCCTGTCCCTGCGCAGAGAGGTCAGAGAGATTCAGGCGCAGCAGAAACTTTTGAACGGCGGCCTGCCTCCGCCCGATGCGGCGGCGCTGGCGCGACTCTCGGAGCGATTGCGTGAAGCCGAGGGACGGCTCGATAGGATTCTGCCCTTGATTGCCGACGCCGAGACACGCGCCGGTGCGGGCCGCGGCTTCGCGCCGGTCATCGCCGCCCGCTCATCCGTGGAGGTTGAACCCTTCCGTGAACCCACGCCGCTGCTGGCTTTCGGCCTGCGCGCCATCGGCCTGACCGGACGCGGCGCAGCGCGTCTCAAAGCGCGCGGCGGGACGCTCGTCGTCGCGGTGCGCCCCGAAAGCCCCGCCGCCAAAAGCGGCCTGCGCGCGGGTGACGTGATCGAGACGATTGACGGTGCACCCGCCGACAGCCTCAGTCTCCGGCGACTGCTCACGGCCTTCGACGCGAAGCCCGCCACGCTCGGCGTCGTGCGCGCCGGGCGCGGCCTGACCCTCAAGTTCTCTCTTGCCGGAGACGGGGAAAGGCAAAAGTAAAAAGGCAAGCCCAACGGGAAAGGCAAAAGTAAAAGGCAAAAGGCAAAAGAAGGAGACCGCGGGCGGCGCAACTCTCGCCGTCGCTGACCTCGCCGTCGCTGACGTTGAGAGACGTGTTGTCTGCCTTCCTCCCTTTTGCCATTTGCCTTTTTACTTTTGCCTTATCTGCGCCTGTGCTACTCTTGACCCGCCGCTCGTTCTATCGAAATCACAGGAAAGCTCTCAGCCAGCGATGCTGCAAGAGGCCGTTGAGTTTTATCATCACCTGCTCGAAGAGGGCGACCTCGCGGAGTCTTCGCGCCGGATGCTCGACGAGGGTCTGGAGCAGGCGAAGCTCATCTTCGGAGGCCGACGCCTCTCGCCGTACCTGCGCCCGCACTTCGTCACCGAGGAAGACTTCGCGCGCGTCACGCGCATCTGCGAGACAGTCTGGGGAGCCATCCAGAAGATCAATGACGCCGCGGTCGAGGACGAGTCAATCGTTGACGAACTCGGCCTCACCGACATCGAGCGCGAACTCGTCCGCATAGACCCCGGTTACCGCGCCGTCTCGCCGACCGCGCGGCTCGACTCGTTCCTCAGCGGCGGCATCTACAGCTTCGTCGAGTTGAACGGCGAGAGTCCCGCCGGCATCGCCTACTCCGACGCGGCCTACGAAATCTTCTCGCGCCTGCCCGTCATGCGTCGCTTCGCCGAGCGTTTCCACCTCCGCCGTTTCAACGGGCGCACGCTCCTCTTGGAAACGCTCCTCGCCGCCTACCGCGAGTTCGCGGGCGCGCAGGCTAGGGAGAAGCCTTCAATCGCCATCGTTGACCTGAAGGGTCTGCCGACGCAGAAGGAGTTCGAGCTGTTCCGCGAGTTCTTCGAGTCGGAGGGCCATGCCGCCGCCATCTGCTCGCCCGACGAGCTGGAGTTCTCCGGCGGTCGCCTGAGCTGCGGCGAGTTCGAGATAGACATCGTTTACAAGCGCCTGCTCGTCAACGAGTACCTGCCGATCATCCGCGAGCAGCCTGCGCTCCTTGAAGCCTATCGCGCGCGCGCCGCCTGCCTCGTCAACAACTTCCGCTCCAAGATGATTCACAAGAAGGCGCTCTTCGCCGTGCTCACAAGCGAAAGATACGCGCGCCTCTTCAACGCCGAGGAGCAAGAAGCTATACACCTTCACGTCCCCTGGACGCGCAAGGTGCGTGAGGGGAAGACCGAGAAGGACGGCGCGGGCGTTGATCTGCTCGAATACGTCGCCGGGCACCGCGAACGGCTCGTCCTCAAGCCCAACGACGACTACGGCGGTCACGGCATCTACATCGGCTGGAACAGCGACCCGGCGGCGTGGGACGAGGCGCTACGTGCGGCGCTCGCCAATGGAGATTATCTCGTGCAGGAGCGCGTGCCCACGGCGCGCGAGACCTTCCCGGCGCTCGCCGACGACGGCACGGTCGTCTTCGCAGAGCAGTTGGTTGACCTCGACCCGCTGCTCTTCAACGGCAAGGTCGGCTCGGCCTTCACGCGCCTGTCGTCCACCGAACTCGCCAACGTCTCGTCCGGCGGCGGGATGGTTCCGACGTTCATCATCAGCGCGAAAGGCTAGACGGCGGGGGCGGGGCATTTCGATGTTCGGCAGCGGAGGAGTCGGGCGATGAACTTTGTCAACAGCGAGAACCCGCTTGAAGAGCGGCGACACCACGAGCGCTCGCGGCTCATCATTGACGTGTTCTTCGATGGCGTAGACTTCACCGGCGTCGCCAGCACGAAGGACATCAGCATCGGCGGGCTGTACATGAACACGCAGGCGGAGATTCCCGAAGGCGCGATACTCACCCTGCGCGTCCCGCTCAGGGGCGGCGACGTGGTCTGCAACGGCGAGGTCGTTTACAGCAACCCCGGTCGCGGCGTCGGCATAAACTTTCAGGGCCTCTCGGACGCAGACCGCGCCTCCATCGAGGCCGCGCTCGTCGGCGATTGAGGGACGGTCGCTCCCGGCGTTGAAGAGGCGGGGCGGAGAATCAGAGATGACGCCAGAACAATACACGCTCGGCATCGAGGAGGAGTTTCAGATCGTTGACCCGGAGACGCGCGAGCTGCGCTCGCACGTCTCGGAGATACTCGAAGAGGGCCGGATGATCCTCGGCGAGCAGGTGAAGCCGGAGATGATCCAGTCGCAGGTCGAGGTCGGCACGGGCATCTGCCGCAACATCCAGGAGGCGCGCGCCGACATCACGAACCTGCGAGGCGTCATCTCCGGCCTGGCGCGCAAAAACGGTCTCCGCATCGTCGCCGCCTCGACTCACCCGATCTCCCACTGGAGCGAGCAGCAGATTACCAACGACGCGCACTACACGCTGCTCATCGAAGAGTTGCAGATGGTGGCGCGCTCGCTCCTCATCTTCGGCCTGCACGTCCACGTCGGCGTGGCCGACCGCGACCGGCAGGTTCACATCCTGAACGCGGCGCGCTACTTTCTGCCGCACGTCCTTGCGCTCTCCACCTCCTCGCCCTTCTGGCTCGGCATCAACACGGGACTGAAGTCTTATCGCTCCGAGGTCTTCAAGAAGTTTCCGCGCACGGACATCCCGGATCACTTCGACTCCTACGCCTCCTACCAGCGCTACATCGAGCTGCTCTTGAAGACCAACTCCATCAGCAACCCGAAGAAAATCTGGTGGGACGTGCGGATGCATCCGCACTTCCCGACGCTTGAGTTCCGCATCTGCGACATCCCGACGCGCGTGGACGACACCATCGCCATCGCCGCGCTCTTTCAGGCCATCGTCGCCCGGCTCGACCGCCTCATCGAAAAGAATCTCGGCTTCCGTCTCTACCGGCGCATGTTAATTCAGGAGAACAAGTGGCGCGCGGTGCGCTACGGCCTCGAAGGCAAGATGATTGACTTCGGCAAGCAGAAGGAAGTGCCGACGCGCGACCTCATACGCGAGCTTCTGGACTTCGTGGACGACGTGCTCGACGACCTCGGCTCGCGCAAAGAGGTCGAGCACATTCACACCATCCTCGAACGCGGCACTTCCGCCGACGAGCAGCTACAGGTCTTTCGCGAGCACGGCGACCTCAAGGCCGTCGTTGACCGCCTGATGGCGAGGACGATTGAGAACGTTCCCGAAAACTGGGAAGGCGACCATGCCGCAACGTCGTAAGGCAAAAGTAAAAAGGCAAAAGAAGAAGACCGCGGGCCGAGTCGCCTCTCATCAACCGCCGACGATGAGAGCGGCGCTGCTCGCCTCTTCTTCACTTTTGCCTTTTGCCTTTTTACTTTTGCCTTAACTGTCGAGGATGCGGCAGGAGTAGGTCTTGAACGCCAGCCAGATCGTCTTTCCCGTCTCAATCCGCAGTTCCTCGACTGACTGGCGTGTGACGCTCGCCGACCATGTGACGCCGCACGAGACGTGGACGAGCATCTGCTCGGCTCGCCGCTCAACGCGCACGACGCGGCCCGCGAGGACGTTGCGCGCCGACAGCCCGCGCGGCTCCGCGGCGGCGAGCAGGATGTCGCCGGAGCTGACGGCGACGCACACGCGCTCGCCCTCACGCGCGCTTCCGAGCGGGACTTCGACGCGGCACGCGCTCCCCGCCTCCGCCTCGGCGCGGAGTTCGACGAGCATGGTTCCTGCATCCTCGTTCCGCGACAAGACCAGGCCCTCGAAGATGTTCTCCACGCCCACGAGTCGCGCGACGCTCGCCTTGACCGGCGCGCCGAAGACCTCGTGCGGCTCGCCCTCTGCGACGACGCGCCCGCGCTCAAGCACGAGCGCGCGCTCGCCCAGAGTCAGCGCCTCTTCGCGGCTGTGCGTGACGTAGAGGATCGGCAAACGGAGCTTCCGGTTCATCTCCTTCAGGTCGGCGATGATGTCGAGCTTGATCGCCTCGTCGAGCGCAGACAGAGGCTCGTCGAGCAGGAGCAGCCGCGGCTCGCCGGCGAGCGCACGAGCGAGCGCGACGCGCTGGGCCTCGCCGCCGGAGATGGCGCGCGGGCGTCGGTGCGCTGTGTGTCCCACCTTGAAGCGCTCAAGCAGCGAGAGTGCTCTCTCGCGCCGCACGCGCCGCGGCAGATTGCCGATGGCAAACTCGACGTTCTCCTGCGCCGTCATGTGCGGGAAGAGCGCGAGGTTCTGGAAGACATAACCGACGCGCCTCCGGCTCACGGCGACGTTGATGCCGCGCGAGGAGTCGAAGAGCGTCTGAACGTCAACCGTGATGAGACCTTCGTCTGGGTGGACGAGACCCGCGATGGCCTTGAGAGTTTGAGTTTTTCCTGCGCCGGACGCGCCGAAAAGAATCGTCACGCCGGGCGGCGCGGAGAAGTCAACGTCGAGCGCAAAGCTTCCGCTCTCACACACGTTGCTCACACGCACGCTGCTCACAAGCTCGCTGACGTGCGGCGACCCTTGAACGTCAGCGCGCGCGGACGCAATGGCCTCGCCTCGTGCGGAAGCTTCGTCGCCGGGTCGAGCATGAATTTCGGCGCGGCGGGTCGCCACGCTGACGGTCGGCGCGAACGCCTTGCGTATGCGCGCGTTGAGCATCACTTGAGGCTCGCGGTAACGAGGCGGTTGGTCGCGTAAAGGAGCGCGAAAGCCGAGAGCGAGAGGAGGGCGACGAGCGCGAGCGCCTGCGAGTCGCGCCCGGCCTGCACGGCATCGTAGATGGCGATTGAGGCGGTTTGCGTGCGTCTCGGAATGTTGCCCGCGACCATCAGCGTCGCGCCGAAGTCGCCGAGCGAGCGCGCGAAGGCGAGCATCGCGCCCGCGAGGATGCCGCGCGAGGCCAGCGGCAGCGTCACGTAGCGGAAGACCTGCCACTCGGACTTGCCGAGGGTGCGCGCCGCGTCCTCAAACTGCGTGTCCACGCTCGCAATCGCCGCGCGCGCCGTCTTCAACATCAGCGGCAGCGCGCCGACCGAGGCGGCGACGACCGCGCCGCGCAGAGTGAAGACGAGCTGCCCGCCCGTCAGCGCCTCGAACAGACGACCGGCGGGGCCGTTGCGACCGAGCAGAATGAGCAGGTAGTACCCGAGCACCGTCGGCGGCAAAACGAGCGGCAGCGTGACGAGCGCATCCAGCGCCTCGCGACCGAAGAAACTTTTGCGCGCGAGCAGCCACGCGAGCGCGACGCCGGAGAGGACGACGAAGAGCGTGGCGACGGCGGCGACCTGAAGCGAGAGCCAGAGCGGGAACAGGTCAATCTCTCTCATCGGTCGTCGAAGATAACATCGGGCAAGCGCGGCGGCAACGACTCATTCGTTTAGACGAAAGGGGACGAGTTGCAGAAAAAGTCAACCATGCAGATAAGCAAGCTGCTCGCCTCGTTACTGGCGCTCGCGTTGCTCGCGGGTTCGGGCTGCGCGAGGAAGGCGGAGAACGCGAAGGGCGAGAATGAGATCGTCGTCGCCGCCGCAGCGAACCTGACGGACGCTTTCGAGGAGCTGGGTCGGCGCTTCACGGCGCAGACGGGCGTGCGCGTCACGTTCAGCTTCGGCGCGACGGCAGACCTCGCGCGCCAGATCGAGAACGGCGCACCCTTCGACGTGTACGCGGCGGCAGATGTCTCTCACGTTGACGCGCTCGCGCAAAAGGGTCTGCTCGCCGACGGCGCGCGTGCCGTTTACGCGCGCGGGCGTCTGGTCGTGTGGCTTCCGCCGGGGAGCAGTCTTCAGATAGCGCGCGTCGAAGACCTGGCGGGCACGCAGGTGTCGAAGGTCGCAGTTGCCAAGCCTGACGTTGCGCCCTACGGGCAAGCCGCGGTCGAGTCTTTGCGGGCGGTGAACGTCTGGCAGCAGGTCGAGCCGAAGGTCGTTTACGCGCAGTCGGTCGCGCAGGCGAGGCAGTGGGCCGCTTCGGGGAACGCCGACGCAGCGTTGCTCCCGCGCTCGCTCGTGAAAGAAGGCGAGGGGAAGTTCATCGAGGTTGACGGGCGGCTGCACGCACCGATTGAACAGGCAATCGCAGTCGTTGGAGCGTCGCAGAAGCTGGACGCGGCACGTCGGTTCGTCGAGTTCGTGCTGAGCGAAGAAGGGCAGTCGGTGTTGAAGAGTTTCGGGTATGAAGCGCCGGGGCAAAAGTAGGCGTAGCAAAAGTGGCCGGAGATAGACTCGCTCGTTACCGTTCGCCGTGCTGATTGTGCTCCAGTGCGAGGCGGAGGAAGTTCTCGAAGATGATGCGACCGTCGCGCGATTCGTTGGGGTGCGCCCAGAGGGTGCGTGCGCTGGCCTCTTCGCGCAGGATGCGCTTGCGCTCTTCGGGCGAGAGGTTCGGGTTGACGCGCCGGAGATTTCTGGTCAAGTCCTGAAAAGATTTCTCCAGGTGAAACTGCACGGTGTAGATGAGCTGCCCTTCGGCGCGCTTGACCATCATCTGGTTGCGGCAGAGGTAGGCGGTGGCGAGCAGTTGGAAGCCTTCGGGAACGCGGTCGAGTTGGAGGCCGTGGTTCTGCCAGACGCGGAGGTTTCGATCTTCGGTCGTATAGTTCTGCCAGACGCCGGAGTCGCGCTCATGTATGCCGCGGAAGATGGGGTCTGCGGGGTCTGTGATGCGTATGAAGCGGTACTGGTACTCGAACTGGCGGCCCTCGCGTCGCTCCGCCGGCCCGTGGTTGTCGAGGGTGACGCAGTGTGCGCCGAAGCAGAGGCCGACGAGTTGGTGCCCGCCGCAGATGCCGAGCACAGGGATGTGCGTGCGCTCGACCCAGCCCGCGAAGCGGCGGAGCATTGCGGGGTCGTAGTAGTCGAAGTCGGAGAGCGTACCGCTGATGACGACGGCCTGCGGGCGGAATTCCTCGACGGCCTTGACCGTCTCGGAGAGGTTGACGACCCGTGTCTCCGGTTCCTGCACGAGGCGTGTGACGTTGCCGACGATATTCTCGACGGCGAGCGAAGAGATGTATCGCTCGCGTTCGAGCTTCGAGGCAGCAGACTCGCCCCACTCCTCGCGCGCGAGGTCGGAGAGGTCTGCGTCGTCGTGCAGCAGAGCGTTGACGACGAGCACGCGGATTGAAGGGATTCGCTTCTCGACCGGCTCGTAGAGGCAGAAGGGGCGCTGGGTGTAAGGGAAGGGCAGCGAGTCCGGCTGCTCGTGGGGCATCTGCGGCGTCGTCTCTGGCGTCATCGGTCGAATCGAAACCCTCCTCGT
>DATARW010000081.1:0-145270 GCA_036263975.1 Pyrinomonadaceae bacterium
TGAGCGGAAGGCAATCTTGGGGTTGTGCTTGGCGAGCACCTTCGTGATGGCCGCCGTCAGCGTCGTCTTCCCGTGATCCACGTGCCCGATAGTCCCGATGTTGACGTGCGGCTTCGACCGGTCAAACTTCTCCTTCGCCATGTTTCTCTCTCGCTCCTAACGAATGTTTGTGTCGGTTTCCTTCGTCTGGGTCGCCGCGCCTTAAGCAAGCGAGAGAGGCGACCCGCCTTCTTAAGTCGAAACTACTTCGCCACACCCTGCACCTTCGCAATCACTTCTTCGGCGATGTTGCGCGGCGCTTGGTCGTAGCGCTCGAAGTGCATCGTCGAGGTGGCGCGGCCCTGCGTCATCGAGCGCAGGTCTGTGGTGTAGCCGAACATCTCCGAGAGCGGGACGTAGGCCGTGACGACCTCCGCGCCGCCGGGCCGCGGCTCCATCTTCTCGATGCGCCCGCGTCGCCGGTTCAGGTCGCCGGTCACGCTCCCGACGAAGTCCTTCGGCGTGACCACTTCGACGCGCATGATCGGTTCGAGCAGCACCGGCTTGGCCTTCTTCACCGCGTCCTGAAAGGCGAGCGAGCCGGCGATGTGGAACGAGCGCTCGTCGGAGTCAACCTCGTGGTACGAGCCGAAGACGAGCTTGACGCGGATGTCCACGAGTTCGTAGCCCGCGAGGAAGCCGCGCTCCAAAGCGTCGCGCACGCCCTCTTCGGTCGGCTTGATGAACTCGCGCGGTATCGCGCCGCCCGTGATGTTGTTCTCGAAGACGAAGCCCTCGCCGGGCGCGGGTTCGATCTCCAGCTCGACGTGCCCGTACTGGCCGCGACCGCCGGTCTGCCGCTTGTAACGCTCCTCGCCCTTCGCGGGCGCGGTGATCGTCTCGCGGTAGGCGACCTGCGGCTTGCCGACGTTGGCCTCGACGCCGAACTCGCGCTTCATTCGGTCGACGATGATCTCCAGGTGCAGTTCGCCCATTCCGGCGATGATGGTCTGGCCGGTCTCCTGATCGGTCGAGACGTTGAAACTAGGGTCTTCCTGTGCGAGACGGCTGAGGGCGGTTCCGAGCTTGTCCTGATCGGCGCGCGTCTTCGGCTCGACGGCGACGCGGATGACGGGCGCGGGGAACTCCATCGCTTCGAGCACGATGGGCTTCGTCTCGTCGCAGACGGTGTCGCCGGTCGTGACCTGCTTCATACCGCCGATGGCGATGATCTCGCCCGCCGAAGCCTCTTCAATGTCCTCGCGCTTGTTGGCGTGCATGCGGAGCAGGCGGCCCACGCGCTCTTTCGTTCCCTTGACGGAATTGTAGGCGTAGGAGCCTGACCTGACCGTGCCCGAATAGATGCGGACGAAGGAGAGTTGGCCGAGGTGCTTGTCGGCCATGATCTTGAAGACGAGGCCGGCGAACGGCGCGCTCGCCTCAGCCGGACGCGCTTCGGTCTCGCCCGTCTTCGGGTTGACGCCTTCAATCGGCGGGATGTCGAGCGGGCTGGGCAGGTAGTCAACCACTGCGTCGAGCAGCGTCTGCACGCCCTTGTTCTTGAAGGCCGAGCCGGTGACGACGGGGACGAGCTTGATCTCGATTGTGCCCTTGCGAAGCGCCGCGCGAATCTCGGCTTCGGTGAAGCTCGCGCCCTCGTCTTCGAGGTAGCGTTCCATCAAAGTCTCGTCAACTTCGGCGACCGATTCGAGCAGCTTGTGGCGCATCTCCTGCGCCTGGCTCTTGAGTTCTTCGGGGATCTCTGCGGTCTCGTATTCCGCGCCCTTCGACTCGTCGTTCCAGATGAGGCCCTTCATCGTGATGAGGTCAACGACGCCCTTGAACTGGTCTTCCAGCCCGATGGGAATCTGGAGGGCGACGGGGTTCGCACCGAGACGGTTAATGATTGACTGGAACGAGCGGTCGAAGCTGGCTCCCGCGCGGTCGAGCTTGTTGATGAAGCAGATGCGTGGGACGCCGTACTTGTCGGCCTGACGCCAGACCGTCTCCGACTGCGGCTCGACTCCGGCGACGCCGTCGAAGACTGCGACCGCGCCGTCGAGGACGCGCAAGGAACGCTCGACTTCCATCGTGAAGTCCACGTGGCCCGGCGTGTCAATGATGTTGATGCGGTGCTCGACGCCGTTGCGCTTCCAGAAGCAGGTGGTGGCGGCAGATGTGATCGTGATGCCGCGCTCCTGTTCCTGCTCCATCCAGTCCATCGTCGCCGTGCCCTCGTGCACCTCGCCGATCTTGTGCGAGACGCCCGTGTAGTAGAGCACGCGCTCGGTGGTCGTGGTCTTCCCGGCATCAATGTGCGCCATGATGCCGATGTTCCGGAACTTGTGCAGGTCTTGCTTAGCCATTGTCTTAAAGCTGCCAGCTATTAGCTGTCAGCCAAACCGTGTTCGTTGTAGAAAACTTTCGCCTCCGGCATTCGGCCCTCGCCGCAGGGCGGAAGCTAAAAGCTAATAGCCAACAGCTTCCTCACCACTTGTAATGCGCGAACGCCTTGTTCGCTTCCGCCATGCGGTGCGTGTCGTCTTTCTTCTTGACGGCGTTGCCGCGATTGTTGGCGGCGTCGAGCATCTCGCCCGCGAGGCGGTCGGTCATCGTCTTCTCGCCGCGGGCGCGGGCCGCGCCGACGATCCAGCGGATGGCGAGCGAGCCGCGCCGCTCCTGCGGCACCTCGATGGGCACCTGATAGGTCGAGCCGCCGACGCGGCGCGACTTCACTTCGACCGTGGGCCGCACGTTCTCAATCGCGCGCTTGAACATCTTCAGAGGGTCTTCGCCGGTCTTCTCGCCGACCTGCGCCAGCGCGTTGTAGAAGATGCCTTCGGCGGTAGACTTCTTGCCGTCCCACATCAGGCCGTTGATGAACTTCGTCACCAGCGGGCTGTTGTACACGGGATCGGCCAGCACCTCGCGTCTGTCAACAACTCTTCTTCTAGGCATAATCGTTCAGGTGTTGGGTTCTGGGTTTTAGGTGCTGGGTAGGACTGTGTCTTTCAACAGCACCTAAAACCCAGAACCTAGCACCCGTCGGTTACTTCTTCCCGCCCTTTGCGCCGCCCTTCGCTGCGCCCGCTGCCGCGCCGCCCTTCGGTCGCTTCGCGCCGTACTTGGAGCGGCCCTGCTTGCGGTCGTTGACGCCGACCGAGTCGAGCGTGCCGCGGATGATGTGGTAGCGCACGCCCGGCAGGTCTTTGACGCGCCCGCCGCGGATGAGCACGATGGAGTGTTCCTGTAGGTTGTGGCCGACGCCCGGAATGTAGGTCGTCACCTCGATGCCATTCGTCAGGCGCACGCGCGCCACCTTGCGGAGCGCCGAGTTCGGCTTCTTCGGCGTTTGCGTGTAGACGCGCGTGCAGACGCCGCGCTTCTGCGGAGACTGCTGCAAGGCCGGGCTGGCCGTCTTGTACTTCACCGCCTGGCGGCCTTTGCGGACGAGTTGGTTGATGGTCGGCACTGCTCTTCTAGTCCTTTGAAAAAGGTTCGTCGCCTACTCCCCACGCGCGCCCCTTTCAAGGCGCAATGGGCTGCCCTTTCCTGCCTCTTACCGGAACCATGCGTCCGGCAGTCAGCGCAAGAGCGGCACGCCCTTGATTGTCTTAATTGGTCGGGGACGTTCTGACTTCTAAATGGTGTGGATTGTGGCCTCCCCTGCGGGCCGAAACTTTTCTGTGGCGTCGCCTTTAATTAAGGAGGCGGGGCGTTCGTTCGGACTTGCGTCCCGCTCGGTTTCGCTCTTCGGGCGCTTGTCCGCAGGTCTTCCGCAGAAGGCCGGGGCGGTTGCGCCGAAGTTTACGCCACAATATTTGTCAACAACTTGTGCCCCGAAGAGCGCGAGCCGGGCAGCGCCTCCACACCGGCAGAACCAACGAAGCGCTGCACTGTTGGGAAATGGACTATAAGCCCAAACGAGAGACTATACGGACGACTCCCGTTCCTGTCAAGCGCGCACGAGGCCAGCCGCATGCGCGCAAAAATTCGTACCTTCGGGGCGGAAAATTCTGCTACAGTTTGCGCCCGAAACTACCCACGGAAAGGCGAAGACTTTAGATGCGCTTCAACCCTGACGAGTACATTACCGTCCACGAGAGAATCGAGAAATTTTACGCCAAATGGCCGACGGGGAGGATTCTGACCTCCATCGTCGAGCACAACGCCGAGACGGGCTTCGTGCTGGTGCGCGCCGAAATCTACCGCGAGCAGGACGACGCGATGCCTGCGGCGACGGGCCACGCCTACGAGCTGCGGAGCGCGGGCCACGTCCAGCAGGGCAGTTACGTCGAGGTTGGAGAGACGAGCGCCGTGGGCCGCGCGCTGGCCCTGCTCGGCTTCGAGGTGAGGCGCGGCTTCGCGAGCCGCGAGGAGGTCGAGAGGGGCGCGAAGAAGCAGGCGGCGGCGGCACCCGCAAGGCAGGCGGCGACGGCGAGGCAGGCCGCAGCGCCCGCGCCGCCGACGGAAAAACCCTCTGCGCCGACGAACGCGCCTGCCGACGCAGCGACGCCCAACCTCGACGCAGAGATTTTGCGGGCCGCGGAAGAACTCGGCTACGACGCCGCGAAGGTTCGCAAGTGGGTCAACCAGAAGTTCGAGGTCACGGGCGGGCTGGGGAGTCTGACGCCGCACGACAAGCGCGAGGTCTTAAAGATTTTTCAGGAACAGGCTGCCCGCCCGCAGACGAAGGCCGCGCGGTAGGTACAGCATCGAGAAGATTATCTCGCAGGATGCGATGAACGGGACTGTCGGACTGAGAAATCCCGCTTCGAGCATGTGTGAAGAAGACCGGCGGGGCCGTGTGAGCCTCCGCCGGTCTTTATTTGTCCGAGTCGTGCACGAATTTACTCTCCGCCGCCCTCGTCCGTCTCTTCCGACTCCGCGCCGGTTTCGCCCTTCAAGCGCCATGCACATTTCCTCTGCGGAAACGCCGTTCGCGCTTCCCGTCTTGAAGGGAACATCCGTCAGTCGTGTTGAGGCTCGCCCGGAGGGGCTGCTTTGGTCGCGCCGTTCGCGCGTTTGGGCACGCGTGCGGCGCGCTCGACGTGGCGCGCGTGCTCCCATGCGGCGAGCGTGGGCGGGTCGTCGCGGAACTTGTTACGCACGATTGCGTCGAGGCGTCGGACGGCGGTCATCCCTACAGTTCATCGGTTCAACCGCTCTCACCTGATGCGCCTTTGTTAGCCGACTGCTTATCACCTGCGCCCGCAGCGTTGGGAGCGGCTTCGTTGATGGCTTTGTGCGCCTGCGATAATTCAAAATAGAGTGTCTCGGCTGAGCGTCGCCCGGTAAACAGCGCCAACCCCACGAATAGAATGGACAGAAGCAGCAACACGATAAACAGGCGCAGACTGAAACCTAGCTGCACTACGAAGAACGCCAGCGCCGAGAGCGAGATGAGTGCCAGATTGAAGACGGACGCGCGGACTAAGCGATGCTGGTTGACGCGTTTCTGTAGCACATCGAAGGCTTCCGGTTTTTTAACCAGCACCTCCATCCGCATCACTAAAGGGCTTGGAAACTTACTGGTTTCAGTCGGCGCGCTGCCGCCCATGATCCAGCGATAAGGTAACGAGCTGATAGCTTTGTCGAAGATCAGGCCGAACATATATGCGACCCCGACCAGCGCAATCGAGAGCTGCGCGCTCCACTGATTGAGCGCGTTGAGATTGAGCCAGCTATAGCCGAAGACGGTCAAAATCAGCAGCGCGACCCAGATGAGCATCTGAAAGCCGATCAAGACCAACTCGAAGATGACTGATGTCTCATCGATCAGTTTACTCATGATCTCTTAATGTAGCTCATCTCAAAGCATGAGACCAATAATTTGTGCCGCGCTTTCGGTCATGTAAAAGCGGCGGACAGCCGAGGAATATCCGCCGCTTTTTCTCCAGCCGACGCCCCACACTAGCGGTCGCCTTCTGCTGATCTTCCCTGCTCAGCTTGAGGTGTAAATTCGCCAAGCGTGGCGCGCACCTGCTGTTCGCGCCCGTCACGCAAGACGGTCAGCGTCACCTCTGAACCGGGCGGCGTACTCGCCACTTCATTGCGGAATGTGTTGGGGTCGTTGACGGCCACGCCGTTGAAAGCGGTGATGACATCACCGTGCTTGAGACCTGCGCGCTCAGCCGGGCTGCCGGGCTGCACTTCAGTCACAAGCACACCTTTCGCCTCCTTGAGACCAAACTTCGCAGCGATGTCAGTCGTCACCTTCTGCACGAAAATGCCGAGTTGGCCGCGACGCACCTGACCCGTCTTGATCAACTGATCCATCACCGTGCGCGCCATGTTAGAGGGGATGGCAAAGCCGAGACCGATTGAGCCGCCCGAAGGGCTAAGAATCTGCGAGTTGATGCCGACCAGTTCGCTGTTTGTGCTGACGAGCGCGCCGCCCGAATTGCCTTGATTGATCGAGGCATCGGTTTGCAGGAAGTCTTCGAAGCTGCCGTTGCTCAGACCCGTCTGCCGGCCCTTCGCGCTGATGATGCCCATCGTCACTGTCTGCCCGATGCCGAGCGGGTTGCCGAGGGCGAGTACCACGTCACCGACCTGCACGTTATCCGAGTTGCCCAACGTCAGCACTGGTAAGTTCGTGGCGTCAACTTTCAGCACCGCCAGATCGCTCGGCGTATCCGAGCCGACGACCTTCGCATCGAGCGTGCGGTTGTCGTTCAAGTCCACTTTGATCTGCTCCGCGCCGTCAATGACGTGATGGTTCGTCAGGATATAGCCGTCCGCACTCACGATCACGCCTGAGCCGAGCGCGCTCGCGCGCCGCTCCACGGGCGGGTGTGGCGCATCGCCGCGTTGCCCGAAGAAGTCGCGGAAGAATGGATCATCCGTGAACGGATACTGCTGCGGGGCGCGCACACGCATCTGCGAATGGATGGTCACGACCGCCGGCGCGACCCGGCTCACCACCCCGGCATATGAGCCTGCCGTTGGCGCGGCACTATTGTTGGCGACGGGCGGATTGCTGACGGCTGTGTCCGGTGAGGTTGCAGTAAAACGCATAGCTGGTGAGTCTTGGCGGCTGCACGCGCCCAACGCGACAGTCAAGACCATCAGCGGCAATACGAACCAGCAGCGCGTCGCCCGTGGCGCGTCATCAAACGAGTATCTTTTCGTTCTCATCTCACCCTCCTTATTCATGCGTCTGCGGCAACCCACGCGCGCACCAACCGCCAAGCGAATGCGCGCCGCGCGTGTCGCCCATTCGCATCCGTGCCACAGTCTCGCCTCAGGCGGGATGCGGCGACATGTGATGCGCGGCACGCTCTAAGCCGCGCAGCTTGAAGCCGAGAATCATCATCAGGATGCCGAAGACGATGGCATAAGCGCCGATGATCCAGACCACCGCTAATGCGCCCGCGCCGGGATTGAGCAGCAGCAAGATACCGAACAGCAGCGAAGCGAGACCGCTCAACACCAACAGCCATTCGCCAGTAATGTACTTGCGCATTTGAATCGCCGCGACGATCTCGAACACGCCCGTCACAATCGCCCGTGCGGCGATCAGGATGAGCAGGATCAGAGCCGTGATGCCCGGCACGAAGAACGCATAGAACCCGGCGAGGAGGCTCAGAATGCCCACGATGAGCAGCACCCACCAACGCTTCTGCTCGCGCCCTCTGATGCCTGCAACGATGGCGAACGCGCCATCAACCAACGCGTAAGCGCCGAAGAGAAAGACCAGCGCCGTTAAGGTTATGCCCGGCCACACGAAGGCCAGCAGACCGAAGATCAAGGCCGCGAGACCGCGCAAGACAAGCGCCCACCAGTTATGTGTATAGACAACTAACATTCGTTCTCCCCTCCTTCCGACCTGAACCACTTGAGTAGTCAAACTCTCGGCAGGTGCGTTTGCTGCTGCGCCGGCCGTCGTCCGTTTCGTCGTTTCATCATTCAATGATGCACCAGCACAGGCACACTGCTGTGGCGCATCAGATATTCGGTCGTCGAACCGAGCGCGAGTCGCTCCGCCGTCTGATCTGCGTAAGCGCCCATCGCCAGAAGGTCGCACTCTTCGTCGCGCGCGTGATTGAGAATCACTTTGAGGCTATCGCCCGTCAGGTAATGCGCGCTCACGCGCACCGGCAAATTCTTAAAGTATCGTGGCACTTCGCTGAGCGCGGTCGTCGGCTCGTTCCACTCGACCAGTTCCACCGCATCTATCTCCATGCTGAGCAGGGCGGCCAGACGCGCCAACGCCCACATCGCGCGCCGCGCCGCGTCGCTCCCGTCATAAGCCAACAACGCGCGGCGCAATTCCCGAAACGGCGGCTGCGCGAGGAGCACAGGGCGCGCTACTTTACGCACCACCTTCTCCGCGACCGAACCGAGAAAACCCGTCTCGCGCTCTTCGTCCTCGCCATGCTGCCCCAGCACCAACAGGTCTGCGCGCGCCGACGACGCGACGAGCAGTTCCACGACGTTGCCCGTCTTCAACTCCGTCCGGCAAGCAACGTCGTAGTGCTTGCAGATGGCAGCGGCGAGCGCGAGCGCCTGCCGGCCGCGTGCGTGGTAATAGTCGCGCACGCGCGCCGCAAAGCCCGGCCCATGACCATTGCCGATGATCTCCGAGAAGTGATTGATGAAATGGCCGGCGAGCCGGCGCGCGTCAATCACGTGCAGCACGGTCGCGCGCGCGCGCGCCTGCGCCGCGAGCCATGCGCCGTACTCGACGGCCGCCGCCGCGTGCGCCGAGCCGTCGGTCGCAATCAGCACGTTAGAGATGTCAGAGTGTTCACCGTTGCTGCTCATCACTCACCAACGCCTTCGTTCGTGCCCGGAGGGATTCATGGTTGCCCGTTGTTCACGCGCCGACGCCCGCCGACTCAGCGCGCTCTACTCCTTCCGTTCCTCTGGTCGTGAATGTGAACGCGCCGTTGTGCCAATCAACGAAGACCGTCCGCCCGTCGCGTATCTCGCCGCGCAGGATGCGCCGCCCGATGGGCGTCTCCAGTTCCTTCTGGATCACGCGCTTCAAGGGTCTTGCGCCATAGACCGGGTCGTAGCCCAAACGCGCCAGATGCTGCGCCGCCTCCGGCGTCAACTCGATCTGGATGTGGCGCTCACCGAGCCGCGCGCGCAGGATAGAGATCGTATCTTCGACCGAAGGTTGATCCACGAAGACGGGTTGGAAGCGCCGTTCAAGCGCCGCGTCCTTTTCGATGTACTTGCGATACTCGTCGAGCGTGGTCGCGCCGATGCAGTGGAGTTCGCCGCGCGCGAGCATCGGCTTCAAGAGATTGCCGGCATCCATCGAGCCTTCAGTTTTCCCTGCGCCGACGACCGTGTGTAGTTCATCAATGAAGAGGATGATCTGCCCTTCAGCCTCCTGCACCTCCTTGAGCACAGCTTTCAAACGCTCTTCAAACTCGCCCCTGTACTTCGCGCCCGCGATGAGCGCGCCCATGTCGAGCGCGACGACGCGCCGGTCTTTCAAACTCTCCGGCACATCGCCGCGCACAATGCGCTGCGCCAAGCCTTCGACAATCGCCGTCTTGCCGACACCCGGCTCGCCGATCAGGACGGGGTTGTTCTTCGTCCGCCGCGACAGCACTTGAATCACGCGGCGAATCTCTTCATCACGCCCGATCACTGGATCGACCTTGCCTTGCGCGGCCAATTTCGTCAGGTCGCGCCCGTAACGTTCGAGTGCTTCATAAGTCGCTTCCGGGTTCTGCGAAGTGACGCGCTGCGAGCCGCGCACACTCTTCAAAGCTTGCATCAGACGGTCGCGCGTCAGCCCATGCTCTTTCAGGATGCGACCCGCCGCGCCCGCCTTGTCATCAATCATTGCGAGCAAAATGTGCTCGACCGAAACGTACTCATCTTTGAGCTGGTGCGCTTCGTCTTCCGCCTGCGTCAACAGCCGATTGAGCCGGCCCGTGATGTACACATCGCCCGTGCCGCCGGTCGGCGACGAGACTTTGGGCAGCCGCGCAAGCTCCGCTTCGACGTGCTGGCGCACGGTCTTCGCGTCCACGCCGGCCTTGTCCAGAATTGATGTCGCCAGCCCACCCTCCTGCTCAAGCAGCGCGAGCAACAGATGTTCGACATCAATCTGCTGATGCCCCTGCCTGATCGCTTCACCCTGCGCCGCACGCAATGCCTCTTGCGCTTTCTCCGTCAAACGGTTGATGTCCATGAACACACCTCAAAAGCGGTTATGAGTGACAAGTGACGAGTTAAAAACTTGTCTTTAACTCGTCACTTGTCACTCGTCACTCATCACTGCTTTTCTTAGCTGCTCGATTCGCTCGACCAGATCGAGGATGATGGCCGCGCCCGCGAAGTTGACGCCTAAGTCGCGGCGCAGGCGCTGCATCCGCCGTAATTGCACGACGGCGCTGCGTGGGAGCAGCGGTTCATCTCTGTCGCTCGCGACTGTCTCAAGCAAGCCCGCGCGCGCCAGTCGCACGACGAGCGAACGCCGCGCGCCGACCGTCTCCGCGATCACGTCGCACGACACTGCTTCATCCAGATCGAAATACGTCCCTGCCATTTCAAGTCACCTATCGGCCGGCGCGCGGGTTGAAGCGCGAGACGCTACGCAACTCTTCAAACAGACGACGCTCTTCGGCGCTCGGCTCTTTCGGCACGACGATCTTCAAGCGCACGTATTCATCGCCGCGTCCGCCTTTACGTTTATTCAACCCTTGCCCGCGTAAGCGCAAACGCTGTCCGCTCTGCGCGCCCGCCGGAATCGTCACCTCCGCCCGGCCCTCAATCGTCGGCACTTCGACGCGCGCGCCGAGCACCGCTTCCCACGACGCAACGGGCAACTCGACTTCCGTGTCATCCCCGCGCACCGTGAACACCGGATGCGGGCGCAGGCGTATGTGCAGATAGAGGTCGCCAGCTTGCGCGCCGTTCACGCCTGCGCCGCCCTGCCCCGCCAAACGCACGGTCGAGCCGTCGCGCACGCCCGCGGGGATGTTCACTTCAAGCGTCTTCGGCTTGACGACCTGCCCTGTGCCGTCGCACGTCTGGCACGTCTGGTTGTCTTTAACGACGCCTGTGCCTTGGCACGTCGGGCAGACTTCGGCCACCTGCATTTGCAACGTGCGCCGCCCGCCGCGATGCGCCTCTTCGAGCGACAACTCAAGTTCGGCTTCGACATCAGCGCCGCGATTCGTGCGCCGCGCGCGCCCGCGCCCCGCACGACTAAACAACTCCTCGAAGATGTCCGCGCCGCCCGCGGCGCCAAATGACCCGAAATCATAATCACTGAAGTCGAAGCCAGCGGCTTGTGCGCCACCGGCGCGCGGGCCGCCGCGCGCGCGCGCACCTTCCCAGCCCGGCGGCGGCGGCCCTCCACCTTGCTGCACTGCGCGCCAGTTCTCGCCGTACTGGTCATAGAGCTTGCGCTTCTCCGCGTCGGAGAGAACGTCGTATGCTTCCTGCAACTCCTTGAAGCGTTCTTCCGCCGCCTTGTCGCCCGGGTTGAGATCAGGATGAAACTTGCGCGCCAGCTTCCGATACGCCGTCTTGATCTCATCTCCGGTTGCGCTGCGCCCGACGCCCAACACCTCGTAGTAGTCTCTCGTCTTAACAGCCATCTCAGTTCAAGGCAAAAGGCAAAAGGCAAAGAGCAAAAGGCAAAAATGGAAGACAGAAACAGAAAGAATTTTCCCCTCGCTTTGGTGTTGTCTCTAAACTTTTGCCTTTTGCCTTATGCCTTACTTCGATGTGTACTCGGCATCAATGACATCGTCGTCACTACCGCCGCCCGTTTGACCGCTGCTGCTGCCGCCCGTGCCTGCGCCAGCCGCTGCGCTGCTCGCATGCCCGTAAGCGGCGCTCGCCAGCGAGTGCGACACCTGTTGCAGGTCGCTCGTCAGTTGGCGCAGACGTTCGACGCCGGTGGTCTCGTCTTTGATCGCGCTGCGGATGTCGCTGATGAGCGACTCGGCGCGCGCGCGTTCGTGTTGGGGCACGCGGTCGCCCAAATCCTTGAGCGCGCGTTCGACTTGATAGGCGAGCGAGTCGGCCGCGTTGCGCGCTTCGACCAATTCACGTCGGCGTTTGTCT
Source organism: Pyrinomonadaceae bacterium (assembly GCA_036263975.1). Taxonomy (GTDB): domain Bacteria; phylum Acidobacteriota; class Blastocatellia; order Pyrinomonadales; family Pyrinomonadaceae; genus QHXN01. The sequence goes on from DATARW010000081.1 coordinate 12,025, forward strand.
TCCGCTCGTTCTTCTTCTTGTCCAACCCGTAGGCAAGGGCGGCCGCCGTCGGCTCGTTGATGATGCGCAGGACGTTGAGGCCCGCGATCTGGCCGGCGTCTTTCGTCGCTTGCCGTTGCGCGTCGTTGAAGTAGGCAGGCACGGTGATGACTACGTCCTGCACCTTCTCGCCGAGATAGCGGGCGGCATCGTCGGCGAGCTTGCGCAGGATGAAGGATGAAATCTCCTCCGGCGAATAGAGCTTGCCGTCAATGTCCACGCGCACCGCATCGTTCGGCCCGGCGACGACCTTGTAGGGCACTTGCTTTCGCTCTTGCGCGACCTCGGAATACTTGCGCCCCATGAAACGTTTGATCGAATAGACGGTGCGCTCCGGATTGAGCGCTGCTTGCCGTTTGGCGATCTGCCCGACCAGCCGCTCGCCCGTCTTGGTGAAGGCGACGACGGAGGGCGTGACCCGCCCGCCTTCCGAGTTGACGATCACGGTCGGCTTATCGCCCTCCATCGTCGCCACCGCCGAATTGGTTGTCCCCAGATCGATCCCTACCGCTTTCGCCATCTCGCTACTCCTCTCCGCATACCAAAGTTGTTAACGCAAAGCGTCGCATGCGTCCGCTTCACGCCGCACAACACACTCTCACTGAGCTTGGGGGTTTGTAGAGCTTAGCCAGTGCATCCCACGTGCCATTCAGGCGCAGCGGCGGTTCTTGATCGTTTGCCGTGTCAAAGGGGTGCGTTTCGTTTGCGATTAGCGGATCACACGGACGGGCGGATCGCAGGAGCGGTGGGCGAAACGGCCCAGCGGGTGAAATGACCCGGTGCGTATGCGGCCAGATAAAACATCACTGGCGGAGATCAAAGCAGCTTTCAAAGTTTACCCTTGAGTGGTATAAGGCGGATGATATCCTCCGGCCAAAACGTTGAACTAGAATCGCAGTCCCCGCTGCTTGGGGGAAGGACTCGCATGACATGAGCAAAGACGGGGACGAAGCAAAGAAGCGTGCGGCCAAAAAGAGGCGCGAGAAACGCAGCCCGACCGACGCCGAGGAGGCGTTGCGCGAAAGCGAGGGACGCTTCCGGCGCTACTTCGAGCTTGGGCTGATCGGCATGGCCATTACTTCGCCGACCAAAGGCATCATCGAGGTCAACGATGAAATCTACAAAATTTTAGGCTACGAACGTGCCGAGTTGTTGCGTATGACTTGGGCGGAGATGACACACCCGGACGACTTGGCGGCCGATGTTGCAGAGTTCAACCGCGTCATAGCCGGAGAGAGCGAAGGCTATGTGCTGGACAAGCGGTTTATCCGCAAGGACGGCCGGATCATTTACGCCAACATCTCGGTGAAAGCCTTGCGGCGTGCTGACGGTTCGGTCGCTTACTTTGTGGCGTTGTTGCAAGACATCACCGAGCGCAAGGCGGCCTCCGCCCGCTTGCGCCGCGCGCATGAAGAATTGGAGCAACGCGTCATTGACCGGACGAGCCAACTTGCTGCCACTATCGAAGAATTGAGCAAGGAAGTTGCCGAACGCAAGCAGGCGGAGGAAAGGCTGCAAGAGTACGAAAAATGCGTGGAAGGTTTGGAAGAGCAGATCGTGGTCGTTGATCGTGATTACCGCTACCTGCTGGCGAATCGCGCGTTCCTCAATTACAGGGGACTCAAGCGAGAACAACTCATGGGGCAGCAAGTCCCGGACTTACTGAACCCGGGGGTCTTCGAGCAGGTCGCCAAGAAAAAATTGGACGAGTGTCTGCAAGGCAAAGTCGTCAGATACGAGTTGAGATACGACTACCCTCATCTCGGCGCGCGGGACTTGTTCATCTCTTACTTTCCCATCGAAGGGCCAAGCGGAGTTGATCGAGTTGCCTGTGTCTTGCAGGACATCACCGAGCGCAAGCGCGCCGAAGCAGAGTTACAGACGGCGCAGGCGGAACTGGCGCACGTCACGCGCGTGGCGACGCTGGGCGAGTTGACCGCCTCCATCGCCCACGAAGTCAATCAGCCGCTCGGCGCAATCGTTACTAACGGCAATGCCTGCCAACGCCTGCTCGCGCGCGCCACGCCAGACCTCGAAGGCGCACTCGAAGCGGTTGATGCGATGGTCACGGATGCGCTGCGGGCCGGCGAGGTTATTAAGCGGATGCGCGCCTTCTTGCGCAAAACCGTGCCGGAGAAAGTGCCGGTCAACATCAACGAGGCTATTCGCGGGGTGGCCTCGCTGGTGGCAAGCGAACTTGTCAGGCAGCAGGTTTCACTGCGGACGAAACTTGAGGAAGACATCTCGCCGGTCATAGGTGACCGCGTGCAATTACAGCAGGTGATGCTCAATCTCAGCCTCAACGCCATCGAGGCCATGAGTAGTGCCGCCGGGCAGTCGCATGAATTGTTGCTCAGCACAGGCCAGAGCGGGGCCGATGAGATCACTGTCACGGTGCGTGACACCGGCCGTGGTCTCGACCCGCAGGATGGCGAGCGCATCTTCGACGCATTCTTTACCACCAAGGAAGGTGGCTTAGGTCTAGGGCTTTCGATCAGTCGGACGATCATCGAAGCGCACGGCGGGCGGCTCTGGGCCACAGCGAACGAAGACCAAGGCGCGACTTTCCAGTTTACCCTGCCGGCGCAGGCGACGGGCTGACGATGACTGAAGCGGACGAAGTCGTGTTCGTGATTGATGACGACGCTTCGATGCGTGCGGCCATCAAGCGCCTCGTCGGGGCGGTGGGGCTTAAGGTCTTGACGTTCGCCTCCGGGCAGGAGTTTCTCGCCGGTCATCTGCCGGATGCGGCGAGCTGCGTCGTCCTCGACGTGCGTTTGCCCGGTCTCTCCGGTCTCGACCTACAGCGCGAGTTGGCCGCGCGCGCCATCTCCTTCCCCATCATCTTCATCACCGGGCACGGCGACATCCCCATGTCCGTGCAAGCCATGAAAGCCGGCGCGGTCGAGTTTCTCACCAAGCCTTTTCGCGATCAGGACTTGTTGGACGCCATCACTCAGGCGCTCGCGCACGACCGCGCGGCGCGCGCGACACGAGCCGAACTGGCGGAACTGCGCGGGCATCATGCGTCGCTCACGCCGCGCGAGCGCGAAGTGATGACGCTGGTCGTGGCCGGCTTGCTCAACAAGCAGGTCGCTTTGGAACTTGGCGCGAGCGAGAAGACCGTCAAGGTGCATCGCGGCCACATCATGCGCAAGATGCGCGCCGAGTCGTTGGCGGAACTGGTCAGGATGGCCGAAAAACTGAGCCGCAGCTCACTCAAGAGCTAACCGGCATAGGACTAAAGTCCAAGCCCACAACCCCAAAGCCCAATAGCTGCGCGCCCGCCGGGTGGGTTAGTCTCTGATGAAAGATCAAGCTAGTTCGCATGCGTCCGTGTGGGCAAAGTGAGGCGATTGTTTGCGACCGATCCTTTGCGGTGCGCGCTCCGGCTCGCGGCGCAAGGAAGGCGGCTCTCCCCGTCAGACTTAAAGACAGGAGCGCGCAGCAGATGTCGGCAGACGGCGTGATCGCTATCGTGGATGATGATGAGTCGGTGCGGCAGGCTCTCAGGCGACTTATCAACTCTGTCGGCTTCAAGGTCGAGACGTTCGCCTCGGCCGAAGAGTTTTTGAGTTCGGCGCGCGCGCCGGGGCCGGACTGTCTGATCTTGGACGTGCGGCTGCCGGGGATGAGCGGGTTGGAATTGCAAAGTCGTCTGGTCGCGGCTAATTATCAGCTACCGATCATCTTCATCTCGGCATACGACGATGGACAGACGCGCCTGCGCGCGCTCGCGGCCGGCGCGATTGAGCTTTTGCCCAAACCGTTCAGTGCGGAGGCTCTGTTCGAGGCCATCAACTCGGCACTAACGCTCTGCCAAAGTCTGCGCTGCTGATAGGCCCGACCGGGACGCTCTATGCGCGCTTGTTAGGTATGGCCCCACGTCTCAACCCCCAAGAGACGGCAACGATCAACCATCCGGGAATTCACCCCTGCGAAAATTTTTGCTGTAGCAACGACCACGGAGAAGAAGCGTTAAAAGGCTGGCCGCCTAAACCAAGCCACGAACATGCGGGACATGATTCTTATCGTTGACGAAGAGCAGTCCATTCGGGAGACACTCGCGCAAGCCTTGTACGCATGGAACTATCAGCCCGTGGCCGCCGCGACGGCGGCTGAAGCGCTCTCATGTTGCGACGACGCACGCCCAGTGGCCGTGCTGTTGGCGGCGCATCTGGCCGACGCGCCTGCGCTTGAAGTGTTGCGCGAGTTGAAGCGGCGCACGCCGGAGGTGGTCGTCATCATCACGACGAACGGCGTCCACCTTGACGACCTCATGACTATTCTGCGCGCGGGCGCGCACGACTTCATCAGTCAGCCGTTCAACTTGGCCGAACTCGAAGCCAGAATCCGCCGTCAGCTTGATCCGCAGCCTGCGCAAATGGAGGTAGACGCCGAGCGCAAGTCACACGCGGCGCAAAACAGTTTCGATCAGATCATCGGGCAGTCGCCGGCCATGCAGGAGATGCTGAGCGTGGCGCGTAAGGTGGCCGAATCGGAAGTCTCGTCCGTCTTGTTGCAGGGCGAGTCGGGCACGGGCAAAGACCTTTTGGCGAAGGCGATCCACAACGGCTCGTCGCGCGCCGCGCATCCGTTCGTCGCGATCAACTGCGCCGCGCTCCCGCCCAACCTGATCGAGTCGGAACTGTTCGGCCACGAGAAAGGCGCGTTCACCGATGCGCGCGCGCGCAAAGAAGGCTTACTTGAACAGGACGGCGGCGGCGGCACGATCTTCCTCGACGAGATCAGCGAACTGGAGATCAACTTGCAGGCGAAGCTGCTGCGCGTGTTGGAGGAGGGCTGCTTCCGGCGCGTCGGCGGCTTGAAAGACGTGCCCTTTAGCGCGCGCGTCATCGCGGCGGCCAACCGCGATCTCAAACGCGAGAGCGAGGCGGGGCGCTTCCGGCCCGATCTCTACTACCGGCTCGCAGTGATCCAGATCGATCTGCCCCCTTTGCGTGAGCGCAGCGACGACGTGCTTCTGCTCGCCCAGCATTTCATCCCGCGCAACGGGCCGCAGAACATCAACGGGTTGACGCCCGAAGCCGCGTGCGCGTTCCAGTCATACGACTGGCCGGGCAACGTGCGTGAACTCAAAAACGTGGTCGAGCGCGCGCTCATACTCGAAGACGGCGACATGATCTCGACGAGTTACTTGCCGCGCGGCATCGTGTCGGATACGGTGGACACAGCGGCCCGGCGCGCGCGCATGAGTGTCGTGGAACGCGACGCGACCGTGAGCCTGCCGCACGAAGGCATCTCGCTCAACGTAGTGGAGGCGGCGCTCCTCAAACAGGCGCTCGCGCGCAGCGGCGGCAATCAGACGCGCGCCGCCGAGTTGTTGGGTCTGAGCCGCGATCAGTTTCGCTATCGCTGGAAAAAACTGAACGGGATGAACCAGCGCCGCCCGCCGTTGCTGGCCATGGCCGGCGGGGCGCACAACTGAAATGCGCTACTGCAATGCTTTGGCATTAACATTGCGCCAGTTATTGAGTAATTCGAGAGAGGCGTAACCGGCCCCTGGGATTACATCGAGCCATAGCCGTGACTGTGAAGTTCGTCGCGCAGGGTGCGCTCGAGGAAGGCGATCTGCTCGGCAGTCGCCTCATGGCGTCGTCGGCCAACGTGGCCCGCCTCAATCGCTTGCAAGGCTCGTCCTTTCCACTCCATCGAGCGAGGCAGCACGACATTGCTGCGGACATCCGGTCGGAGCTGCGTGGGTTCAAACCTCTCATCAAGGTATTCCATGATCGAGGATAAACTTTCCTCGGGGCGCGTGGCGAGGTCTTCGTAGCGCCAGACCTTGAATCGCGCCGGATACTGCCGGGTGAATCTCTCCATCAATTGCGCGCATCTCTTCCAGAGAGTTGCAGCGGTGACGAGATTTTGCGGAGGCCACCAGGGCATGGCATTCATCGAGAGCGCAGCCTCGCGCCCGTCGCGCAACAGGCACGCGATCCGGGCATCGGGGAAGAGCTGCAAGATCGTCGGCACGTGCATCAGGTGCTGCGGCGTCTTCTCACCACAACGGACTTTGCCGTGCGCCTGAGCGTAGAGGTCTAGAATCGCCGCCAGCACTTGACCGGGCGCAGATGGCCCGCATCCAAGCCGACCGAGAACCGCTTCGGGCGTGAGATTCAGTTCACCGAGCCGTCGCCAGCGGCGAAGAATTCTCAGCAGGGAGTCGGCGTCGCCGTGCGACAGCCACGGCGCGACCTCATCAAAAAACGCGGTTTCCGGCGGAACGCACAGACGCGTGTGGCGATCAAGCAGGACACTCAACAAGGTTGTGCCTGAGCGAGGGCAGCCGACGACGAAAAAATAGTCCGTGATACTCACTTCGTCGAACCGCTCACGGCCTCTACGCCCGCCGCCCGAACATGCCGGACGGCGGCAACGCCTGCGCCTCCCTCACTCGAATCTCTCATGCTTCTTGAATGTGGATGCGGGTGACGCATTCAAACTCCGAGATGCTCCCGTCTTGCTTCATCACACACCGAGTCTGCGCCGAAGACGCCAGTAGAGAGAAACTACACGGAACGACCGGGAGTTGAGTATGTCGTTCAGCGTCCGCTCTCTTTCGGCGAGCAAGGCCCTCAGTTGCTCAAGCTCGTCCCACACCCCATCAACTTCATCAACATTCTTCGCAAACTCATTGTGGGCGCTCGCGCTGCCCAACGAGGGCGCGCGCGCCCCGCCGTCAGACTGCGCACGCACTTCGGAGAGGGGGAAGACCGGATAGCCCTGTAGTGCGCTGGAGGCCAGCCCCGGCAGCTTGTGGTAATTAGAGGGAGCGTAATGAACTTCCTTGCCAAGCAGGGCCGCGGCGATCAACACGTGGGCGCGGTCGGTCTTCACCGATTCGTGTCGGGCAATCGCCCGGAGGAATTCGTCAAGGCTCTCGCAGGTGACAGAGATGTCGCGGTTGCCGTGCGGCACACCTTCCGTCGCTGCCTCCGGGTCTATGCGGAAGGCGAGGAGCGTCCCGCGGCCGGGGCGACGATATGGATTGAAGTCAAAGAAGAAGGCCGTGTCGTGGGCGATGTCGGCGCGGCACAGTTGACGAATCTGCTCGTAGGAGATGAACTCGCGCGCGAAGACGAGGGCGCGGGTACGGCTGAGCGCCTTGCGAACGCTCTTGACACTGGTGTCGAAAGAGCTTGGGAAGATGATTACGCGCTCGAATCGCTTCTCGATGCGCGACAGGTACGGCGGAAGGTGTTGATGCGCCTCGCACCATCCGCCGCTGCCGGTGATGACCGCAAGCTGGCCGCCGACACCCGCAAGCTGTAGCAGGCTCACTTCGCGGTACTCGATCTCCCCCAGCAGCCTGCGAATTCCGGCATGGATTAGATGGTCGCCCATGTTTCCGGGGTTCCGAATCACGGTGATGTCGGTGGCACCCTCCAACGCGCCGAGCAGTTTGGCGCGGCTGCTCTCAAGGTCGAGGCGTTGGGAGACGGATGACACAGGCAAGGGATTTTGATCCCGTGCGCTCCTCCCAGTCGAAACTCTCCGTCGCGGGAGGTTCGAGTCGGGAGCGCCCGTGTGCGTGCCGGAGTTCAAACGCCGCTTGAACGTGCCTCCGACCGTCTCCTCCGGCTGCTTGCCGGGGTTCTCTGTGTCATCCCAAGCATCTACAGAACTGGAGATGTGCACTTGAATGTAATTTCGCAGGGTTGCGAGGGAGGTGATCGGCGGAACCGAGTGGTGCGAACGGCTCATGCAGGGGAATGCCACCATCAGGTTGTGTCGCGGGATGATGCGCGTGGCGGGTTTGTGATACCAACGCTGCCGTCCGGAGGTGTGTAGCAACAACTCGCCGCCCTCCATCCGGCTCTCCGCGTAATCGCACAGGTAGATCAGCATGGAGAGCAGACGCCGCCTGTGATCCACATGAATCGGGCGACTGTAACCGACGCGCCCTTGATGAATGTCCATGCGTACCCACAGCTCATGCGGCGCATGTTCGACGCTGCGAAGCGCCGTTCGTTCCTTATCAAGGCGATCTTCGCGGTAAGGGACATAGATGGCGCGTGAAAGGTCTATGCTGCACCCGGATGGCTGCCACAACGAAGCGAATTGTTCCTTAGCCCAATCAATAAATCGTTGACTGTGAAATGTATTAAACAGCGCTCGCCAGGCCGTGTGCTCGTCCAGCAATCGCTGGTAGTCCTCGTCTCCCCAATAGAGTGAATAGCCTGTGGGGCTGATGCCGGGGGGACAGACGGGGAACGACTCGCGCAACTGTAGGTACACTTCGGGCTTTATAAACTCGTCGTGAATCACGTGAGGGAACGGCTTGCTGTTCACCCTGAGCCGGGTTAAATTGCACGCACTCTCGTGCGGGTCTGACACTTCGCAGCCTGCTGTCATGAAGGCTCCTTACGAGTTCAAGTCTCGCCGCCAGTATAATGCATCGTCCCAAACGGCAAAACTTGTGCGCGTCGGAAGCAGTCTTTGAGGCGAAGTGTGCGAATGCTAATATCAAATCTCAACCAGCAACCAGGATTGATGAGCGTGCCCAAGCTGAGTGTTATCATACCGACGTATAATCGCGCGGCCTTGCTGCCAGAAGCTATCAAAAGCGTGCGGCGAGCCGGTACGGATCTCGAAATCATCGTCGTGGATAACGCATCTACTGACGACACACCTCAACTATGCGGGAAGTTGGAGGGCGTTCGTTACTTGCGGCTGGGGCGCAACACGGGTGAGGCCGGGGCACGCAACGCCGGGATCAGAGAAAGCCGTTCGGAGTATGTAGCTTTCCTGGACGACGACGATCTTCGACAACCGGGTTCGCTGGATGTCCAGTTTGAAGTCCTCGCGGCCAATCGGCAGGTCGCGTTGGTTTACGGGCGCGTTCTGATAGGCGATGCACAGAACTGCATTCCGACCGGAGAAAGTTACCCCGCGTCCTGTCCGGTCGGTGATATTTTCTGGAGCCTGCTGGCGGACAATTTCATTCCCATGCCGTCCGTCGTAGCTCGCAAACAGCGTCTCATCGAGGTGGGGCTTTTCGACGCCCGCATGACTCCCGTCAGGGATTGGGATTTGTGGCTGCGTGTGGCTGAAAAGTTTGAGGTGGCCGCCGTCGAAGAGCCGGTGGCGATTTATCGTAAGTGGAATCTTTCATCGAACCAGATGTCTTCAGATCGTGCCGGCCTCTACCGAGCCGCTGCCGCGGTGCAGGCGCGGGCGCTGCGACTTCCGAGAGCCTCGGCGGCGGCCTCCTCTACGCGCCGGCAAATCAGGAGAGGGTTTCTCAATCGAATGTCGGACGGGTTGATTTACGAAGCCGTCGCGGCGCTTGAGGCAGGTTACAAGCGCGCAGCCTGGGCCAACGCAATCACCGCTGTGCGCCTTCGTCCGCTGCGCGTGATGCGTTCCCGTTTGTTGCGGAATCTCTGCGCCGACGCACTGAGAAATGCTGTTCGGAGAGCGACCCTAGCCTCACGAGCTTAACGGAGTTCATCTTGATAGAATCAAGCTAATGGAAATTCTCCTGTGTAAAAGCCATTTTGCAGGCCCCATCAGCGGGGCCGACGAAACCCTCGTTACCTATGCGACTCATTTGCATCGGACAGGGCATCGCCTCGTCGTAGTCCTCTTACACCCGCCGTCGAGCGAAGACCCGCATTATACCCGGCTCAAAGAAGCGGGGGTGGAAGTAGTCTCAATCGGTTCGTATCGTCTGCTCAACATCACTTTGAGCGTGGCAAGAAAACTAGCCGACAGCTTCTCCGGCTTCTTTCGATTTCCGCCGAAGCCCTGGCGTCGGAGCCGGAAAGTCTGGGGTGCTGTCTCTCACTGGCTGGCCTTGATTCACTTCAAGCGGTGCCGCGACTACTTCAACCAGCGCTCCGCCGACCTGATGCACGTGGTCACACCCGACCCCGGCGCGGCGGTGATGGTTCGCGCCGGGTGCGCGGCAGGCATCCCCGTGCTCTATCAGGAGCTGGGGACGCCCCACTACCTGCCCGAACTGGAAATTCACTACGAACGGTTCGCAGAAGTGATCCCCTTGTGTTCCGAGGTGGCGGCTCTTTCACCAAGCCTCGCGCAGCAGTGGGCAGAGAGTTTTTCCGCCGATGCGATTTCGGTGCTCCCCTTGATCGTCGAGGACACAAACCCCGTGCGTGCTTCGCAGCGGAAGCGGGCGGCGGGCGTCGCGGTCGGCTTCGCCGCGCGTTTTGAACGCGGCAAAGGGCCGTTGATTTTAGTCGAGGCTTTTGCACGCGTGCAGCGCGAGTTGACCGATGCTTTTTTAATAATGGCCGGCACCGGGCCGCAGGAACGAGAAGTGCGCGCGCGGGCCTCGGCGCTCGACCTCCTCGGCTCCTGCGCCTTTCCCGGCGCATACACTCGTCCCGAAGACAAAAGCGCGTTCATGCAGCAAGTGGATATGTTTGTGCTGCCGACCCTGGCGGAAGGCACGCCCAACAGCATCATCGAAGCGATGGCATACGGCCTGCCCATTATCGCCTCCGCAGTCGGAGGAATTCCCGACATGCTCACGCCGGAGATCGGCATCCTCGTCCCGCCCGGCGACATCAAGGCTCTGGCGGAAGCCATCACGCTGCTGGCGACCAGACCTGACCTGCGGGAACAGATGGGACGTGCCGCGCGCGCGAGGTATGAGGAACTGTTCTCACCACAAGCCGTGATGCCGATGCTGGTCACTGCCTATCAACGACTCGCGGGGAAGGATGGAGGAGAGGTTGCCGCAGCGTCCGCCGTCGAACGTTTCATGCATCCGTGGAAAGCGGCCCTGTTCGAGAATCGCCTTTGAACCATTATTCTCCCCGCTTCATCCATCACCCTCCACGAATCATGTTCCTGAAACAACGCAAGCTCCCCGTCCGCCGGAAATTCGTCGGCTGTTGTGGCGACTGGCGCTGCCTCCTTCAGCAGCCGTCAGGTGCGGCTCCGAGGTGATGCGTCATTGTCTGTCCGTCGGCGCAGAGTGTGCCGGCAGCAGTCGCTAACGCGTCGCGGTCGTGGTCGCCGCGGGCACGCCCTTCTTCACGTACTTGTCGTACCAGGCCACGTAGCGTTCGTAGCGGTCGCGGACGTAGCTCGGACGCTGGATGCCGTGAAACTCGTTGGGGTAGATGACGAGCTGCGTGTCAACGCCGAGGCTCCTGAGCGCCTGATACATCTGCTGGCTCCCCTGAACGGGGACGTTGAAGTCGCGCTCGCCGCCGAGGAACAGAGTCGGCGTCTTGATGCGGTCGGCGTGCAGGAACGGGTAGGAGATTTTCACGTAGGTCTCCCAAGCCTTCGGGTTCCAGGGCGGGCCGATCTCATAGTCGTACTGCGTGATGTACTGGTCGGTTCCGTAGAAAGAGACGGTGAAGGCTGTGCCCGCGCCGCTCGTCGCGGCTTTGAAGCGCGGGTCGGTGGCGATCACGTAGTCGGTCAGAATCGCGCCGTAGCTCCAACCGCCGACTCCCAAGCGCTCCGGGTCGGCCACGCCCAACTGGACGACGTGATCCACGCCCGCCAGAAGGTCTTCGACCTCGTAGTGGCCCCAGTCTGCGAAGATGGCGCGCGAGAATTTCTGGCCGCGCCCGGAGCTGCCGCGGTAGTTCACCGCCAACACCGCGTAGCCGTTGGCGGCGAACCACTGGCGCTCGACGCTGAAGGCGTGCTGCTCCTGAGAGTTCGGGCCGCCGTGGATGCGGAGCAGCAGCGGGACGCGCGTGCCTGCGACGTAGCCGACCGGTTTGGTCAGAAGGCCGTGAACCTCCGTGCCGTCCTTGCTCTTGAAGCTGACCTCTTCGGTCGGCGCGACCTCAAGCTCGGCCACGAGCGGGTCGTTCTGGTGTGTTAGCCGGCGCAGAGAGCCGCCATCGAGCGCATAAACTTCGGTGGGCTGCGTGTCGCTGCTCGAAAGCGCGGCGACGTGCCCTCCGGCGTTGGCCCAGCTCGACACGACGACGGGTGGCTTGAGCAGACGTTCGACGCCGCCGCCGCTGAGGTTCACGCGCGCGGGATAAACCGAGCGGTCGTCGGCCACGAGAAAACCGATCCACTTCCCGTCCGCGCTGAAGCTCGGCGAAGAGACGCCGCGATCCAGTTCATCCAATGCCCTGACGCGCGCCGGGGCGCTGCTGCCGTCCGAGGGCGCGAGCGCGAGGTGCTCCATGTTGTAGGCGCTGTATTTTCTCTCGTCGCCTTCGATGAAGGCGATCCACTTTCCATCGGGACTCCATTCGGGGCGCGAGCGCCCGGCGCGGTCTGCGGGCTGCGTCAGAAGCTTTTCGGTCGCGCCCGGCCTGGCCTCGGCGACGAAGAGCTGCGCGATGGGGTCGCGGTCGGGGTCTTCGGAGTGGTTGCTCATGAATGCGATGCGCGTGCCGTCGGGCGACCACGATGGCGAAGACTCGTCCCACTTGCCCGTGGTCAGGCGTTCGAGCTTCTGCGTGGCGATGTCGTAGAGGTAGATGAAAGTGTGGCGACCGGAGAGGAGGTAGCCTTGCACGTCCTGCTTGTAGTGGTAGCGGTCAATGACAATCGGCTTGGGCGCTCTGGGCGTGGTCGGGGCGCTTGCGCCGCCGCCCTGCGGCGTGGGGCTGGGGGTGGCGTCGGCTTCGGGGTCGGGGTCGCCGACGACGAGGGCGAGGCGTTTGGAATCCGGCGACCACTCGTAACCCTGCAAGCGGCCTTTCAAATCGGTGAGCTGCATCGCCTCGCCGCCGCTGCGGTCGAGCAGCCACACCTGACTGCCTTTCGCCTTGCCGGGGCGCGACGAGGTGAACGAGAGATAGCGCCCATCGGGACTCCAGCGCGGCGACGTTTCGCTGTCCTGACTGAAGGTTATCTGCCGGTCGTTCTGGCCGTCGTAGCCGACCATCCAGATGTGCGAGCTGGTCTTGTCCTCTTTGGCGTCAACGGTCGCGACGACGTAGGCCACCCAACGGCCTTCGGGCGAGACCTGCGGGTCGCGCACTTCGCGCAGGCGGGCCACGTCGTCGAGACGGAGCGGGTGGCGCGCGGTCTGCGCCGCGAGCGCCGTCGTGAAAGCCAGAATCAGCAGCAGAACGTTGGACAGTCTCTTGACAGGCATGTGTGTGGTTGACCTCCCGAAACGATTTTGTTCTACCTCGAAAAAATTCCTGCGCCGGTGGCGCGGGTCACGCTTGCAGGCGACGAAGTCGAAAGAAGTCTCGCGCGGCGTTCGGCTTCAAAAGCGTTGGGCGCGCGGGCCGCTTCACTGCGGCATCCCTAAGTCTTTGACCAACTGCGCGAAGCGCGGGTCTGAGCGGAGGCCGTCGAGTCGCTGGTCTACTTTGATGAAGACCATCCCGTTATCCCGCTCCTTCAAATCCTTTTCGAGCCACTCGAACGCCTCGTCCTTTTCCCCAAATCCCGCGTAGATGACCGCGATGGAGTAAGGGGAGACGTAGCGATCCTTCGAGGCCCGCCGCGACGCTTCAAGGACTTTGAGCGCTCGGCGCGCTTGCCCGCGAGCGCGTAGATGTAGCCGGCTGCGGTGGATTGGATAGCATCTCCGCCGCGAATCTTCGCCATCTTTTGCAGCTCGGCCAGCGCCTCTTCGTACTTCCCCTCCTGCTCGAACGTCCGGGCGAGCCACCAGTGGCCGAGCCAGAAGTCCGGGTTCATCTCCGTCACCCTCCGGTACTGCTCGGCGGCCTTGTCGTACTGGCGCGAGTAGAAGTAGGGCGCACCGACCGTGAGGTTGGTGTAGAGCGACAGCGGGTCTATCTGGTTGGCAAGTTTGAACTGCGCCAGCGCCCCGTCGAACGATCCCAGCGTCACAAGGTACCAGCCGTACCACTGATGGGCCGTCGCGTAGCCGGGGTTCAATTCGATGGCGCGCTTGAACTCGCGCTCCGCGCCCGGCCAGTCCCACTCGTAACGGTGCTTGACGTAACCGAGCGAGGCGTGCGCCTCGGCCAGTCCTTCGTCCAATTCCAGCGCCTTCATGGCCGCCGAACGCGCCTTCGGCATCGTCTCCTGCGAGGCCACGTCGTCCAGCACGCCGACCGTGGCGTAGGAGTCGGCGAGACCCGCGTAGGCCAAAGCGTAGTTCGGGTCTTGCAGAATCGCGTCCTCGAAATAACTGATCGCCTTCTTGATGTCCTCCGCCGTCCGCTTGTTCCAGTAGTAACGACCCTTGATGTAGGACTGGTAAGCCTCCGTGTCCTCGGTGTAGTGCTTGGCGAGCTGCTGCTTCTGCGCGCCGGTCAGGGTCGGCAACAACGCCTGCACCACCTGCTCGGAGATTCGATCTTCGACGGCGAAGATGTCGGTGTACTTCTCGTCGAACTGCTCGGCCCAAAGTGTCGCGCCGTCGCCGGCGCGCACTAGCTGGACGGTCACGCGGATGCGCTCGCCGGATTTCTGCACGCGCCCGTCGAGCACCGAATCCACCAGCAGTTCGCGCCCGGCTGCGCTCGGGTCTTGCTCCGCGTTGGCGAACTTGAGAATCGCGCTCGTGGGCCGGACGCTGATCTGCCGGATGCTGCTGAGCTTGGTGATGAGAGCGTCGGCCATCCCGAGGCCGAAGAATTCGTCCGGGCCTTCGGAGCCTAAAGGCTTGAAAGGCAGGATCGCGATTGACCTGACCCGCGCGTTCGGGCCGGACGTGGCCTCGACCGGCTTGGCGCGGCGCGCGAACAGGTAGTAGCCACCCGCGAGCGCGAGCACGGCGACGAATGCGGCGGCGACGAGCGCCCGCCCTCTCCGACGCCTGCTCGCCTCGACGCCCTCGCCCGCAGTCGCAGTCGGCGCGTGCGGCCCGACGGCGACGTGTGTGAATCCGTTCCCGCCCGTCTGAGACTTCTCGACCTGACTCTTCTCGATCTGATTCTTCCCGACCTGATTCTTCTCGACGCCGACTAGGGGGACGCTCTCGTCCGGCGCGCGCAGTCTTGAGCCTTCGTCATCCGGCCAGGACTCGTCCACGCTGGCGATGAAGCGGTAGCCGAGGCCGGAGACGGTCGCGATGTACTGCGGCTCTTCGCGCCGCTCGCCCAGAGCTTTCCTGAGCGCCGAGATGTTCTGCGTGAGGTTGTTCTCCTCGACCGAGACGCCGGGCCAGACCTTTTCCATCAGCTCGTCTTTCTCCACCACCCGCCCGCCGTTCTCGACGAGCACGAGCAGCGTGTCGAAAGCCTTCGGCGTCAGCGCGACGACCTCGCCTGCGCGCAGCAGGCGGCGTCGAGAAGCGTCAACGCGGAAAGGGCCGAACTCGTAAAAGTGCTTTTCAGGCTTCACCATAAGCGCCTTCAAAACATCTTTCAGAAACTCCTTCAGCAGGTTTCAGAACATTTCAGCGCGTTTCTAAGGACGCGGCGGCAGTCTGCGTGTATCGTCGGGCGCGTCGGGAAAGATATTTGCGAAGCTGTTGCTCAAAGGAGTCCTGGTGCGGCGCTCATTATAGTCGCGTGTGCGGGAGCGGGGCAATAAGTTCGTCGGCGAATAGTGAGGCGAAGATGAAAAGACCTTTGACCATTTTGTTAGCCACCTTGCTGCTGGCCTGCGTCGCGCCGCCCGCGCCCGCCGCGCGCGCGCAAGGGAGAACCACCCCGCCGGCCAGAAGGAGAAAGACGAGGGCCGACGACCACCCGAAGATTCGCGAGGCGATTGCCGCGCTGGAGGCCGCGAAGACTGAGCTGGAGCAAACCGAAGGCGACTTCGGCGGGCACAAGGCGGAGGCCGTCGAAGCCGTCAACAACGCGCTGAAGCGCCTGCGGCTGGCGCTTCAGTTCGACAAATACTAAAGCGGACGACGGCGCGGGCGCGGGCCTCTGCGCGGGCCGTGACCGGCGAGAAAGGAAGAGAGGTTCCGTGATGACGAAAAGCAGATTCACTTTAAAGACACTGGCGACGCTGGCGCTCTGCCTGTCGCTGCCGCTGGCGGCTGGCGCGCAACGCGCCGAGAAGGTGCAGCAGCAAAAGATCGAACAGATACAGAGGAAGCCTCAGGGCAATCCGTACACCACGTTCTACTACAAGAGCGGCGACCTGAACATCGAAGCCTACCTGTACAAGCCCGCGGGCGCAGGCCCGTTCCCGCTCGTCGTCTACAACCACGGCTCGCGCGCGGGACAAGAGCGCGTGGAGATTCCGTTCCGGTTCATCGCGGCCATCCTGGTGCCGCAGGGCTACGCCGTGCTCGTGCCGGAGCGCCGCGGGTACGGCAAGTCCGACGGCCAGACGTTCGGCGATGAAGTCGGCTCGGACATCGGCGACCGCATGATGAAGCGCTTTCACGAAGAGGCGAGTGATGTGCTGGCTGGCCTCGACTACCTGAAGAAGGGTGAAGCCGCGGCTGATTCAAATCGCCTTGATCCGAAGCCGCCGACCGCCATGATTGACTTCAAACGCGTCGCCCTCATGGGCTGGTCGCACGGCGGAGTCGTCTCGCTCCTCGCGGCGAGCGAGCGCCACGAGTTCGTCGCCCTCGTGGATCAGGCGGGCGGCGCGCTGACGTGGAATCGAAGCCCGACGCTTCAGAACGAGTTGCCCGCGGCTGCGAGAAAGATCAAGGTTCCGGCGCTTTGCATGGACGCCGAAAACGACGCCACGACGAACGCGGCGAAGGAGGTCGGCAAGGCCGTCAGGTCTTCGGGCGAGTGGGAGAAGACGATCATCTATCCGCCGTTCACGCCGACGAGCAACCCCGACAACATCGCGCCCGGCCACCTCATCTTCGCGCAGGGAGTATCGATCTGGCAGGACGACCTGCTCGCGTTTCTGAAGCCCCGACTCGAACCTAACGCGCGCTTCGGGCGTGCTACACCCGTCGAACCCTTGAAGCGCGCTCAGCCGTAAACGCACTTGATGTCACTTGATGTCTCGCTAGAAACTTGATGTCTCGTTAGAAAATGGAGAGGAGAGTCGCCATGAAGTTTCGTTTCACCATCCCGCTCGCACTGGCAATGTTAGTCGCCGCAGCGCACAGCGCAGCCGCGCAGGGTACGGTCATGAACTTTAACGTTGACGGCGTGAAGCGGCAGGCGCTCGTCTTCGCGCCGAAGGACGGCAGGGAGAAAGCGCCGCTGGTGTTCGCATGGCACGGCCACGGCGGCAACATGCACGGCACGTCGCAACTGATGCACATCCAGACGCTCTGGCCCGAAGCCATCGTCGTCTATCCGCAAGGTCTGCCGACGGTGAGCGGAGGCGACCCGCAGGGGACGCGCCCCGGCTGGCAGGTCGAGGCCGGGACGAACAATGATCGCGACCTCAAGTTCTTTGACGAGATGCTCCGGACGCTGCGCCAGAAGTTTTCCGTTGACGACGAGCGCGTCTACTCGATGGGCTTCTCGAACGGCGCGTTCTTCAGCTACCTTCTGTGGAGCGCGCGACCGAAGCCGCTGGCTGCCTTCGCCATCTGCGCGGGCAAGCTGTTTCCTTCCGATCATCTGACGGAGCCGCGCGCAGTTGTCGTCATCGCCGGCCAAAACGATCCGCGAGTGAACTTTCAGGATCAGCAGCAGGCCATCCAAACCGCTCAGCAGCTCGACAGCGCCACGGGGCAAGGCCAACCGTGCGGCCAGATATGCACGCTCTACACTTCGCCGAACCACACGCCGGTCGAGACCTACATTCATCCGGGCGGCCACGTCTATCCGCCGTGGGCGTCCGACCCGATTGTGAAGTTCTTCCGGGCGCACAAGCACCCTTGAGCCGATTCGGCGCGGGGCGACACTCCCTTGCGCGCGCTTTTGCGCCCGCGCGCCGAGAGAGTACAATTCCCGAGGGCGGTTCAAAGGTCAAGGTTTAAGCTCAGGGCCGTGCGCGGCGTTTTGAACTTTGGAGCTTGAGCCTTAGACTTTGAACTCTGGCCGGAGGGTGTCATGCAGGAGCGGGGCGAGTTGTGCGTCGAGGGCGTCGTGGATCACATCGCGGTCGAGTCGGAGGACTTGGGGCGCGACGTGCGGGAGTACGAGCGCCTGGGGTTCCGGGTCGAGACGATGTACGAGGACTGGGCGATGCTGCGCGACGCGCGCGGCTTCGGACTGGCGCTTTTGCCGCACGGCTCGAAGCACCCGCCGCACATCGGCCTCCGCGTCGAGTCGCGCGAGGCTCTGGAGGAGGCGGCACGCCGCGAGCGGCGGCCCGTCAAAGAGCACCGCGACCGCTCAGTCTCCTTCTACACGAAGGGCGTCGGCGGACGGGCCGTCGAAGTCATCTACTACCCGCCGGATTACAAAAAAGCCGTGACAAGTGATGAGTGATGAGTGATAAGACAAAGCAGTTGTCTCATCACTCATCACTCATCACTCATTACTTTGGTTATGCCTACTGTCCTACTCTTTCTCGAATTCCTGGGGACGAGCGAGCTGATGGTGATCGCCGTCGTGGCGCTCCTGCTCTTCGGGCCGCGCAAGCTCCCGGACATCGGGCGCACGCTCGGCAAGAGCCTGGCCGAGTTCAAGCGCGCCTCCGACGACTTCAAGCGCACTTGGGAGTACGAGGTCGAGCTTGAGCGCCGCAAGCCCGCGCTCGACGCCAACGACGAGCTGCGCCCCATCGGCGTCGAGTCGCACGAACAGTCCGCGACGGCGACCGGCGCGACCGCGCAGGGCTTCGTCGCCGGAGAGTTGCCGGAGAGCGCCGTCCGGCACGAAGGTCAGGCCGTCGCGCGCGCGACGCCCGGCACGCAGTCAGCAGCGCGCGGGCCGGAGGACGACGCGAACGACGGCATCAAGCCCTCTGACGCGCGCGACCAAAATGAGATCGAGCTGAACGCTTCGTGACCCGCGTGTCGCACGCCGCGGCGCAAGCGGCGGCGGCTTCCACGTTTTCTACTCCCGCAGGGCTTCTCGTATTTTAAGCTTCCCAGATGGCTTCAACCCTTCTTGAGACGAACGAGGACGAGGGGCGCGAGGGGCGTCAGCTCGGCGGGCAGATGTCTTTCCTCGAACACTTGGACGAGCTGCGCCGACGCCTCATCCGCTCGATAGTCTTCATCTTCGCCGCGCTCCTGCTAAGCTGGTTCGTTTCCGACCGCATCTACAACTTTCTCTCCGTCCCCGTCCGCCGCGCGATGGCCGAGGCCGCCGAGCGGCCCGTGCCGCTGCAAGGGCTGACGGGCGGCGAGACGATCCAGCCGCTCAACTCCGTCGCCGAAGGCACGACGGGTCGCTACGTCTTCGGCGAGGCGACGAGGCTCGGCAAGAGCCTCATCCCCGCCGGAGCTTCGGTCGCGGCGCGCGTCGCGCACGGCCCCGACGGGCAGCTCGGCGTCTTCACGGACGAGCCGGTCTTCGCCGGGCCGACCGTCATCCCGAAGGGCGTGCGCCTGCCCGTTGACTTTTCGGCCCAGCCCGGCACGCTCTCCGACCGCGAGGGCCAGCTCGTCATCCACACGGCGCTCGAACCCTTCTCGCTCTACCTCGAAGTGTCACTCTACGCCGCACTCTGTCTCTCCGTGCCGTTCCTGCTCTGGCAAATCTGGGCCTTCATCGCACCGGGACTCTACCCGCACGAGCGCGGCTACGCGCTGCCGTTCGTCCTCATGTCCAGCGTCTCGTTCGTCATCGGCGCGGCCTTCGCCTACTACGTCATCTTCCCGCCGGCCATCCGTTATCTGCTCGGACTCGGCCAGGACTTCCGCCTGTTTTTGAACGCCTCGGACTACTTCGACTTCATCATCATCGTCATGCTGGCGATGGGCGTGGTCTTCCAGATGCCCGCGATCACCTACGTCCTGGCGCGCATCGGGGTCGTCAGCGCGGGCTTCCTCGTCCGCCACTGGAGAGTCTCGACCATCATCATCCTCATCGCCGCCGCCGTGCTCTCGCCCACCAACGACATCCCCAACATGCTCCTCTTCGCCGCCCCGATGCTCGTCCTCTACGTCGTCTCGGTCTTCGTCGCGTGGATTTTCGGCAAGCCCCGCACGGCGGGATAAAATCGCCGCGCCGCCGCGCCGCCGAAAATTGAGGGGCCGCGAACCCCGGCGCGTTTCCGGTAGCCATCTTTGAAAGACTGCGCCGGAGGGCCGTTTCCGCGGACTTTGAAGCCGTCCGACGGGCAACCGGGAAGGCCCTCCGGCGCATCTTGACTGTGTCTCCTGAGAGGTTCTAAAATCTGCCCGAAAGTTGCGGCGATGGCTGGGCTTAACCTTGCGGGAGAGGTAACCCCCGACGGTTTTCCGGCGTCGCCATTTTCGTGGCCCCAGATTAAACTTTTTCGACAGTTCAAGCGGCCCGCCCCGATCATCTTAGGGGTCGGCCCGAACCCAAGTTAAAATCGTTCCGCCTACACAGGAGTAGCAAAGCCATGTTCCGTCAGAAGCGGATGAGCGCCCTGGCCCTGACCTTCGGCCTTCTTCTCTCCAGCACGCCTTCAGCCCTCGCCCTACAGAAAGACAAGGGCAGGAAGGCCGACCAGCAACAGGACGTGCCGGAGCGCGAGCGCAACGTCAAAAAAGAAAAGTCCAGCATGTTCAAGAAGTGGATCGAGGAGGACGTTGCCTACATCATCACGCCCGACGAGAAGAAAGCCTGGAACAAGCTCCAGACCGACGAGGAGCGCGAGCAATTCATCGAGGCTTTCTGGCGCAGGCGCGACCCCGACCCGGACACGGAGGTCAACGAGTACCTCGAAGAGCACTACGAGCGCATTGCCTATGCCAACGAGCACTTCGCCTCCGGCATCCCCGGCTGGAAGACCGACCGCGGGCGCATCTACATCATGTTCGGCCCGCCGAACGAGAAGGAGACGCACCCCACGGGCGGCCAGTACGACCGACCCTCCTACGAGGGCGGCGGCTCGACGACGACCTATCCGTTCGAGACATGGTTTTACCGCTACCTGCCCGGCGTCGGCTCCGGCATCGAGATCGAGTTCGTTGACCCCACGGGGTCGGGCGAGTATCGCATCGCGCGCAACCCCGAAGAGAAGGACGCGATGCTGAACGTTCCGGGCGCGGGCCTGACCTTGAACGAGCAATTAGGCTTGTCGAGCAAGTCCGACCGCATCGCCAACATGGGCACGTTCGGCTACACCGGCCCCGGCGCGCGCGCGCAGGACAGCCCGTTCGATGCGCTCCAACGCTACACCGACTTGCAGAGGCCGCCGCAGGTCAACGACGTTCTGGAGAAGAACCTGATCCGCACCGCCGGCAGTCCCGCCGAGGACACCTCCGCGCTCAACGTCGCGACGAAGGTTGATTTCTACCGCGCCTCCGATAACACAGTGATGACGGCACTCACCGTCCAGACTGACAACAGCGACCTGCAATTCAAGGACGTGGGCGGCGTCGAGCAGGCCCGCCTCAACATCTACGGTCGCGTCACGAACCTTTCGGGCCGCCGCATCACGAGCTTTGAAGACCCGGTGACGACCGAAGCGACTGTCGCGGAGCTGACCACGGCGAAGGATCGCAAGTCGGCCTACCAGCGTGTGCTCCCGCTCTCGCCCGGCCACTACAAGGTTGACCTCATCATCCGCGACACCAACTCCGGCGCGCAGAGCATCAAGTCGGTCGGCTTCGAGGTTCCGAAGTACGCGCCCGACAAGCTCGCCACTTCGACCCTCGTTCTGGCCGTCAAGCTTCAGGCTCTCAACGACCAGTTGCCCGGCATGTTCTCCATCGGCCCCTTCAAGGTGCTCCCGAACGTCTCCGGCAGCTTCAAGCGCGGCCAGGAGGTCGGCATCTACATGCAGATTTACAACGCCGGCATTGACCAGACGACGCTCAAGCCCTCGGTGGACGTGGACTATGTTCTGCTGAAGGACGGCAAGGAGATTTTCAAGCAGGCGGAAGACTGGCGCGGCTCGGCGGAGTCGGGCCAGCGCCTGACGCTCGCGCGCCTGCTCCCGACCGCCGCGCTCGCGCCCGGCGAATACGAGATCACCGTCCGCGTCCGCGACAAGGTTTCGGGGCAGTCGCTCGCGCCCACGCAAAAGCTCACGATCACCGCGGACAAGTAAAGACCCCGCCCGCGGCGGAACATTCAAGGCGGCGCGCTCTCGAACGCGAGCGCGCCGCCTCTTTACTTTTCGCGGCGCTTGCTCTCTTTTCGCGGCGCTTGATGTCTCGAACGGCGCGGACGTGCTATCCTCCGCCGGATTTCCAAGCACTGAATTAGAGAGCGCGCGGCGCGCGCGTGAACGATGCCACAGACACGCCACGTCGAAAGACACTTCACCGCGGGCGAGGCCGTCCGCGACATCGTCATCGGCATGTCGGACGGGCTGACCGTCCCCTTCGCGCTCGCCGCGGGGCTTTCGGGCGCGGTCGCCTCGTCGAACGTGGTCATCACCGCAGGGCTGGCCGAGATCGCCGCCGGCTCGATAGCGATGGGACTGGGCGGCTACCTCGCGGCCAAGAGCGACGCCGAGCACTACCGCAGCGAGCGCGAGCGCGAGCAGCGCGAGGTCGTCGAAGTGCCCGAAGAGGAGCGGCGCGAGGTCGCGGCAATCTTTCATTCCTACGGCCTGACCAATGAGCAGGCCGCGCCCGTCGTCGAGGCTTTGAGCCAGAGGCCGCGCAAGTGGGTTGACTTCATGATGCGCTACGAGTTGGGGCTTGAGAAGCCCGACCCTGGCCGCGCGCTCCGCAGCGCCCTGACCATCGCGGGCGCATACGTCGCGGGCGGACTCATCCCGCTCAGCCCTTACATCTTCATGTCGGGCGTGCGCGCGGCGCTCCCCGTCTCGGTCGCCTTAACGCTCGCCGCGCTCCTCGTCTTCGGCTACGTGAAGGGACACTTCACCGGCGCGCGGCCCCTCCGCAGCGCGCTGCAAACGGCCCTCATCGGCGGACTCGCCGCGGCGGCGGCCTTCCTGATCGCGCGCGCCATCTCCTAGACGGCTAAAGAGAGGACACGAGGAAGCGTTCGGCTTGAAGCTAGTCGGTGCGTCGCGTCGAGAAACAAGCCGATGCGTCGCGTCGAGAAGCGAGCCGATGCGTCGAAGTGAGAAGCGGGGCGACGAGCGCGGAACTCAGAAGTTGAAGCTCACCTGCGCCCCTTCCTCAACGCCGTCCGTTTGAACGGACGACTCCGAGGTCGGATCGCGCTCGCCGCGGCGCAGGGCGTTGACTAAGAGGTGCGCGCGGCGCGTAGGCTCCGGCTGGCGGTAGCCGCCGTCGCATCGAAGCGTCAACTGGATTGCGCCCGCGAGGTCAATGAGGTGGCCCGGCGAGACGTAGATGGGCTGCACGCGCGTCTTCGTCCGCAAGGCCGCGCCGACCGTCTCGCCCTTGTCCGACATCGGCGTCCAGCTCCCGCGCTCCTCGCCCGGCTCGTCGAATTTGCCGACGAGGACTGACTTGGCGCACCCCAGCGTCGGGCGTTCGATCAAAAGCCCGACGTGCGAGGCGATGCCGACGCGGCGCGGGTGTGCCAGCCCCTGCCCGTCGAACATCACTGCGTCCGGCTCGGTCTTCAACTTCGCCCACGCCTCCAGAACCGAAGGCGTCTCGCGGAACGACAGAAGGCCCGGCACGTATGGAAAGCGCGTCTCGCTCACCACGCCGACCTCTTCAATTACTTCGAGCGACGGCAAGCGCAGCACGACCACACCGGCATACACGACGGGGTCGAACTTGTTGAAGGAGATGTCCGCGCCCGCAATGGTCTCGACATTTTTCTTGAGCGGCACGACGCTGACGCGCTCGCGCAGGCGCTTCTGTAACTCGACGGCCTCGCGCGGCGTGAGCGACCATTCGTGCAGTTGTTCAAATCGTGCCATCCCCGGTAGCCCTCCCGCCTGAGCGCCGCATTGAACCCGGCGGCGACGAGGAATTCAGTTTCCGGAACCATCCCGGCTGTTTTTCCGAAATTCTAACAAGCCGCCCGTGTGTCGGACAATGTTGCGCGCCGCCGCCGCGCGCGCTAGAATTCGCCACGCAGCTTCATATTTTTGTTCCCCGGATTCATATCAACCACAGATCAGCGTGGTGCGCGCGAGGCCGGACGCCCGGCTGCCCGTCGCACGTCGCTCTTCCCACTCGACCGACGGAGGTTTTGACCATGCTTTGTAAACGTCTGCTGGCGGCGCTGCTCGCCGCGTTCATGCTTGCGCCGACGGCGTTCGCGCAGAAGGGCCGGACGAGGGGAGGCGCGAAGACTCCGACGAACGCGAAGGCCGCGCCGGTGCTTCCGCCCATCAACTACACGCAGTACTTCCTGCCGAACGGGCTGCGGGTCATCTTCCACGAAGATCACTCGACGCCCATCGTCGGCGTCAACCTCTGGTATCACGTCGGCTCGAAGAACGAGACGCCGGGCCGCACGGGCTTCGCGCACCTCTTCGAGCACATGATGTTCCAGGGCTTCCGCGGCTACGACATGGATTACGTGCCCGTGATACAGGAGTTCGGCGGCGCTCTGAACGGCTCGACCAACGACGACCGCACGAACTACTGGGAACTCGTCCCTTCAAACTTCCTCGAAGACGCGCTCTTCATGGAGGCCGGTCGCATGGGCGGCCTGACCGACGCGATGACGCAGGCCAAGCTCGACAACCAGCGCGACGTGGTGAAGAACGAGAAGCGCCAGCGCATTGACAACCAGCCCTACGGGCAGGCGACCTACAAGATCAGCGAGAGGATGTACCCCGAAGGCCATCCTTATCACTGGACGACCATCGGCTCGATGGAGGACTTGAGCGCGGCCTCGCTCGACGACGTGAAGGCTTTCTTCCGCCGCTACTACGTGCCGAACAACGCGAGCCTCGTCGTCTCCGGCGACTTCGACCCGGCGCAGGCCCGCCGCCTCGTCGAGAAGTATTTCGGCCCGATTCCGAAGGGCGACGCGATAGTGCGGCCCAACCCGCCGGAGCCGCACCTCGACCGCGAGATACGCGAGCAGTTGGAAGACCGCGTGCAGCTCCCGCGCCTCTACCTGATCTGGCACTCCGTCCCGCAGTACTCGAAGGACGAGGCGGCGCTCGACATGCTCTCGTCCATCCTCGCGGGCGGGAAGTCTTCGCGCCTCTACAAGTCGCTCGTCTACGACAAGCCGGTCGCACAGCAAATCTCCGCCTTCAACTCGACGGAGGAGATCGCGGGCCTCTTCCAGGTCATCGCCACGCCGAAGCCCGGCCACACGCTCGCCGAGATCGAGCAGGCCGTCGGTGAGGAGATCGTCAAGCTCAAGACCGCCGGGCCGACGCCCGAAGAGATGGAGCGCGCCTACAACGCGCGCGAGGCCGGGTTCATCTACGGCCTGCAAACCGTCGGCGGCTTCGGCGGCAAGGACGACCAGCTCAACAACTACGCCACTTTCCTCAACGACCCCGGCTACTTCGAGAAAGACCTCGCGCGCTACCGCGCCGTCACCGCCGCCGACGTGCAGCGGGTGGCCGGTCAATACCTGACCGACAGGCGTTACGTCCTCTCCATCGTGCCGCGCGCGGCGGGGCCGACCAGCGCCGCGGGGCCTGCGCCCGCCAGCCCGCGTGAAGGCATCGCGACGCCCTCGCAGCAGACTGCGGGCACGCAGACGGGCGGTGCGGCCAACGCCGCCTCGCAGACCACCCCCACCGGCACGGCCTCCGGCACGCAGCAGGGCGCGGCCAACGTGGGCGGCTCGACGCCCGCGGGCGCGCAGACCATCACGAAGACCGAGGCGCAGGCTTCGCAGGCCGCGGGGGCCACGCCGCCCGCGTTGGCCGCGCCCGGTCGCGGTGCCGGCATGGGCGCAGGCACGGGACGCGCCGCGGGGCAGAGGGCCAACAGCAAGGGGCAGACCAAGCACGTTGACACTTCGCTCCTGCCGAAGCCGGAGCCAGACCCGAAGATGACGCTGCCCGCCGTCCAGCGCCGCAAGCTCTCGAACGGTTTGGACGTGCTCGTCGTCGAACACCACGAGCTGCCCGTCGTCAGCATGAATCTGGTGACGAAGATGGGCGCGTCGGGCGACCCTGCGGACAAGGCCGGGCTGGCCTCTCTGACCTCCGACATGATGGACGAGGGCACGGCGACGCGCTCCTCGCTCGACATCTCCGACCAGCTCGCGCGCATCGGCTCGTCCGTCTTCATCGGCACGGGCTGGGACTCGACGACGGCTTCCCTGCGCACCCTCACGAGCCACCTCGACGCGGCGCTCGACATCTACGCCGACGTTATCACCAACCCTTCGTTCGCCGACAAGGAGCTTCAGCGTCTGCGCGCGCAGCGGCTCGTCGGCCTGCGCCAGCAGCGCGACCGGCCCGAATCAATCGCCGGCAACGTCTTCCAGACGGTGCTCTACGGTCGCAACCACCCTTACGGTCATCCGCTCGGAGGCGACGAGGCTTCGCTCAACTCGATCACGGGCGACGACGTGCGGAAGTTCTACGAAACCTACTTCCGCCCGAACAACTCGGCGCTCATCGTCGTCGGCGACGTGAAGCCCGATCAGGTCGTGGCGAAATTGGAGAAGGCTTTCGCGGGCTGGAAGAGCGCGCACGTCCCGGCGGTTGATGTTTCCGCCGCGCCCGCCGTGCGCGACCACGGGGCCATCTACCTCGTTGACCGCCCCGGCTCCGTCCAGTCTGTCATACAGATCGGGCAGGTCGGCGTGCCGCGCTCCAGCCCCGACTACTTCCCTCTGCTCGTGATGAATCGAATACTGGGCGGCTCGAACTCTTCGCGCATCAACATGAACCTGCGCGAAGACAAGGGCTACACCTACGGCGCGAGTTCCGCGTTCAGCTTCCGCCGCGGCGCGGGGCCGTTCACTGCCGCCGCGCCCGTGCAAGGCTTCTCGACCAAAGAGTCGGTCGTCGAGTTCATGAAGGAGCTGCGCGGCATACGCGGCGAGATACCCGTGACGCAGGCCGAACTCGACTCGGCGAAGCAGTCAGTCGTCCGCGGCTTCCCGCGCGGCTTCGAGACGCCCGACCAGATCGCCGCGCAGTTGGAGCAGGTCGTCACCTATGATCTGCCCGACACCTACTTCAACAGCTACCTCGAACGCATTCAGGCGGTCACGCTCGAAGATGTGAGCCGCGTCGCCAACCGTTACCTCCAGCCCGACCGCATGGCCGTCGTCATCGTCGGCGACCGCTCGAAGATCGAGCAGGGGCTTCGCTCGCTCGACGACCTCGGCAACCGCATCAACCTCGTTGACGCCGACGGCCACCCCGCCGCGCAGGGCGGAGCAACCGGCGGCGGGATGAGACAGTAAGCCGAAGGCAAAAGTAAAAAGGCGAAAGGCAAAAGTTAAGACGGCAAGCAGCGCGTCTCTCATCCTCAGTAGTTGATGAGAGACGCGCTGTCTGCCTTCTCCTCTTTTGCCTTTCGCCTTTTTCTTTTGCCTTCCTTTTGCCTTCCGCGTCAGCGTCGCTTCGGCGTCTTGTTGAAGGCGCGGTGGATGCGCTTGACGCGCGACTTTTCTTCCTGCGCCTTGCGTTGATCCACGAGCGTCGAGGCGTGGCGCATCTCGGCCTGCATCTTGCGGTAGTTCTCGTAGCGCGCCGCGTCGAGCGCGCCCGCCTCTAAAGCTTCGCGCACGGCGCAGTCCGGCTCGCCTTCGTGTTGGCAATTGCCGAAGCGGCAACGAGACGCGACCTCCTCGATCTCCTCGAAGGTCTCACGCAGGCCGCGCTCGCTCACCAGCAGTTGCAGCTCGCGCATCCCCGGCGTGTCGAGGACGAGGCCGCCCGACGCGAGCAGGAACAACTCGCGGTGCGTCGTCGTGTGCCGCCCGCGCGTGTCCGAGAGACGAACCTCCTGCGTGCGCTGCACCTCGGAGCCTAAGAGCCGGTTGACGATTGTGGACTTGCCGACGCCGGAAGACCCCATCAACGCGACGGTGCGCCCGCGCTCGATGTAGGGCATCAACTGTTCGACGCCCTCGCCGCGCTTCGCGCTCAGGAGCAGCACGGGCACGCCCGGCGCGACCGCTTCAATTTCTTCCCGCTTCTCTTCCGCTTCGTCAGCGAGGTCTGCTTTGTTGAGGACGACGACGGGTTCGGCCCCGCTCTCCCAAGCCATGATGAGGTAGCGTTCGACGCGGCGCGGGTTGAAGTCTCGGTCGAGACCGGAGACGAGGAAGACCGTGTCCACGTTGGCCGCGACGATCTGCTCCTCGGTCTCGCGGCCCGCGGCGCGGCGCGCGAACTTGCTCCGGCGCGGCAGGGTTTCGTGAATCTTCGCCCTGCCCTCTTCCGCGGAGCGCCGGATGACGACCCAGTCGCCGACCGCGGGCAAGTCCTCAGCGCCGCGCGCCAGGTAGCGCAGCCGTCCCGTGATCTCCGCCCACGTCTCGCCCGCCGCCGTGTAGAGCATGTAAATCCGGTTGTGCTGGAGCGAGACGCGGCCCGCCTCAAAGCCTTCGGCGGCGAAGGGCGCGAACGCCTCTGCGAACTGTTCATTCCAGCCGTAGTCTTCGAGCGTCGGCACGTCTGTAGCTTTCACTTCTCCAAACGGTTGAGCGTGCCGCGGCACGTCTTCGTGCCGCAGAGGCAGCGCTTGGTGTCCGGGTGATAGGTCACGCCGTAGTCGAGCGTTAGCTCCTCGCCGGGGCGTATGTCGCGCAGCGCGAAGATGAGGATGTGGCCGCGCGTGACGCGCAGGAAGGCGTTCGGCTGGCACGAGTGGTTGACGTACTGCGTGCCGTTGCCGCCGCGGCTGCTGTCCACGCCCCAGTAAGAGTCAATCGCGCAGATGTGCAAACGCCGCCTGCCGCGCATCCGCCGCGCCGCTTCGACACGCGAGACGCGCTCGCCCGTCAGCTCCGCGATCTTCCGACCCCTGCGAAAAGGCACGACCGCGAAACAGCCCTTGCCGTCAATCGCCGACGGTCGAACCTCGATGCCGTGTGCAAGCTCCAACTTCTTTCCAGTCATACGAGGATTCAGCCCAGGGGGAAGGCAAAACTAACAAGGCAAAAGGCAAAAGTCTGGACGCGCTTCGCGCGAAGAATCGTCTTTCACTTTTGCCCTTTTCACTTTTGCCTTTTGCCTTCTTCTTTCGGCCCTGTGTAGCGGTAGTGTCCCGTGATCTTCCAGTTGAAGAGCACGTCCTCCATTTGCGGCCCCGCGCCAATGTTGTGGACGATGAGCAGGCGGTTGGCGTCCGCGTCCGACGGCACGTTGACGACGATGCCGATGTGCGTCATCTGGCTGTTCAAGTCCCAGGTCACGAGGTCGCCGGGTTTGTAGTCGCGCGCGTCATCGGTGACGGGAAGCTGTGCGCCCTGCCGCTCGAAGAAGGTCATCAGGTTGGGCACGCGTCGGTGGTCTATGTTCGCGTCCGTCTTCTTCAGACCCCACTTGTGCGGGTACGAGTCGAAGGCACGCTCCACGTCCTCGTGCACTTCCCTCTGCAAGTCCACGCCGACCGCGCGATACGCGCGTATGACCTCGTCCGTGCACACGCCTACTTCGGCGGGCACGTCGCCGTTCGGGTAACTGATACGGAAGTATGAAGCGTCGTAGCGCACCTGATGACTCGTCCGCTCGACCGCCGCCTCGACGAGCCTGTCCAGGAACGGCGAGCCGCTCGAAGGATGCGGCACGTCCGCCTGCTGCCGCGCGGCCCGCGCCTGGTTCGCCGACGCGCGCGCGTCCTGCGAAGCCTTCGACGCCGCGCCGCACCCCGCGCACGCGAGCGCCAGCAGCAGGCAAAATTTGAGACGCGTCTTAAAGGTCACTGCCACTTCCCTCTCGTCGGCTGGCAGGATGCGAACCCCTGCGAGTCGGCCTCATTATCTTCCGCCGCGCCGCGCGGCGTCCAACAGTTTTCGCACGCCGTTGGGCCGCGCTCGCGGTGTTATAGCTTATTTCGGCGCGGGCCGCACGCGCGAGGTGGCGGGCTGCGTTGTCGGTGCGCGGCGTTGTAGAATCGGATGAGTGATGACAGATGCGACACACCTGAACGGGCTGACGAAGGCTGAGATGGAGCGCTTCGTCGAGGAGTCGGGCGAGCCTGCGTACCGCGGTCGCCAAATCTTCGCGGCGCTCAACCGCCGACGCCTGCGCTCGTTCGAGGAGATGACCGACCTGCCGAAAGAATTTCGCGCGCGACTCTCGGAGCGCGCGACCGCCTCGACGCTCGCGGTCGAGTCGCGCTACGTCGCCGCGGACGGCACGCGCCGCTACCTTCTGAAGACGCACGACAACTTTCCCGTCGAAACCGTCTTCATCCCCGAAGAGCGTCGCGATACCATCTGCTTCTCTTCGCAGTCGGGCTGCCCGCTCCAGTGCGACTTCTGCCTGACGGCCCGGCTCGGACTCCTGCGCACGCTCACCGCCGGAGAGATGGTCGAGCAAATCGTCATCGCTTTGAACGACGCCTACGGCACGGGCACGCCGACGCCGCGCGGCACGAACCTCGTCGCGATGGGTGCGGGCGAGCCGCTGCTCGCCTTCGAGCCGCTGATGAAGGCTCTGCGAATCATGGCCGACCGCGAAGGACTCCACATCGTGCCGAACCGCGTCACGGTCTCGACCGCCGGGGTGGTTCCGAAGATCAGGGAGCTGGCGCAGACGGCAGACCGACCGCACCTCGCCATCTCGCTCGCCGCGCCGACCGACGAGCTGCGCGACCGCCTGATGCCCATCAACAGGCGCTGGCCGCTCAAAGAACTGCTCGCCGCCTGCAAGGAGTTTGAAGCGTCGCTCAAGCCCGGCGAGCGCTTCACGTTCGAGTACGTCATGCTCGATGGCGTCAACGACTCGGACGACGACGCACGGCGGCTCGCGCGCCTGCTCAACCGCCACAAGCTCCGCGCCAAAGTGAACCTCATCCCGCACAACCCTGCGGACGAGCTGCCCTACTGCCCCTCTTCCGAGGAGCGCGTCGAGGCGTTCAAGGCCGTGCTCGAATCGAAGGGCGTCCAAGCCTTCGTCCGCCGCCCGCGCGGGCGCGACATCTACGCCGCCTGCGGCCAACTCGCCGCGCGCCGCGGCGTCCCCGACGTGAATCAGTCGGGCCTGTATCAGTTGTCTTGAATGATCCGTATCAGTTGTCTCGAATCACAGGAGAGGTTTTCCGAATTCCGACCGCACGCGTGTAGAATTACCCTACGCCGAACTTCCAGACGCACAACGGAACAGATATGAACCAGAGAGACATCACCCGACGCCTGCTCCTCGTTCTGCTCTTCGCCGCGGCGCAACTTGCGCCCGCGCGCCCCGCGACTAGCGCCGCCGCGTCGCCCGCACCCGCGCAGTCGAGCGCCGTAGGCATCAACGGCTTCTTCTCGGTTGACCCGGCACAGCAGGCGAGCACCTTCCAGGCCGCCGTCGTTTTGGACATCCCCGAAGGCTTGCACGTCAACTCGAACCGCCCGCTCGGCAAGTACGCCGTCCCGACCGTGGTCAAGGTCGAAGCGCCGCGCGGCCTGAAGGTGACGCCGGTCGCTTACCCTGTGGGCAGAGTCCGCGCGTTCCGCTTCGGCGACGGCACGCCCGAAGAGCGGCTCGCCGTTTACGAGGGGCGGGCCATCGCCCGCTTCAACGTGAGCGTCCCCGCCGACTACG
Source organism: Pyrinomonadaceae bacterium (assembly GCA_036263975.1). Lineage (GTDB taxonomy): Bacteria > Acidobacteriota > Blastocatellia > Pyrinomonadales > Pyrinomonadaceae > QHXN01. Next base: position 43,474 of record DATARW010000081.1, read on the forward strand.
AGCAGGGCGTCGCGCGCATACGCGTCAGCGTCCGCTTCCAGAGCTGCAACGACGAGGTCTGCTTCCCACCCGCGACGCGCGAACTGACCTTGCCCATTGCCATCGTCGGGCGCGACACGCCTGTGAACCACATCAACGGGCAATACTTCGGCGGCGGCGGTCGCAGGAGAAGAGGCTGACCGTTTGACTATGCCGTATCGGGCGTCAAGCGAAAGTGTAATTAACCGCCGCAGGCACAGAGGGCGCAGAGCTTTCACAGAGAAATCCTCTGCGCTTCCTCTGTGCGCTCTGCGTCTCTGTGATTAATTTGATTTACGCGAGACTCGACATCAGACGGACTTGGCCCGCCGACCGATGACGCAGAGGAGTCGTCCCGTCCTCCCGTACAGTTTCTTTTCGCGCCGGTAGGAGAAGAAGAGTTCGGGGCGGCAGATGGTGCAGAGCGGCAGCGTGTGAATGCGCCCCGCCGAGACGCCTGCGGCGACGAGCTGTTCGCGGTTCGCAAGCTGTATGTCGGCCAGCGCGTACCCGTCGTGCGTGGGCGTGAACAGCCGGTCGGCGCTTGAAAACTTTGCGCGGAACGCGCCGGCGACTTCCGGGCCGACCTCATAGCAGCAGGCGCGCGCCGCCGGGCCGATGGCCGCGCATACGTCCGACGGGTCTGTGTCGAACTCCTCGCGCATCCGCAAGAGCGTGCGCCCGACTATCCCTGCGAGAGTCCCGCGCCAGCCCGCGTGGATTGCCGCACACGCGCCGCGCCGCGCGTCGGCCAGAAGCACCGGCACGCAGTCGGCGGTCTTGACGCCGAGCAGCACGCCCGGCGCGCGCGTGGTCAAAGCGTCGCAGCGCTCGCGCTCGGACTGCGTGTCTTCGGCATCGCGCACCACGCGCACTTCCGAGCCGTGCACCTGCCAGCACGCGGCGAGCGTCCAGCCGTCGCCGAGAATTTGGACGAAGCGGCGGCGGTTCTCGCGTATGTTCTCCGCCGAGTCCTCGTCGAAGCCGGCGAGGTTCAGGGAGTTTTCGGGGAAGGGGCTGACGCCTCCGCCGCGCGTCGAGAAGGCGTTCTCGAAGCCCTCGCGTTCGAGCGGCTCGCAGACGAGCGCGCGCACGCCGCCCTCGCCTTCACGCCAGGCGAAACCCGCGCGCGCAATTTCAGTTTCCGCTGTGATCGTCTCCATCGGCATAGACATTATCGAAATCCGGCGCGTCAGTGAAGCTCTGGCGCGCACGCCGCGCCTCGGCGAGCGCGTCTTCACCGAGGAGGAGCGCGCCTACTGCGACTCGCGCGGCGCGGCGTCGGCCCAACACTACGCCGCGCGCTTCGCCGCCAAAGAAGCCACCTTCAAAGCACTCCGCACGGGCTGGCGCGACGGCCTCTCCTGGCATCACGTCGAAGTCACCTCGGACGACGCGGGCGCACCATCTCTCCAACTCAGCGGCCACGCGCGCACGCTCTTCGACGCGTTGGGCTGCACGCACGCCCACCTCTCACTCTCGCACACCTCCGAGCACGCCGTCGCACAGGTCGTCTTCGAGCGCCGGGAATAGAAAGCGAAAGAAGGGTGTTAGGTGTTGGGTGATAGGTTCCGGCGAATTGAATCTCACCAGCACCCAAAACCCAACACCTAACACCCTCCTTTTGCCTTTTGCCTTTTTACTTTTGCTTTCTTGCTACGGGATAACGCGCAGGTCGTTCGTCAATCGTCGCCGACCGTCGCCGCCTGTGACGATCTGCGTCGCGCGCCCTGCGCCGTTCGTCAGCTTCGCCTCTCTGACCGCAGCCTCTATGAGAGTCGCGCCCGCGTCGCGTCGCGTCGAGTAGGCTGCGGGCGTGGTCGGAGCGTAGGAGCCTTCCGCGACATCTCGCACATCAACCGCTGCGGCAGCTTGAGCGGGCGAAGGTTGTTCGGCGGGCGACGCCGCGGCGAGTGCGCGCAGGCCCCACGGGTCGCCGTGCAGCGAGCATTCGTGGTCGGGCACGAAGGCGGGCGCGACGACGACGCTCTCGTGCTGCGGGCACGAAGGCGAGGCGAGCATCCCTGTGTCGGGATCAATATCCACAGTCACGACCGAAGCCGGGCGTTCAAAGCTCTGGCCGCCGAGTTCGGGCCGAAGCTCGACGGCGCGGCGGACGAACTCGACCCACGCGGGCAGAGCGGAGTCCGCGCCCGTCAGATTCAATTCCTCGCCATCGTCGAACCCGACCCACACGACGCAGACGAGGTTCGGCGTAAAGCCCGCGAACCAGCCATCGCGCGACGTGCCGGTCTTGCCCGCGACGGCGACGCCGCGGATTGCGCCGCGCGCCGCGCGCGCCGTGCCGTGGTCAATGACCGCCGAGAGCATGTCGGTCAGCATGTACGCGGTCGAGGGCTTCAAGACCTGCTCGGCGGCGGCGTTGTTCTCTGCGAGCGACGGCGCACCATTTTCGTTGAGCGCGTCGGCACTGCTTCCTTCGAGCATGCCGCCGTTATCTTCTTCGAGCATGCTCGCGCCGTCCACGCCTTCGACTCTCAGCACCGGGTTTGGTCTGACGATGCGACCGCCGCCAGCGAAGGCCGTGTAGGCCGTGGCGACTTCGAGCGGCGTGGCCTCGGTCGTGCCAAGCGCGAGCGAAGGGTATGCTTGCGGCCTCGGCAGCCCCAGACGTTCGGCGAGCGCGGCGACGCGCGCAAGGCCCGTCCGCAACGCCGCGTCAACGGTGACGACGTTGAGCGAGTGTACGAGGCCAGTTCGCAAAGTCACGTCGTGCATCGAGAAGCTGCCGCCGTAGTTCGCAGGCCGGTACTTCGCGCCGCCGTCGTATGTGAACTCGCGCGGCGCGTCGGTCGAGAGCGTGAGGGGCGAGATGCCGCTCTCCAACGCCGCCGCGTAGACGACGGGCTTGAAGACCGAGCCGGGCTGCCTGAGCGCGTCGGTGGCGCGATTGAGTTGCGACCCGGCGTAGGAGTCGCCGCCGACCAACGCCAGCACGTGCCCCGTCCGCGGGTCGAGCGCGACGAGCGCAGCCTGCGGCCTGCGCCTGCCCTTGAAAACTTTTTCGAGCCGCGCGAGCTGATTGTTGATTGACTCTTCGGCGATCTGTTGAAGGTCGAGGTCGAGCGTCGTGTAGACGCGTTGGCTCGGCCCCGATTCGGCAGCCGAGGGCGGCAGGCGCGACTCGACGACGCGGCTGGCGTAGTCAATGAAATAGGGTGCGATGGCGTCGGCGTGTTCGAGTGGGGCGACCTTGACAGGCTCACTCGCTGCGGCGCGCGCCTCGTCCGGCGTGATCGCGCCGTCGCGGAGCATCGCCGCGAGCACGGTGTTGCGGCGCAGTTGCGCTTTGTCGGGATGCCGGTCGGGCGCGTAGCGCGCGGGGCTTTGAATCATCCCGGCGATGGTCGCTGCTTCCGCGAGCGAGAGGTCTTGCAGCTCCTTGCCGAAGAAGATGCGCGCCGCCTGCCGCACGCCGCGCACGGCTATCGAGCCGCGCCTGCCGAGATAAATCTCGTTGCAGTAGAGCGCGAGGATGTCTTTCTTCGACATCTGGCCCTCGATGACGGAGGCGAGCGCGGCCTCTTGGAACTTGCGTCGGAACGTGCGCTCCGGCGTCAGGTAGGTGTTCTTGACGAGCTGCTGCGTGACGGTCGAGCCGCCCTGCTTGAAGTCCTGATCTTCCTGCCCCCAACTGAAGGCGGCGCGCGCGATGCCCCAGAAGTCAACGGGGCCGTGCTCGAAGAAGCGCCGGTCTTCGATGGAGAGAACCGCGCGCGCGACGACGGGCGGGATTTCGTCGTAAGAGAGCGCGGCGCGCGAGGCCGTCTTCTCGCCCGCGTCGGCGGTGAGCGGCTCGGGTTCGAGCGTGTACGACGCGAGCCGCGCGCCGTCGCCCGTGATTGATTCGATCTGCCCGCGCCGGTCGAAGCCGATGTGCACAACATTAAAGCCCTGCGCCGCCGCCGTCTCGCCCGCGCCGGTCGGACGAATCTCGACGCCGTCGCCGTCAACGTAAAAGCGACCGTTCCAGACGCGGCTCGCCTCGCCGTCAACGTAGCCTGCGCGGCGCAGGATTTCCGAAAGATGCTCGGCAGTTAGTTTCTGGCCGGGGCGCAGGACACGCGGCGCGGCGTAGATTCCCGCGCGGCTCGTCAGGTAGCCGGAGGCGAGGCGTTGGTCAACGATCTTCGAGTAGCGAGAATAAAGATAGGCGAAGGCCGCGGTCGTGGCGACGAACGAGACGAACAGGAGCGCGGCGACGACGCACAGCGCGCGCTTGATGAAAAGCCGTCGGCGCGAGCGCGGACGTGAAAAGCTGTTCGCCCGCTTGGTTGAAGGCAACCGCCGCCCGTGTTCCGCTGTAAGCTCGGTCGCCATTGCTCTCTGTCCGCTCGTCGGCAACAGTCCGCCCCTTGAGGGCGCGTGGTCGCGCCCGCCGCGGGCGGGGTTCTCGATTCCCTTTCTCGTGTCAGGACTAAATGACTAATCGCCACGAAATTCTCTTTGAAGAAATCAGGCGGGAGGCTCCGGGCTTGCGTGCGTATAAACTGCCGCGGCCCGTGCCTTCGCTTCAGCCGAACATCTGCGAAACCGCCGCCGTCGAGACGGCGAGCGTAATCATCAGCATGATGATCGCGAAAAGCTTCATTAAATTGTCGGCCATCTCTCTCATCGCTCTCGTGCCCCCTTGTTCTTACAGCTTCCGTTCGCACACCTATTCAGCAATGATCGTGCCGACGACGACCCGCCGCTTAATCTTCATCCCCCGACTTTCTAAGCTGCGACTCGATAAAGACTTAAAAATTTCCGACGCGGCCACGCGCGCCCCTGACCCGCGCGGCTCTCGCCCGCTTTCAGTACGAGGCGTCGGCTGAGACGGGCGAGCCACGCGTTTTGAAACGAGTCGGCGGAAACAGAACTGCGAGCCGTAGCAAGTCGGAGGAAACAGAGCCGCGAACCGTAGCAGGCAGGTTGTAGCCGCAGAGCACCGAAGTTTCAGAGCGCCGAATTGCCTGCGAAGGGCACACCGGCTCGCCATGCTCGCGGTTCCGATTTTTTCGTGTGGGGAGGATTCAGTCTTTCGCAGCCTGTCTGTCGCGGGTGCGGCGGAAGGAGAACCAGCCGGAGTCTTCTGCGGGCTGCGGTTCGAGCAGTTCCCGGATGGCGGGGATGGCGGCGCGTGCCGCCTCCGCGCCCGCCTCGATGAACTCCCCGGCGCGCTCCATTTCATCCCAGCGGAGGTGTCCGACCGCGGGGCTGATGCACACGTCCGCCAACCGCCGCTGGTGCTCGACCGCCGTGTGTTGCACGAGGAGAAAGGACTGGAGCAGCACGCCGACGAAGGACGTGGGCGGGCCGAGGAACTTCGCGCCCTCGTAGTTCACGTCAACGGCCACGACGACTTCGGCTCCGAGCGAGCGCACGACCGAGACGGGCAGGTTGGCGACGAGGCCGCCGTCAACGAGCTGCCTCCCGTGCTCGTCCGTGACGGGCACGTACCAGCCGGGCACGGCGCAGCTCGCGCGGATGGCGACGGCCAAATCGCCCGCGTCGCGCATGACGACCGCCGCACCCGTGCGCAGGTCGGTGGCGACCGCGGCGAAGGGAACGGCCAGCTCCTCGAAACGCGTGACGGGGAAGCGCGCGCGTATGTACTCCTCCGTGCGCGCGTTCGACTGGACGCCGAGGCGCGAGAGCGTCATCCGACCGAGGTCGCGCCAGCGTAAGTTTCGACCGATCTCCTCAATCTCCGCGGGCGACATGCCGGCGGCCAGCGCGCCGCCGACGAGCGCGCCCGCCGAGGTTCCGGCCACGCAGTCAATCCGCAGGCCCGCCTCCGCGAAAACTTTGAGCACGCCGACGTGCGCGATGCCGCGCGCCGCGCCGCCCGACAGCGCCAGCCCCAGACGCGGCCCGCGTCTGTTTCGGTTAGCTACTCTTCGCCACATCCGAAGCCACGCTCCTCTCGAACCGGCACGCGGAAACCCCGTGCGCGCCTCAACCGAAAAGATGCCGGCGACGGCCTGAAAGGCTGCCTTCCGTCTCTCTGCCGCTTCCCGCGTCCGAGCCTTTCCCCGAAGGCTATCTGCTGCCGTTCTTATCTCCCGCGAGCGAGGGGTCGAGGATGGTGATCTGCGCGACGGAGCGCGCCTGTTCGAGGAAGTCGTCGGTGTCGGACTCGACCCTTCTTTCGGTTATCTCTTTCTGAAGCACGTCGAAAACATCCTTGAGCGGAGGGACGATGCGCCCCGGCGTCTGCTGCCGGAGGCGCGGGACGTACACGTCCCGGTAGTAGTCCTCAACGTCCTTCGAGGTGACGACGGCGAAGGAGCGGAAACGGAAGTCGAGGTAATTTTGCATGTCGAGGCGGTCGTGGATGATCTCCCTGAACTGCTCTGCGGTCAGGCCCACGCGGTCGAGGCGGCGCTGAAACTCTTCGCGCGAAGGGAAGCGGTTGATGAGTTCGGTCTGCGCGTCAATTATCTCCTTGTCGGTGGCGTGGACGTGCGGCAGCTTCGCGGCCTCCTGCAAGACGAGGCGCTGGCTGATGAGCAGGTCGAGCGTGCGGCGCAAGTCCTCTTGCCGCGGTCGGTCGAGCGGCGCGTCGGGTTGCAGCGCGAGCTGCCAGAGGAGGTCTGAGTACGTTATCAACTCGCTGCCGTTGACGACGGCGACCATCCGGTCAACCACCTCCTGCCCGCGCGCAAGCGAAGGCAAAAGTGAAAAGGCAAACGGCAAAAGTGAAAGAGCAGCCACGACGCGTGCAGCACGTGCGACGCGCGACACGCGTGCGCCTGATTTCTTCTTCCTCAAGACTTCTCTCATCACGCCACCTTCTTTTGCCTTTTGCCTTTTCACTTTTGCCTTCCGCGAGAGCGGTTTGCCTTCTTTAGAACGTCTGCCCGAAGCGGAAATTGATCTGGCCGTGCCGGAGCCGCTGGATGGCCGTCGCGCCGCCGAACTGCGGGATGACGAACTGCGGCGGGTTGAGCAGGTAGCCGTAGTCCACGCCGAGCGAGCCGAGCGGCGTCTTCAGTCGAAATCCTAAGCCGACGGTGTGCGTCCACTTCTGGCAGAGGTTCGGGTCGCGGCCCGCCTCGCACTTGCCGGGGTGGAAGAGGTCGCGCGTGCGGTCGAAGACGTTGCCGCCGTCGTAGAAGGGCACGGCCTGAAGGTCGCGCGTCAGCCCGACGCGCGCTTCGAGGTTGACCACCGCCATCGCATTGCCGCCGATGGGCACGGTGAACGGATTGACCGTGACGGGGTTGCCCTTCTGGTCGCGGAACGTGCCGCACGGCGGAAGGAAGGCGGGCGGCGGGTTCGTGTTCGAGACGGGGCCGGGTTGCGGGCCGAAGGTGCAGAAGGGCGCGACGACGCGCGGCCCCGCCTCCTGAAAGTTGAAGCCGCGCAGAGAGGTCGAGCCGCCCGTGAAGAAACGCTCGCTGATCGGAAGCCGCCGGTCGGGGTCGTCAATCACGCCGTTGCCGTTGCGGTCTGCGGGGCTGAGGACGTTCGCCATGCCGAGCTGCACGCTGGCCGCGAGCACGGTGTTACGCAGGCGGTTGACCGCCTGATAGCGACGATAGGTGAGAAACATCTTGTTGAAGGAGAGGTTCCCGCCGAGCTGTTTGAGGGCGAGCGCGTAGTCAACCGAGAGGAAGTCGCCGCGCGTCGGGTCGAACTGGCGGTCGCGCGTGTCGCGGGCGAAACTCGCGCCGAAGCGCGAGAGGCGGACGGCGTGGTCGGGCCGTAGCACGTTGGCGATGAGAAGGCTGCCGATGTTGAAGAGGCGCACGTCCTCGTAGTTGTAGCGCAGGAAAAGCGTGCTGCGCTTGCGCTGCGCGCCCGAAGGCGTGAGTTCGAGTTCGAGGTCGCGCTGCGTCTCAAGGCTGATGGTGAAGCGGTTGATCGAAGGCTCCTTGACGCTCTGGCCGAACTCGTCAATGAGTTTGCCGTTCTGGTCGAAGCGCTGGACGATGCCGTTGGTGCCGCGGTCTATGGTGGTGCGGAAGAAGCGCGTGACGGAGGTGTCGCGCTGATACTGCACGGAGAGCGTGAGCGGCGCGAACTTCTTCTCGCCGTAGCGGCGGAAGCGCGGGTCTATGTATTCGATCCGGGCGAGCTGTTGCAGCGTGCTGAAGCGCGTCCGCAGGTTCCCCTGCCGGAGCTGGCCGAAGAGGTTCGCGTCGCGCAGCTCGAAGCCGAACTCCGGGCCGGTGTCGGTCGAGTAGCCGACGATGTACTCGGTTGTGACGGACTTGCTCTCCTGGATGTCAATGATGACATCCTTGCGGCGGAAGCCGCCCGCGGTCTGGCCCGCGTCGTCGGTGCGGATGAGCACCTGCCGGAACGCGTCCGTCGAGTTCAGCAGCACGCGCTCGCTCTCGGCGAGGTCGTCGCCGCGGAGCACCTCGCCCTCGCGCAGCGGGATGGCTTCGAGCACGGCCTCCTTCTTCGTCTTGACGAGGCCGTTGACGAAGATGTGGTTGATGAAGACCTTCTCCGACTCCTTGATGTTGTAGACGAGGCGCACCTGCTCGTCGCCGTTGGCGGCGAGGGGCAGCTCGTCCACGGCGAGCTGCACGTCGGCGTCAACGTAGCCGTTCTTCGAGTAGTAGGCGCGCAGGCGTTCGCCGTCGGAACGCGCGGCGGTGCGCGAGAAGGAGCCGCCCGCGACGAGGCACGACTCGTCGGGCAGAGGGTTCAAGGGACAACGCACGTCGCGCAGTTGCGCGCCCGTGTAAATCTCGTTGCCGCGCGTCTCGATCTGGGTGACGCGCGTGAGCGGGCCTTCCGTGACGGCGAAGGTGATGATGAGGTTGTCGCTCGTGGGCGAGACGCCCTGACGGACGGAAACGTCTGCGTGACGGTAGCCCATGTCGCGCATGCGCGACTGGATGATCCCGCGGTCGTGCTCCAGCGCGTCTTCGCTCGTGTAGCCGCGACCGTAGCCGAGGAGCGGGACGATGCCGAGCGCGTTGGCCTTCTGCGTCCGCAGGCCGGAAACGTCTGCGAGCGAGAGCTTGTTCGTGCCCTCGACGCGGATGTCGGTCAGCTTGAAGCGCCGCCCGCGCGTCACGTCGTAGGTGATCTGGACGCTGCGACCGACCAACTCGTCGGGGTTGAGGAGCTGGCAGGTGTCCTCCTCGCCGCCCGCCGCCGGTGGGAGCGATGCGGCGGAGGGCGACGGCGCGAGCGGCGGCGTGACCGCGCAGGTCGCCTCGGCGTCGGCGAAGAAGTAGCCGTTCTGCTGAAGCTGGTTCCTGATGCGGCGCGCGCCCTCGACGATGGCCGAGTATTCAATCGTGCCCTCGCGCTCGATGGGCAGGAGGTCGTGTCGCTGCTTGTCGCTGAGTTGATAGCCTTCGACGCGCACGTCAACGTGCGGGCCGATAGCGCCCGTGAGCGTGATGTTAATCTGATTGGCGGCGGAGTTGAGACTGACGCCCGGCTCCTCGATGCGCGGGGCGAGGTAGCCTTTCGCAATGATGGCCTGACGGACGCTCGACACGTCCTGGCCGAGCGCGGCCTGCGTGAAATGCGTGCCCGCCTGCAACTTCATTTGGCGCTGGACGGTCGCCGGGTCGAAGCCGTTTGTGTTGTCGAAGCCCTTGATCTGGATGTTGAACTGCCCGACGGTCGTGGGCGGGCCGGGGTTAACATTGAAGAGGACGGTGGCGCGCGTGCGCGTCGGGTCGAGCTGCTGGGAGTATGTGACCTCGGCGCGGTAGAAGCCGCGGTCGCGCAGGTAGGCTTGCACGGCGTCGGCGTTCTCCCTGAGCAGTTGATCGGTCAGGCGCTTGCCCGGTTCGAGCAGCGTGACGCGCGAGCGCAGCTCGTCCTCGGTAATCTCCGCACCGAAGTCCGCGCCGATCTCGAACGTCACGCCCGCGACCACGACCTGCGGGCGGATGATGAAGCGCAGAGCGACGCGCGGCCCTCCGCCCGCGCCGACCGTGCCGGGCACGTCGCGCGCCTCGACGCGCGCGTCGGCGATGCGGCGCGTCTCGAAGAGGTTTTGCAGAGACTCGCGGACGAGCACCGACGAGAAAGGCCTGCCGGGTGCGACGCGCAGGCGTGCGCGGAACTCCGCGAGGCCCGCCTCGTCCACCGAGGCGTCCTCCACGCTTACGTCAACGCTCTCGATTGTCCGGCCCTCGTAGCGACTCAGGTCGGGCGCGAGGCGCGGCGAGTCTTTCGCGCCCGCGCGGGGCGCGAGCAGCAGCAGAACAAGAACGACGAAACCGAAACCGCGAATGCCCACGAATTAACCTGACCCTGCTTGTTAAAATTTCCCGGCCACGTGCCCCGCGCGGGCCGCGGCCTCCCGGCTAATATCTCTTCCTGAAGCGCAGCTCGAAGCTGAAGTTGTTGCTGCGCGAGCGCAGCGTGTCGGTCGAGCCTTGCTGGTACTGCGCGATGAACGAGAGGCGGTCGCTGACGCGATACTCGACGGCGATGACCTGGTTCGGCTCGCCCGTCACGTTGGTCGAGTAGGTGATCGCAAGGTTGCGGTTGACCTGGCGGCCCACGGTGAGACGCGCCGTCGGACTCTGCCCGCCGCGCCCGGAGATGAGCGGGTCGAACTCGAAGCGGTTCAGGCCGAACAGCTTGTCGGTGGCCCGCTGCACGGGCGCATTGATGAGCGTGTCGGTCAGGAGGCTCGTCGCCGTGCCCAGTCCGGTCTGCGCGAGCGTCGAGGTGCCTTCGGGGCCGCCGGAGAGGCTGCCCGTCGTGATGAGCGAGATCACGTCGGCCTGCGGCAGCGGCGGGTCGGACGTGGCCGTCGTCGTCAGGCCGCCGGAGAGCGGCCCCGACATCGTGACCGTGACGCGATAGCCCTTGATGTCCGACTGCGCCTGAACGTTGACTACGGGGTCTGCGCCGGGGCGCGGCGGCAGGTCAATGACGGCGCGCTGGATGTCGTAGCGGTCGTTGCGGAAGGCGAGCGTGCCGCGCGTCGCCGCGATGCGGCCCGAAATGGTCGGGTCGTCCATCGGCCCGCTGACTCTCAGGTTCACCGAGCCGACCACGTCGGCGAGGTTGTTGCGCACGACGAGCGCGTCCTCCCCCTGGATGGTCAGGTCGAGCGTGGTCGTGCCGCCGAAAAGTCCGGTGCCGCCGCCGCCCGCCGTGATGGGCGCTTCGGCGCGGCGGTTGATGATGTCTGCGAGGTCAATGTTCTGCGTATACTCGGCGCGGCGGACGTTGACTTTGCCCGCGATGATCTGCGATTCGAGCGAGCCGCGAACTTCGAGGTCGGCGTCGGCGGTCGTGTGGAAGTCCGTCGGAAACGGCACGGTCACGTTCTCGCCGTGCGCGGTGAGACGGAACTGCGAGGGCACGAAGCCCGCGAGCAGCGCGCCCCCCGCGACCGAGAAGCGCCCGCCGCCGAGGCGTCCTGTCAGAGTCTCGATGCTCGCCTGGTTCGCGTTGAAGCGCACCTGCCCGTTGATCTCCGTGGCCGTCAGGCGCTCGTCCGAAACGAGCAGCGCAAGCGAGGCGTTCGCGACCGAGGCCGTGCCTGTGATCTGCGGGGCCTCGAACTTGCCGCCGAGATTGACGCCTATGTGCGCGACGCCGGAGAGGAAAAAGTTCTGCCGCGCGTTCGAGAGGACGCGCATGTTGAGGTCGCCGTTGATGGTGGCGTCGTTCGTGCCGCCCGCGGCGATGGCCGCCTGGCCACCGAAGGTGATGTTCGTGCCCGGCCCCGTAAACCGCGTCCGCTCGAACGTGACCTGCCGCGGCGTGAAGGTGACGACGAGCGGGTTCTCGGCGGTGAGCGGCACGTCCTCGACCTGCACGGTCAACTCGGTGAACTCGGCGCGACCGTTGAGCGCGTCGGCGGAGAACGCGCCCTCGTCGTTCATCAGTGCCCCGCTCAGGCGGAGCGTGCCCGTGGCGTGACCCGTCACGTGGACGTTCGGGTTGTTCAGGAGCGTGGCGAAGAGCGGCGTCAGGTCTGCCCCGTCGAGCGTCGTCTCAATTGTGGCGGGCATGTTCTCGCCCGCAAGGTCAACGGTCGCGTGGACGACCTGCGGCTTGCCGAGCAGTCCCGTCGTCAAGTCAACGACGAACTTCTGATCGGCGGTCATGTGCCCGACGAGCGTAAGCTGTCCGGCGGACTGTCCGTTGACGCTCAGGTCGCGCCCCTGCGCGTTCACTTCGGCGCGCAGGCTGGCAGGTTCGAGCGGGTTGCCGGAGAGCGTGGCCGTGAAGTCCACGGTGCCCGACAACTGCGGCAGGTTGGCCGCGCCGGAGAGGCCCGCGAGCAGACCGACCGGCACGCCCGCGCCCTGCACGCGGAAGTCTCTGACGCTGACGCCGGGCAGTCCGTTCGCGCCGGTCTTGCCGATCTCGACCGCGCCGGTCGCCGTGACGTGGCCCGCGCCGATGCGCGCGTCGAAGTTTTCGAGGTTGACGGTCGAGCCGTTGAAGGTGGCGCGCGCAACGATCTCGTCGTAAGGCTGAGAGCCGATGCGCCCGGCGGCGACTCTCAGGTCGGCGCTGCCCGACATCGCGCCGGGGAAGCCCGTCACGCTGATTTTGCCGGACGCGGGGCCGAGGCCCGCGAGACTATCGGCGCTGACGGTCTTGCCGCCGAGGCCGAGCGCGGCGACGAGGCCGCCCGCGTTCGCACCGTTGAGCGTCGCGTCGAAAGAGATGTTGTCAGTCCCCGCGCGCGGGATGACGGCGGTGAAGGTCGCGCCGCCGCCGCCCGCCTCGCGCAATTGCCCGTTGTTGATGCGCGTCTCGGTCGCGTTCGAGGCGATGTCGGCTGAGAGCGAGCCGAGGTCGCGTTCGTGTGCCGTGAGCGACGCGAGATCGAAGTGGCCGTTGACGATGGGCGAGCCGAGGTCGCCCGTCATCGTGCCGTTGAAGTGCAGGGCACCGGCCAACTGGATGCCGAAGTCTTTGGCCTTCTCTTCGACTGAAGGCACGAGGCCCGTCGAGAAGAGGACGGACTGGAACTCCGAGGCATCGGTCGAGTTGAGGTTGACGGCGAGGTCTGAGCCGCCCTGAAACGAGAAGCGGCCCGTCGCCGTCAACTCGGTCGCGCCCGCGCGAAGGTCTGCGCGCTCGACGTTGAAGACGCCGCGCGCCGCCGTCACGGCGAGTTGGCCCGTCAGAGGCGTTCGCGCCGACTCGTCACGTCCGGTCGCGCCGCTAAAGGTCGCATCGAGTCGGCCCGTGGCGGCCTTGAAGTTCGTGCCGGGGAAGCTCAGGTTAACCTTGCCCGTAGCCGCACCCGTCAGCGGCACGGCGTTGCCGGAAAGCAGAGCGACGAGACCACCCGCGTCAACGCCTTCAAAGCTCGCGCTGACGCTCGAAGAGGCGCGCGCGCTCGTCGCGATGACGGCGCTTCCTTGCGCGTGCCCGTTGAAGATGTCGGCGGCGAAGTCGTTGAGTTGAATCTGACCGTTCGTCGCCACTACGCCCGCGCGCGCGCGTCCCAGATTCATCGTGCCGAGCACGCCACCGCCCACAGAGAGGTCGGCGGTTATTCGATACCGCCCGCCCGGCTCAAGCGTGAAGCGCGGGCGCGCGAGGCGAACATTGTCGGCCCGGCCTTGCTGCTCCGCGCCGCCCTTCACGGCAGAGGGGGGCGTGAAGGCGACCGTGCCCGCGTTGATGTCTTCCGTCGTGCCCTCGACGCGCCCGCCCGAAGAGACTGTGAGCCGCACGCCAGCGACGTTGAGACTGCCCGTGCGCACGCCTGCGGCCTGCATGCCGCCGACGTTCACGCGCTCGACCACAACACTCGCTGACGAGTCCGGGTTGATCGTCGCGTCAATGCCCGAAGCCTGCACGCCACTCAACGCCGCGCCGTTTGCGACGACCGAGCCTGCGCGCGCGCTTGCGACCTTCACGCTCGTCTTGCCGTCGCCCGTGCGCGCAAAGCGCACGCCCGCACCCTGCGCGCCGCCGACGCGCGCGCCCTGCGCGACGACCGTGGAAGCAGACGCGTCTCGTGCGCTGCCCGAAAGCTCGCCGTCGCGCATCTCGGCCACGGCGTCTTTAAGTATGAGTCCCGTGATGCCGGTCGCGCCGCTGCGCGCGGCGGCGGCGTGCAGCTCGCCGAGCCAGCGGAAGTCCGTGCCCGTGCCCGTGACTCCGCCGACCATCTGCACAAGGTTGAGCTGGAAGTCGCCCGCCGTCAGAAGCTCCGCGACGGCCTTGCCCTGCGCCTCGTAAGACTTGCCCTGCCCCGTGGCGGTGGCGTTGACGTTCAGAGCCTTCAGGCGCACGCCGTCCGCCGCCAGCGCGTCGGAGGCGACGCTGCCCTCGACCTTGTACTGGTCGCCCTCGCCCGACACGGTTCCCTCGAACCGGCCCGTGCCGCGCATCGCCGTCGAAAGTTGCAGCACGTCGGAGGTCTCGGTGAGGTCAACGACGGCGTTCACCTGCATGTGGTAACGAAGCGCGCGCCAGTCGTCGAGCGCGCCCGACATGTGCGCCTCCGCGACGGGCGAGCGCAAGGTGAGGTCGCTGATGTCTGCGCGCGTCTGGTTGGTGCGCGCGTGCAGTTCTATGTCAACGGGGTTGACGGCGTGGCCGGCGGTCGTAAACGTCGAGCCGGAGAGCGAGAGGTCTACGAGGTTGGCGCGGCTCGCGGCGGGCGCGTTCGGGTCTTCGGGGCGGACGACGGCGTGGACGTTTCGCGCCTCGCCGTTGATGTCGTAACGGCGGTCGTCGTAGTGCACGACGGCGTCCGTGACTTCGACGTGCGCCGTCGAGTAAGCGAAGAGGATGCGCTGGTTCGGGTCAGGCGGCGGGACTTTGAGGTCTGCGAAGTTCGAGCGCCCCTGCGCGTCGTATGTGACCCAGATTTCCGGGTGCTCGACCTTCAGGTCTTCGAGGTTGACGTTGCGGCGCAAGCTCAAAGCCCACATGTCTTCGACGCGGACGGTGGCTTGAATGCGGCTGATGTTGCCGATCTGCGCGCCGGTCGCGGCGTTGTAGAGCTTGAGGTCGCGAATCTCGACCGTGCGCGGCCCGAGCTGCGCCGTGAACGAGCCGATCTCGGCGCGGATGTTGTACTCGGCGAGCGTGCCTATGATCTGGCCCGCGATGATGCGGTCTAAACGCCCGCTGCGGTAGAGCACGAAGAGGACGAAGGCCAGCGCAACGATCGCGACGACCGCGACCAGACCTGTCCACATCGCGTTGCGGCGGTTGACGACGCGACGCCAGCCGCGACGCCGCGCGGCGTCGGCGTTGCGGCCCTCGCCCGGCGTCGGCGCGGTCGCGTCGTCCGGCAATTCGGGTGTCGGCTGAGCGGGTGGCTCGTCGTGCTGGTCAGCGGGCATAGCTCTTTTTCGTGAAAGGCCGTCCGGGGGAGTTGACGGCTGAAGAATCTGAAGGAGAGCCTGAAACTATCCTAACTTGAGTCTGCGCCTCTGTGGTTAAAAACTTACTACACACGCTCAAGCCCGCACGGAATTCGGCTCGGCCTCCTGCAATTCTCAAACGCTCTTCTCGACGCGCGCGGGGCTTCCGAGCGGCACGTTGCCGACGATCTCCAGCTCGAAGCCTTCGAGCGCCGAGACCCGCGGCGGGTGGTTCGTGAGCAGCAGTATGCGGCGCAGGCCCAGCTCGTGAAGTATCTGCGCGCCGACGCCGTAGTCGCGGTCTTTGCCGTAGCCGGTCTCGACGCTCGCCTCTTCCTTCGACAGCCTTTGCTCCTGCATGAGCTGGTATGTGCGTAGCTGGTGGACGAGGTCGAGGTTGTTGTGGCGCTGGCGCAAATAGAGAACGACGCCGCGCCCCTCCGCCGCGATACGCTCAAGGGCGGCGTGGAGTTGGAAGCCGGTGTCGTCAATGAGCGAGCCGAACATGTCGCACGTCACGTTCTCGGTGTGCACGCGGACGAGGACGGGAACGTCGCCGCCCACGTCGCCCATGACCATCGCGAGGTGGACTTCTTCGCTGAGAACGTTCTCGAAGGCGACGGCGCGGAAGAGGCCGTAGACGGTCGGCAGGTCGGCCTCGACGGCGCGGCGCACGAGCATCTCCTTCCGCATGCGATAACGAACGAGGTCGGCGACCGTAATCATCTTGAGGTCGTGCTTGGCGGCGAACTCTTCGAGCTGTGCGAGCCGCGCCATCGTGCCGTCGGGGTTCATGATCTCGCAGATGACGCCCGCCGGGTAGAGTCCGGCGATGCGCGCCATGTCCACGCTGGCCTCGGTCTGGCCCGGTCGGACGAGCACGCCGCCCTTCTTGGCGCGCAAGGGGAAGACGTGGCCGGGTCGCGCGAGGTCTTGCGGGCGAGTCTTCGGATCAACGGCTGTAAGTATGGTCGTTGCGCGGTCTGAAGCCGAGATGCCTGTGGTGACGCCCTTGCGCGCTTCGATGGAGACGGTGAAGGCCGTGCCGAGGAAGGATGTGTTGTCGGCAACCTGCATCGTCAGGTGCAGTTCGTCGCAACGCTCCTCCGTCAGAGGCATGCAAACCAAGCCGCGCGCGTGCGTCGCCATGAAGTTGACGACTTCGGGCGTGACCTTCTCGGCGGCGCAGACGAGGTCGCCTTCGTTCTCGCGATCCTCGTCGTCCACGATGATAATCATGCGGCCCTCGCGCAACTCAGCGGCGGCCTCTTCGATGGAAGCAAAAGGCATTGCGTTTTCGACCAAAAACCGACGGTGGAGAGCTTTTGAAGTCGCCGGGTATGTTACCTGAAAGCGCGGCTTTTTGCGAACGCATTGCGGGGCGCAGCATCTGCGGCAAGACTGTCCGCCACCGGACAGGTGCTCGCAGTTCTCGCGGAAAGGTGAGGCGGCGGCGCACTCCGGGTCGCTCACTTGAAGCCGAGTTCGTCGAGCTTTTCGAGGGTGACGCCGGGCGAGCCGCTCTCCTGCCCGCCCGCGCCCTGACGCTCGCCGAACGAGAGGATGCGCTCGACGTACTTGGCGATGATGTCGGCTTCGAGGTTGAGGGGGTCGCCCGCGCGCAAGGTAGAGAGGTTCGTCACGGCCCATGTCTTGGGGATGATCGCAACTTCAAAGTACTCGTCCATCAGACCGGCGACCGTCAGGCTGATGCCTTCGACGGCGACCGAGCCTTTGAAGACGAGGTAACGCGCGACCTCCGGCGGGTACGCGACCCGCACAGTCCAGGAGCCGCCGTGCTCTTCAGCCGAGATGAAGCGACCGCGCGCGTCAACGTGTCCCTGCACGATGTGGCCGCCGAGCCGCGTCTCCGGCGTCACCGCGCGCTCAAGGTTGACGAATGAACCTGCGCGCAAAAGTCCGAGCGTCGAGCGCTGCAAGGTCTCGCGCGAGCCGTCCGCCGCGAATGAATCCTTACGCACGTCCAGAGCCGTCAGGCACACGCCGTTGACCGCGATTGAGTCGCCCTCGCGCGTCCCTTCGGCCACCACGCGCGCCTCGACCGTCATCCGCACGCCCTCGCCGCGCCGCTCGACCGAGCGGACGCGCCCCAACTCTTCGATGATGCCCGTAAACATAAACTTAACGGGTGAGCCGGATGAAGAGCCAGAGGAGCGCGCCGAGGAGCGGAAGCGCAAGACCCAAAAGCAGAATCCACTTCGCTTCGGCCTTGTATGAGAATCTAGCCAGCTTCATTTGTTATCTCACCTCCGTCGAGATTATGTGGCCTGTTCCCGACACGCTCAAGCCGAACTTTCGCCCTGCCGCCCGCCCGCCTGTCGCTCGCGCACGACCCGAAGCATGCGTGTGAAGACTTCTTCGATGGGCAGCCCTGTGGTGTCTATGACGATGGCATCGTCGGCGATGCGGAGCGGCGAATCGTCGCGTGTGGAGTCGCGCCGGTCGCGCTCGTTGATGTCGGCGAGCGTCTCGGCGAAGCTCTGCTCGTGCGACCCGGCCTGCTCCTCGTCGAAGCGTCGGCGAGCGCGCTCCTCCGGTAAGGCTGTGAGGAAGAACTTCACGTCCGCCGAAGGGAAGACAACCGTGCCGATGTCGCGCCCGTCGAGGACGCCGCCGCCGCGCGCGCCCATCTCGCGCTGGCGGCGCACCATCTCGCGCCGCACGGCGGGGATGGCGGAGACGACGGACGCCGCGCCGCCCACACCTTCGCCGCGAATCTCTCCGGACACGTCGCGCCCGTCCAGCAGCACGCGCGGAGAGTCCGGGTCGCCCTCAAGTTGAATCGAGGCGCGGCGCGCGACCTCGGCCACGCGTTCCGCATCCGA
Source organism: Pyrinomonadaceae bacterium (assembly GCA_036263975.1). GTDB lineage: Bacteria > Acidobacteriota > Blastocatellia > Pyrinomonadales > Pyrinomonadaceae > QHXN01. Next base: position 61,634 of record DATARW010000081.1, read on the forward strand.
CGCGCCGACGCCTTCAAGGGCGGCGGCCAGAGCCACGGCGCGATACATCGCGCCCGTGTCTATGTAGAGCAGTCCCAACTCGCGCGCAAGCCTTCGACCCAAAGTTGACTTGCCCGCGCCCGAAGGCCCGTCAATCGCGATGATGAATGACTTCGCCATAGTGAGCGGTAAGCAGTAAACGGTGAGCAGTCGGCGGGTGTTTGCGGGCGGCGAGCAGTTCGCTTCAACTGCTCGCCGCCCTCACCGCTCACTGCTTACTGCGCGCAGCGCAACGAGCGCGCGCTCGATGTCGCCGCGCGAAACGTCGTAGTGCGTGACCATGCGAATCGAGTCGCCGAAGCCGGAGGCAAGGACGCCGTGCGCGTCGCGCAGGCGCGCGCAGATTTCGTCGGCGGCGAGTCCGGTCGCGGCCACGTCGAAGATGACGATGTTGGTCTGCACGCGCTCAGGGTCAATCTTCACGCCGGGCAGTTCCGCGACGCCTTCGGCGAGGCGGCGCGCGTTCGAGTGATCTTCTGCGAGACGCGGCGGCGACTCTTCGAGCGCGACCAGTCCGGCGGCGGCGAGCACGCCCGCCTGCCGCATTCCGCCGCCGAGGAGCTTGCGCCAGCGGCGGGCCTCTTCAATGAATCCGCGCGCGCCCAGGAGCATCGAGCCGACGGGCGCGCCCAGACCCTTCGACAGACAGAACATCAGGGAGTCGGCGGGGCGCGCGAGCGCGGCGACCGATTCGTTGAGCGCGACGGCGGCGTTAAAGATGCGCGCGCCGTCGAGGTGCACGGGCAGCCCCAGCGCGTGCGCGCCGTCGCAAATCTCTTCGGTGCGCTCGCGCGTCAAGACCGCGCCGCCCGCGAGGTTGTGCGAGTTCTCCAGCGCGACGAGTCCGGTGCGCGCGACGTAGTACGGCGCATCGCTCGCGCGAATCGCGGCCCTTATCTCTTCCCACTTCAGAAGCCCCGAGCCGTCAACGCTCCTGACGGGACGTGCGAGCGCGCCGGAGACGACGGACATGGCGGCCATCTCGTAGTTGTAGATGTGCCCGCGCTCTTCGATGACGACCTCGGTGCCGGGGCGCGTGTGGAGTTTGACGGCAATCTGGTTGCCCATCGAGCCGGTCGGGACAAACAGCGCGGCCTCCTTCTCGAAGATTTCGGCGGCGCGTTCTTGCAGGCGGTTGACCGTCGGGTCTTCGCCGTACACATCGTCGCCGACCTCGGCCTCGGCCATCGCGCGCCGCATTGCGGGCGTCGGTCGCGTCACGGTGTCGCTTCTTAAATCAATGAAAGACATGGACAGGTCTCGTCGGTCAGTTGTTGGAGTCGTCAGCGTCTTGCCCGTGTGGCGGCTCAATCTGCTCGACCTCCCAGAACTGTAGGTCGAGCAGCGTCGTGCGGCCAAGAATCTCGACCGCCACCGTCAGCAGTTGTCCTTCGCCGGACGCGCTCTCGACCCTGCCGGGGAACGAGGCGAAGACGCCCGACTTAATCCTCACGCGGTCGCCTGCTTTGAGTTCGTTCCCCATCAGATGAAGGCGGCGAAGACTTCGTTAGAGAGCAAAGCGCCCGCGGGCGTCAGGCGCAGCACGTCGCCGTTTATTTCGATAAGACCGGCCTCGTCGAAGCGTGCGAGGTCTGCGGCGTAGGCGGCGCGCACGTCGAAGTGGTAGCGCGCGCGGTGCTCCGAGAGGTTGACGCCGCGGCGGAGCAGGCGCAGGCCGAGGAAGAGCGCCTCGGCGCTTTGGTCGCGCGCGTCCAACTCGTCGCGCGTGATGACGGCGCTCCCCTTCTCTTCGATGAGTTCGACGTAAGTGCGCGCGTCGCGCTCGTTCGACCAGCGCGAGGTGCGACCGTCGAAGGAGTGTGCCGAGCAGCCGAAGCCGAAATAGGGTGCGCCCGTCCAATATTTCAGGTTGTGGTACGACTCGCGGGCCGCCAGGCAGAAGTTGGAGATTTCGTATTGCTCGTAGCCCGCGCGCGCCGTGCGCTCGACCATCACTCGATACATCTCGGCGGCGAGGTCTGGGTCGGGCCGACGGTAGCGCCCCTGCCGGATTTGCTCGGCGAGCGGCGTGGCCTCGTGGACTTCGAGAAGATAGAGCGAGAGGTGTTCGGGGCGAAGCGCGAGCGCCTCTGCGAGGTTGCGCTCCCAGGCTTCGAGCGTCTGTTCCGGCAGGCCCGCGATCAGGTCGAAGCTGATGTTCGAGAAGCCTGCCTCGCGCAAGAGCGAGAGCGTGCGGCGCGTGTCGTCGGCTGTGTGCGTGCGACCGAGGCGTTTGAGTTCGCGCTCGTCGAAGGTCTGCGCGCCGAAGCTGGCGCGGTTGATGCCGGCGTCGCGCAAAGCCCGCAAGGATTCGCCGTTGACCGTGCCGGGGTTCATCTCCAACGTCAGTTCCGCGCCGTCGGCGACGCGGAAGCGTCGGCGCACGGCCTCGACGATGCGTGCGACCTGCGCGTGCGTGAGCAAAGAGGGCGTGCCGCCGCCGAAGTAGATGGTGTCAACCTCTTCGCACGCCGCGGCGTGTGCGAACGCCTCGACCTCGCGCGCGACGGCGCAGACGTATCGCTCGGCGAGCGCCCCTTCGTAAGCTCCGGTTGCGAAGTCGCAGTAGGAGCAGCGCGCGCGGCAGAAAGGGATGTGTATGTAGACTCCGGCTCGGCTCATCAGAGTAGTGAAGGAATTATAACACGCGCGCCTTCCGTATCCTCCCGTGTGCGCTGCCGGACGTTGTGGCCGTGCGCCCTGTACGCTTTCTCGGCGCGGCGTGTACGACTTTAATGTGGCGGCGACAATGCTCGCATAGTACCAACGCCTGCGCTCGCCCGTGCCGCCGAAGGCAGGCGCGACGAATGCGCGGCAAAAATGAGGAGTCGAAAACCAAAGCTCGTGCGCGGCGCGGTCGGACGCGCATGGCACAAAGCTTGTGTCTTAGTCTCGCGCATATTGAACGGCAAAGGTCGGATGGATGCGCGAGACTGTCTCATTGTCTCTTTGTGCTTAAAGGTCTCTGGCGTCCATGCGTGCGCTCAACTCATAACACCAAAGGTTGGAGGAGATCGTTATGGCAGACAACAAGGAAGAGACCGGCGGCGGCAGCTCGTCGGGTGGCGGCTCGTCTTCGGGCGGCGGTAGCGGTTCCGGCGGAAGCTCCGGCGGAAGCTCCGGCGGTTCGACCGGAAGCGGCGGTGGCGGCAGCTCATCCGGTAGTGGCGGTAGCTCGTCGGGTGGCGGCGGTGGCACCGGCGGCGGCGGCAGTTCGTCCGGCGGTTCGAGCGGCGGCGGATCGGGCGGCGGCGGAAGCACAGGCGGTGGAGGCGGCAGCAGCTCTGGCGGCGGGTCATCTTCGGGCGGCGGCTCTTCGAGCGGCGGCGGATCGGGCGGTTCGTCCGGTGGCGGTTCGGGCAGCGGCGGCAGCGGCGGCGGCTCTTCGTCCGGCGGTTCGTCCGGCGGCGGCGGCGGTCAGAGGCAATAGCTCCTCGCCGCGAACGTATTCAGCCTCGAACGGGCTGAATCTTACAAGGGGGACAAGTGTGGGCCGGCAGTTTCGACCGCCGGCCCACACTTTTTTGTCCGCGGCGCTCCGACGCGCGTTTCAAATGTTTCCGCCTTCGCTCAGAAGTTCAGAGTTCAAGCAGCCTTGCCCGACAAGTCTCCGAAAAATGACTTATCGGGTAGTTTCGGGTCGTTTGTACTTTCACCCGAAAAGTCGTCCGGCCAGAACACCGGCTCGATTCCCATCTTGAAGACACATTGTACTATCATGCACAGGTTATTACAGAGGACTTTTAAGAGCAGTTCATTGACCTGCGCCGTGCGCGTCTTGCTCCTCAGCCTCTCGCCGAACCGAGCCTTTATCATAGCAAAGACGGTCTCGTTGTTGGGTCCAAGAGCGCCATCCCACTTCCTTGCCTTATGTCCTGCCAGACCATCGTTTCAAGCAGCGTGGACTTACCCGCGCCGGTCTTGCCGATGATGTAGATGTGGGCACGACGATCCTGCCGCTTGATGCCGAACGGCGTCCGTCGGCCGCGGAAATTAGTCGTGGCGAATACGGTGAGGTTGTTGCCTTGTGACAAGGGAGAATACGTTAATGCTAAATCGAACATCGGAACCGCCGTGACACTCGACGGCATACAGTTTGGTTTGTGCCAGATGATCTCGTTACGGAGAATCCAGCCGCGGTTGACCATCTCAAGAGAGAAGCGGGCAGAGGGATCTGGCGAGGCATTTTTTCGGCACATCAGCTATCGGTTGCCGTAAGGGAAAGTATTTGCTCGCTGCTTCGGAAAGTAAGGGCTGCCAACTCATGTCGCTTTTGCTGCCACTCAGGGTCGCGTAAGTGTCTCCAAGATTAACCCAACAGGTTCCGCGTCTCTTCAGTATTCGTTTCACTTCATCGAAGATGTCGCAGAGCCTTGCAATATAAGCTTGTAGGTGGGTCTCTAATCCTATCTGTCCTTTGACACCGTAATTCCGAAGATTCCAGTAGGGAGGGCTTGTCACAACACAGTCAACACTCTGGTCAGGAATCTGCTGCAAAACCTGCTTCGCTTCTCCGCATAGAAATTTATTTACTAATGAACCAATGTTCTGTGACTTCAATGAAGAATGAATTTTTCGTTACTCCACCTTTACTCCGTTACTCCACCTTTACTCTGAGTACAGGACAAAAATCGTTCTTTGACGCTGCATAACAAGGCCATCGCGCCTTTATCCTGAGCAAGACCATTTCCCGGTGAGTCTTGAAAGCAGAAGCCTGCGATGGCCGACATCCGCTTGCTGGAGCCAACGCTTGCACGAAATGTAGCTTGGAATAAAAAACAGGGGCCGCTCTCGAAAGAGCGGCCCCTGTTTTTTATTGCCCCTCTGTGATGTCAGCGCGGGTCGCAGGCGAGGGCCGCGTGGAGTTGATTCAGCGCGCGGTTGACCGACTCAAGGGCCTCGTCGCGGTGGCCGTGGAAGTCGTGCGCCGCGTGCTGCAAATCATTCTTCGCACGTTCCAGCGCGCGGATCGCTTCCCTGATCTCCGGGTGGCGCTCCCTCGGCTCGGCGGAACCCGGCATCGTGTAGGCTGCGTTCTCGAACGAGAAACCGGACGACCAAGACCGCTGCGACCCCAACCCGGCGCGGTCGCTTTCCAGCGCGAGACGCAGTTGCCGGATGGCGTTGTCGGTCGCCTCGACGGCTTCGGCTTTGTGGCCGCAGAAATCGTGCGCGGCATCTTGCAGTTCTCCTCTCGCCCTTTCGAGCGCGCTGATCGCTTTGAGGATTTCCGGGTGGCGCTCGCGCTCCGCAGCCCGCGCGGTCGTGGCGGTCGCGGCCAGGGCGCACACCAACATCAGGCAACTAATTAATGCAGCCAGTCTCTTCGTCATACACATCCTCCTCTGTTTATCTTTCCGGAATGGGAGAGACGAACTCGACCGTGCCCGAAGTTCCGAAGCGGGGGAGGCAAAACGCGCCACCCCGGCGCACGGCCACACAAAGGGCGACGCAGGTTAAGACGCAGAGACGGGCGGAAAGGTCGAAAGAATTCTCCGCCGATAAGACTTTGGCTGATGTCGCGGAAGCGGTTTCCGCCCCACGCTTCCGCGGAATTAACGCGGCGGCTGCCCGGCTTTCAGGCGGCGACAGCCCGCGGCTCTGCGGCGAGCACAGAGCGCATCCCGACGTGCTTGAGGAGGAGTTCGAGGTAGCAGGAGAAGCGATGCAGGAAGAAGCGCGCGCCGCCGAACCTTTGGGCCGCAGCGAAGTCTTCGATGAAGGCGAGGCAGGCGTCGCGGTCTTTCTGCATCAGGTACTGCATGCTCCCTTCGCGGAAGTCTTCAAGCCGCTCGGCGAACAGATGCTGCGACGCGGGGCCGCTGTGCCACAGGGCGTGTCGCGCGCTGCGGAGCAGGGCACTCAGGTCTTCGTAGAGCCTGAGAGAGTTGTCGCGCTTTGTGCGGATGTCTTTGAAGAGTTGCGCGCCGTCCAACTGTGGTTCCAGGACGCGGGCGAGGGTGATGGTGGACTGCTGGAAGCAGTTGCGTAGAAGGTCGTGCGCCTCCTTGAGGCGGGAATGCGCCTCCGCCTTATCCCCAACATCTTCGAGGCCGTGCAGAATCCTCTCGAACGCGGCCCTCAGTTCGTGCCTCAGCGCGAAGCCAATCCTTTCCAGTTCATCGAACAGGTCGCCGGGCAGTTCGAGGCTGGCACACGCGGAGTCCAGACCGCACGCCGTCGCCAGCCCTTCCGAGCGGACGACATCGAGTAGAAACATCGCCTCGTCCGTCGGCCCGCCGAGTTGGACTGCCGCCCCCACGCCGTCCATGTAGCCCAGAAGGCGATTGAGGTCGGAGAAGGCTCCATCCAGGAGTTCACCCACTTCTCTGTTTTCGATTCCCGCGACGATTGCGCGCAGTTGAGATTGCAAGACAGGAAACCTCCGTTCTTGGGAGAATAGACAGGCGCGTTCCCCTTGCTTCCAAAGTCCCTTGCTCGCTCTGTTGTGCTTGGCGTGAAGACCCCTTCGGGTAGGTATGTGTTTCGGGGCCGCCCGTTCGGAAGGTGCCGCCGGTCGGACGACCCGACCGGCATAGGCTACATCGAACTTAGCATCTGCGGGCCGTTTGAGACAAGCATTTTCTTGAGCCGAAGTGTCCAAGCCGCCCAAACGTCACCGACGCGCGGTTTCACTTGCAGAAGTGTGACGCTTTGCTCTAAGTTTCAATGCGTCTGCCAGATTCTTACTTCCGGCGAGGTATGATGAACGCTGCCCCGGACAAAGCCATTAACATGCTTCACCACGGCGACTGCCTGAAAGTGTTGCCGATGATGCCCGACGCTTGCGTTGATTTAATCGTCACGTCGCCTCCTTACGCCGACAGCCGTAAAGAAACCTACGGCGGCATTCACCCGGACGCTTACGTCGAGTGGTTTCTGCCTGTCGGCGCGGAACTGAGACGAGTTCTGAAGGACGACGGCTCGTTCGTCCTCAACATCAAGGAGCGGGTCGTCGGAGGCGAGCGGCACACATACGTGCTCGAATTGATACTCGCGCTCAGGCGTCAGGGCTGGCTGTGGACTGAAGAGTACATCTGGCACAAGAAGAACTGTTCGCCGGGCAAGTGGCCGAACCGCTTCCGCGACGCGTGGGAGCGTTGCCTGCATTTCACGAAGCAGAAGAAATTCAAGATGTATCAAGAGGAAGTTATGGTTCCGACGGGGGATTGGGCGAAGAATAGGCTCAAGAAATTGGGCGCGAATGATGTCGTGCGCTTCAACTCACAAGTCGGCAGCGGCTTCGGCAAGAACATTGCCGACTAGATAAGGCATGAGATTATTAAGTTCAAAGTCATGACGAAAAACAAGTCGCGGCAAGAACCATTCTCACAAAGATTGCTAGGTTTGGTTTCCGATCCCGCCTTCATAAAGTTTATAAACATACAGACAGAGCCTAATATCTTCAAAATCGTCGGGCGCGTTCACTATGAGCGGTGGCATTCTGCCTTCTGGGGATGGCTTTTAGATGCTCAAGGGTCTCATTTGCTCGGCAGCTATGTTTTTACGAGAATGGTTTACTTACTATTTGATTCTCGGTGCTTGAAGGGTAGTAATCTTGACAAGGACTTTTTATTAGGCAATTTACCCATAATTGAATTCACTAACATTGAAGTTACACCAAATGAAAACGTGCCGACCGAAACAAGCATAAAGGATGTCGGCAGGTTCGACATCTTTCTCACGGCCAAATATCAAACTAAGCTTGGTATACAAGGACAGATGAACACTCTTTTCGAGTTGAAAATTGACTCGCATGTTAACACTAATCAGGCACTAAGATATGCCGACTGGATCAGCAAGAGTCATCCCAATGATATGAATTTATTGATTTACCTTGTCCCAAGGTTATTTTCAGATTCTAAAGAAACGGTAGGTGATAGCAGATGGTTTTGTATGGATTATCAATTACTGAATGATAAGATACTTATTCCTCTACTTGACCACCCAAATTTGAATGAGAAGGTAAAGCCTTTCATTATTCAATACATCAAGAATCTAAACTTCCGTTACCGAGGTATCAAAATGGCTATAACGAATGAAGAGAAGAGGCTGGCCGCTGAGCTTTACGAAAGATATTCTGATGTTTTTGATTCAATCTACGACGCGTTAATGTCTGAAGGGATCATTGATTACACTACTTCCGAAGTGTCTAAAGGAAGGATGTCAGGCAAACTCGGAATTAAAATTGATGGTGAGGTATTCGTTCGGGACACTTTAAGAGAGCTTATGAGGGATGTGTTGATTTTCTTAGTGGATAAAGAACACGTATCAAAACTTCCAATGCCTTGGGGTAATACGACCAAACGTTTCATAATAACAAATCAACAGCCACCTGTTCATCCTAATGGGAAGCAGTTCTTTTACCCTGAAGAATATAAAGGGTATACACTTGAAACTCATTACGCGAGAGACAGAGGGGTACGAGTTTTATCCGATCTTTGTCAAAAATTGGAATTGGATTTTGAGACTTTCGAGGTGTGAGATGGAAGACAATAAACGCATTGTTTATTCCCTGAATGTTGCTGATATTCAGAATGTTGCCAGCGAGGAATTTGGCCGTATTTTAACCGCGGATGAGGTAGAAATCGTTGAGAAAAATCTTGGCGACTATATCAAATGGTACGACATCATTGAGATGGTAATAAATAATCACATCGGGCCGAGACAGCTTCTGTCGTGAAATTATCACGCCGATTGACAGAGGAGCGCGGCAGAAAGACGAAGCTTTCAAGCGAGCGTATGCTGCCAAGGTGAACGAACTGGACGCAGGACTTCACCGCAGGCTTTATGACCGCGGATAAACAGATTGATTGGCTCAGGCTCGTTGATTACGTGTCCGGCCCCTGACTCGGCTTCTTCAAATGAGCCGGTAAACGGGTAGCCGTTGTTATGGCCGCTCCGTTGAAAACTTGAAGGGTCAGGGTTCGGCTTCCGCCTCGTCTCGTTTTCTGGTCCACATATCCGCCATGTGTTTGGCTTCGGCCTCGGTCAGGTTGTCGCAGGCGACTTCGGCGCTGCCCTCTTTGACTTCCACTACTTCCCAGTCAGGAGCGTCCGGGTCGAGGCCGGAGCAGCCCGGCGTCACTCTCACTTCGTAAGTCTCGGTATATTTTTTAGTGCTGTTGTCCATAAGGCCGCTTCTCCGAAGAAATGCGCGGGGGGTGGAATACGAACCCCGCCCGCTTTAGTCTCAAGTAAGACTCACATGCACCGGCATTGATTCCTCGCCGGAGCGCCGACGGGCATGAGGACGCGCCCGTCCCAGCGATATTGCGTGGCCTCCGTGTAGTCGCAGCGGTCGCCGCTGCCGTGAACGCGCTCGACCGTGAGCATGCCGTCTTCGATCTTGATGTAGTGGTCGAGCCGGCAAGTGACCCCTTCGGCCACAGGCAGCGTCGCGAGCAGCGCGGCCTGTCCGTTTCGCAGCGTGTAGACGCGCGCCTCCGCCGTGCCGGGGGCGTTGACCTGACCGTAGCGCAGGACGAAAGCCTCTTCCTCCTTCTTGTCGCCCGTCAGGTCGCCGAAATACGGGCCGTCAACGAGGCCCAGACTCCACTGTACGCCCGGCGCTGTGTTCTCCGCGTAGAACCCGTCTATGAGCTTATATGATTTACCGTTCAGAGGGAACGTGTAGTTCCTGAAGTCTATCTGGTGGATGGTGATGATGGACGGCAGGGGCGGCGCGGAAGTCCGCCGCTTGCTCCGTGATTGCGTCAAGCCGCTCATCGCAAACAAGACCAGCAGCACAAGAGACGTGACTAGTCGCTTCAAAACCTACTGACTCCTTCTTAATGTTTGATTCATCGTCTGCCAGAATTAATAAGCGAAGTCGGCCCACTTTACAAGTCGCCAACCGCCCGACCCGCCCGCGTCGAACCTTTCAGCCGGTGCTTGAGACCTCTTCATCGCATCAACCTGAGTCGGCTTTTTGAGATGGGCGCGCGCCGCCGTTTTGTTCTATGATGCGCGTGTGAACTATCCCCTCTTCGCGCTCGGCCTCGGATTCCTCCTCGGCCTGAAGCACGCGACCGAGGCCGACCACCTCGTCGCCGTCACGACGATTGTCAGCGAGCATCGTTCCGTCTCCCGCTCGGCGCTCGTCGGCGCGCTGTGGGGCATCGGGCACACGGCGGCGCTCTTCGCGGCGGGCGTCGTCGTCATCCTTCTCGAAATCACGATCCCCGCGCGTGTCGCCGCGGCCCTTGAGTTCGCCGTCGCGCTGATGATTATCTTCCTCGGCAGCCGCGTCCTCTTCCTCGCGCTCCGCCAACGTCGGCGCGTGCACGTCCACGCGCACACGCACGGCGGGCACACGCACACGCACCTGCACTTCCACCAGGACGCGGACGCGCACGCCGCGACCGCCTCTCACGCGCCTTCGCACGAGCGACACAAGGGCTTAGGCGGCTGGAGGCCCGTGGCCGTCGGCGTGGTTCACGGGCTGGCGGGGTCTGCCGCGCTGACGCTGCTGGTGCTGACGGAGGTGTTGAAGAACGGGTCGCGCGCGCTCGGCCTCGCCTACCTGCTCATCTTCGGCGTCGGCTCAATCGGCGGGATGATGTTGATGAGCGCGCTCATCTCCCTGCCCTTCGTCTTCACCGCATCGCACTTCCGGAGGATAGACGCGCCCGTCCGCCTCCTTACGGGATTAGTGAGCGTCGCCTTCGGACTCTACTACGCTTGGGAGACTGCGGGAGGACTCTGAAACGACACCGCGAGTGTCGAGCGAACGGGCCTGTTTTCTTCCACCGGCAGGCTCTCTATTTTTTTTCTCCACAAAGCCTCCGGCGTTATGCTACGATGAAATTCGTAAGGCGTTGTCGCCTTCGCCGCTTGCGGCTCTCTTCCTGCGGCAAGCTTCGGGCGCGTCCTGACCGCCCGCCCCGGCTCAAGGCCCCGTTGATTGACCTGCTCATCAAAGCCCCATCTGTCAGATTGCTTGACCTCTGATCGTCATCCTGACCGAAGAAGGCCGTGACACCCAGCATATCTCTCCGCACTGATAGACTTTTTAGCCGGAGATTTAAAGCAAAGCTCCGGCGCGGCCTCTGGCACCGGAGTTGACTTGGGAGGGTGGGAGCGGCAGTCACGCGAGAGGCTGCCGGATAAATATCCCCCGAATGAATATGACAATGGAGATAGTGGAAGGCCAACGTTTCCCGCAGCAATTCGTCCGCACGCTCCTCGCCCTGGGGACGTGCGCGGCGCTCTTCGCGCTCATCAGGCTGCCGTTCGCGCAACTCAGTTTCACAGTCCTGTTGCTCGCGCTCCTCTCCGTCCAGGTCTCCTCGCGCTTCGACCGCGGGACGCCGACGCGCGACGGCTGGCACTTTCCCATCGCCTCGGCCTTCGTCTTCCTCGCGATGCTGCTCTTCGACGGCGAGGTCGCCGTGCTGCTGGCCGCGCTGGTCGCCGCCTGCTCGGCCCTCGCCGAGAAGAAGAGCGCGGAGGGCATCGCCTTCCGCTCGGCGCTCGCGGCGACGGCGACCTTCGTCGTCATCTGGTCGCTGCGCCTCGCCTTCGGCGTCATCACGGACATCCCGGCAGTCAGCCTCTCGCGCGCGGCGCTCAGCGCGGCCTGCGTCGCCGTGCTGGCCCTGTCTTTCATCCGCGCGGCGGTGACGACCATCGGCGTCTCCTACCGCATCAACCAATCGCCGTGGCGCGAGGGCGCGCGCGTCTTCTTCTGGCAGCTTTTCGGCAACTCCGCAGCCTTCGTCGCCGCGCTTCTGACCGCCGCCGGCGTCCGCTTCTTCGGCGCGAACATCTCTGTCGCGGCGGGGGCGTCCGCGTGCCTGCTGGGGTTCGTCGCCAGCGCGTGGTTCTCTTCCGAGAAGCCCGCGGCACCCGCGACCGAGGCGCGCGAGAAGGCCAACGAGAACGACCGCTTCCGCAGCGCCTTCGACTTTGCGGCCATCGGCATGGCGCTCGTCTCGACCGAGGGGCGCTGGCTTCAGGTCAATCACAGCCTCTGCCAGATACTCGGCTACACCGAGAAGGAATTGCTGACGACCGACTTCCTCTCCGTCACGCACCCGGACGATTTGCCGACCGCGCTCTCGAACATCGGCCAACTGCTCCGTGGCAGGGTGCAGGTGTCGCAGATGGAGAAGCGCTACATACACAAGTCCGGCCACGAGGTCTGGGTGCACTGGAGCGTCTCGACGGTGCGCGACCAGTACAGCACTTCCGTCCACCTCATCTTCCAGATTCAGGACATCACCGACCGCAAGCTCGCCGAAGAGCAGCTCCACCACGACGCCTTCCACGACGCGCTGACTGGACTGCCGAATCGCGCGCTCTTCATGGATCACCTCAAGCTCTCCATCGCGCGCGCCCGCCGCAACGATAACCAGAAGTTCGCCGTTCTCTACCTCGACCTCGACCGCTTCAAGGTCATCAACGACAGTCTGGGCCACACCATCGGCGACCAGCTCCTCGTCGGCATCGCCGACCGCCTCAAAGAGAACCTGCGGCCCGGCGACACCGTGGCCCGCCTCGGCGGCGACGAGTTCGTCATCCTCATCGAAGACATCGCCGAGGAGACCGAGGCCGTGCAGGTTGCCGAGCGCATCCAGCAGCAGTTGAGTGTCCCCTTCACCCTGAGCGGGCGCGAGGTTTTCACCACCGTCAGCCTCGGCATCGCGCCCTCGTCCACGGGCTACGAGCGCGCCGAGGACATCCTGCGCGACGCAGACACAGCCATGTACCGCGCCAAGTCGGCGGGCAAGGCGCGCTACGAAATCTTCGACCGAGCGATGCACGCGCGCGCCATCAACCTCCTCCAGATGGAGACCGACATGCGGCGTGCGCTGGAGCGCAACGAGTTCCTGATCCACTACCAGCCCATCGTCTCGCTCGAAAACTTCCGGCTGCGAGGCTTCGAGGCGCTCGTCCGCTGGCAGCACCCGGAGCGCGGCTTCATCTCGCCGATGGACTTCATCCCCATCGCCGAAGAGACCGGCCTCATCGTGCCGCTCGGCGAGGTCGTCCTGCGTGAGGCGTGCCAGCAGATGCAGCGCTGGCAGAGGCTGTTCCCCGTTGACCCGCCGCTCTACGTCGCCGTCAACCTGTCGAGTAAGCAGTTCGGCCAGAGCACGCTCATTGACAAGGTCGCCATGATCCTGAAGGAGACTGGCGTCAACCCCAGCAGCGTCAAGCTGGAAATCACCGAGTCGCTCGTCATGGAGAACATAGACACGGCGACCGACATGCTGCGCCAGCTCCGCGCCCTCGGCATCAAGCTCGCCATAGACGACTTCGGCACGGGCTACTCATCCCTCTCCTACCTGCACCGCTTCCCCATTGATACGCTCAAGATTGACCGCTCGTTCGTCACGCGCATGAGCGAGAACAACGAGAACACCGAGATCGTCCGCACCATCGTCGTGCTCGCGCAGAACCTCGGCATGGACGTTGTGGCCGAGGGCGTCGAGACGAACGAGCAGCTCGTGCTGCTGCAAAAGCTCGGCTGCGAGAACGGTCAGGGCTACTTCTTCTCGAAGCCCGTGGGCAGCGACGGCGCGGAGCGCATCATCGCCGAAACCTACGGCGCGCTCGTCTCGCCCCTGCGCCGCATGAACCCTCAGTCCAACGGCAAGCGCGTCCTCGTCGCTTAGCACGAGCTTCAGTATCGAGTTTGTTATCCCGAAGGCTCGACGATGACGGTCTCGTCGGCGAGGCGTCTGGCGCGGAGCTGCGCGGCGAGCCGCGTCGCTTCCTCGCGCGTTGCGAGGCGACCGCTGCGAACCAGAAAGCGGAAGCGCGTGGCCGCGCCGGACTCTTCGACGCGCGCGTCGAAGCCAGCCGCCCGCAGGCGCGAGACTTGCTCGTTCGCTTGGCTCAGGTCTGCAAACGCCCCGACCTGCACGGCGAAGGCTCCCTGTCCCGCTTCGCCGCCCGGCGTCAGCGCAGGCGTCGCGGCTCCCGCCTCTCCCACGCCCGACTCCATTCGCACGGCCTCGCCGCGTGCCGCGCTCGTCTTCGACCCCTGTCCCGCGGCGCGAGCGTCACGCGCGGGCGGCTGGTTCGTGGCCTCGTTCTTAAAAACCTCTTCGCCCGTTTCGCCCGCCTTGCCAACCGGGCGCGACGCCCAACTGAAGAAGAGCAGGACGAGCACGAAGCCCGCGACCGACAGCAGAATCCATGCGGGCGCGACCCGCAGGACGCGCCTGCCGACGGCGTAGCCGTCGTAGCCCGGCGCGGCGCGCGCAGGGAGAGGCGACGCGCGCACAGCAGGCTTCAGAGCCGCGCCGCACGTCGCGCAGGCGGGCGCGTTCGACTCCTGTGACTCGCCGATTTCATTCTTCGAGCCGCAGCGCGGGCAGTCCGATTCCATCGGGCATGAGTGTGAACGCAGCGCCTTTGAGAATCAAGCGGGCCGACCGGACAAAGTCAGGAGTCCGCAACGCCGAAGGCTGAACTGAATGCAAGAGGTCTTTCAGTTCAGCCTTCGGCGTTGCGGACTCCTGACTTTCACTTCATCCCGTGAACTTGTAGCCGACGCGGTGGACGGTGATGATGTGGCGCGGGTCTGAAGGGATGTCCTCGATCTTCTGGCGGAGCTTGGCGATGTGCATGTCAACGGTGCGCGTCAGCGGCAGGCCCTCGTAGCCCCAGACGTGGTCGAGCAGTTGGTCGCGCGTGACGACCTCGCCGCGGTGCTCTGCGAAATACTTCATCATCTTGAACTCGCGCGGGCTGAGTTCAATCGTCTGCCCGCCCTTCGACGCCTCGAACGTCTTGAAGTTGATCTCCACGTCGCCGAACGCGACGCTCTCGACCGCTTCGGCGGCCTTCGACGCGCGGCGCAGCACGGCCTCGACGCGCGCCATCAGCTCCAGAAAGCTGAAGGGCTTGGTGACGTAGTCGTCCGCGCCGGTCTTCAAACCCAGAACCTTGTCAATCTCCTGCCCGCGCGCCGTAAGCATGATGACGGGCGTGTCGTTGCCGGCGTTGCGGAGCTGTCGGCACACGTCGAGGCCGCTCAGGCGTGGCAGCATCACGTCGAGGATGACGAGGTCGTGCCCGCGCTCCCGCGCCAGTTGCAGCCCCGTCGCGCCGTCGCGCGCCACCTGCACCGCGTAACCCTCGTAGCTGAAGCCGTCGCGCAGCGCGACCGCCATCGCCTGATCGTCTTCCACGATGAGAACTTTTCGCATATCTCTTTTCAGTCCGAAGTCCGGGAGTCCGGGAGTCCGGAGTCTAAGCAAGTCTTCCAGACTCCGGACTCCTAGACTCCCGATTTATTCAACGCCAAGTCCGGCGCGTCGCCCCCAAGCAGAGGCTTCTGTGTTTCGGCGCGGTCGGCCACGCCGTCGGCGGCGGCCAGAGAGATGGTGAAGGTGCTGCCGTAGCCGGGCACGCTCTCGACCGTCATGGTGCCGCGGTGCGCCTCGACGATGTGCTTGACGAGCGCGAGGCCGAGGCCGCTGCCCTTTACGTCATGAACCAACCCGGTCGAGACGCGGTAGAACTTCTCGAAAATCTTCTTCTGCTCGGCGGGCGCAATGCCGATGCCGTGATCCGTCACCGAAATTTGCAGGCAGCCGTCGCGCTCGCCGACTCCCACCAAGACCTCCTTCTTCTCCGCCTGCTCGGAGTATTTCACAGCGTTGTCGAGCAGGTTCAGGAGGGCTTGGGCGATGGCGTCGCGGTCAACTATGCCTGCGGGGAGCGTGCGCGCCGGCGGCTGGAAGACGATGGAGAAGCCGCTCTGTTTGAGTCGCACCTCGCAGGTCTTCAGGGTCTCGGCGACGACCTCTTCGAGCTGCACGCGCTCGAACTCGTAGGTCTTGCGCCCCGACTCGATCTTCGAGAAGTCTAGGATGTTGTTGATGAGCTGCGTCAGACGCCGACTCTCGGTCTCGATGTGCTCGCCGTACTCGCGTATCTTCGCGTGGTCGGCGACGCGGCCCAGCTTCATGAACTCGCCGAAGACGCGGATGGAGGCGAGCGGCGTCCTGAGTTCGTGCGAGACGTTCGAGACGAAGTCGGCCTTCATCTGCGACAGACGCATCTCGCGCGAGGCCGTCCTAAGCGCCAAAACGATGCCGCCGATCAGCACCGCCGTCAGCAACAGCGAGAGCGAGAGGCTGTAGTTGAAGTTCCAGTGCGCCCACTGCTCCGGCGTCATGTGGCGGCTGCGGATGCCGACCTTGTAGTTGTAGAAGTAGGGCAGGGTGGTCTTGATCTCGTCGTTCTGCCCCTTCGCGTTCTGCGAGCTGAGGATGGGGTTGTCGTGCTCGTCGTAGGCCGTGACGATGACGTTTGTGTCCGTGCCGTCGGGGAAATACTTCGCCAGCGACTCCTTGATTTTCGCCGGCAGCACCACGTCGCGGAAGTACGCGGGGTCGAGGATCATGCCCGTCGCGCCGACGACTTTCTGATCGTCCGTGACGGCCTTGATAAGCACGAAGTTATCGGGGTCGTGATCCTCCATCCAGACCATCGGCTGCGGCATCGAGACGTTCTCTTTGCGCGCCATGCGAAGCGGGGCGGTGGCGAACTGCACGGCGCGGGCCTCCGCGGGCGGCACTTCGCCAGCGTGCGCCGAAAGGTCTTGGGGGTTGAAGAAGAGCGTCTGCGCCTCGCCCTTCTCGTCGAAGCCCGCGAGGAAGACGAGCTTCGCGCCCTCGACCTTGCAGACCGGGAAGTGGTCTTTGAGGTCGCAGAGGTTGTCGCCCTCGACCGAGTAGGCGGGCACGGCGAGCGCCTGCTCGGAGTTCGACTTGTAGAACATCTTGACCTCGGACGAGACGCCGCCGAGGTAGTTCTTCATCCCCACCGTGCCCGCCACGATTGAGGTCTTCTCAAGCTTCCTGAGCGACCAGTATTGCAGGCCGATGATGGAGAGCAGCGGGACGACGACCGCCGCCAACCCGACCAGAAGGACGTGCCGTTTGAAGAATGCGCGCAGCTTCGACATCAAAGACTCCCGAACCCCGCTTGCGAAAACTTGCCCGGCCATACGATACAACGGAACGCGCGCCCGCGTCTCTACCCGGCGGGCCGCTTTTACAGGGCTTTTACAACTTTTTACCTCTCTTTACGCGCGCGTGATGACATTTACACGTCGCACGCCTACATTAACGACGACCTCGCCAGGGTGACGACTGAGATGGGAAGTGGAGCTTCCGAGATGAAGATCAAGCGTTGGAAGATGATTGCTTTCGCCGCCTGCCTGACGGCTTGCACGGCCTTCGCCTGCCACGCGGCGGCGCGCACATACGCGGCGCGCGTGCGTCAGCCTTGCAGGGACGAGGCCGTCATCCGCGGCGAGGGACTCATACGCCTCGGCGGCTACGAGTTGAACGTGAGGTTCACGCCTGAAGGCAAGCTCGTCGGCTTCGACATCACCGCCGTGCCCTTGAAGAAGGCCGCTTCGGGCGCAGGGAATTTAATCAAGTCTTAAACGTCCTGCAAAAGGTAATTCAAACACCGCAGGCACAGAGGGCACTGAGGTTACACAGAGGAAACCAAAAACTCTGTGCCGTCTCAGTGCCCTCTGTGTCTCTGCGATGACGAGCCTCACGGAATCAGAACGATCTTGCCGAAGGCCCCCGGCTTCAAGACCTCTTCGTGGGCGCGTGCGGCGTCGGCCAACGGCATCTCGCGCCCCACGACGGGGCGGAGCGTCCCTGCTTCGAGTCCGGCGACCAGCCCCGCGTGAACGCTCGCCAGTTCCTGCGGCGTCGCATTGAAAACCATCATCCCTAAGATGGTCGCGTCGCGCGCCATCGCGAGTCGCGGGTTGATCTCGACCGCGCCGCGCGAGCCGATGACGACGACGCGACCGCCCTTCTCTATGACGCCGAGGTCTTTGTTCAGGTTCACGTTGGCGAGCATTTCCAGAATCACGTCCGGCCCGCGCCCGCCCGTGAGCGCCGTCAACTGTTCGAGGTAGCCGGGCGCGTGGTGGTTGAGCACGTGATGCGCGCCCTGCTCGGCCACGAGCCTGCGGCCTTCGTCCGTGCCGCCCGTGCCGATGACTGTAAAGCCCGCGGCGCGCGCCAACTGCACCGCCGCCGTGCCCACTCCGCCGCTCGCGCCGTGCACCAGCACGGTCTCGCCCGCCACACCGCGCGCGCGCTGGAAGAGTGCGCGGTAGGCCGTCGCGTATGGCGTGCTCACGGCAGCCCCTTGCGCGAACGACACGCACTCCGGCAGCGCATGCACCTGCGATTCACTGCACAGAGCAAGCTCCGCGTAAGTGCCGCTCAAGCTCCCCGCCGTGTAAACCCTGTCGCCCGCGCGCACGCGCTCGACTCCCTCGCCCACGGCCTCGACCGTGCCCGCCGCGTCGAGTCCCGGCGTGTACGGAAGCTGCGGCTTGACGGCATGGCCGCCCCCTCGGATGTATGTGTCTACAGGGTTGACGCCCGCGGCGCGCACACGCACGAGGATTTGCCCCGCGCCGGGCTGCGGCTCCGGCACGTCTTCCAGACGCAAGACCTCCGGCCCGCCGAACTCGTGAACCCGAATCGCCTTCATCGTTCCCTCCTTCATTAGCCCTTGAACGCCTGTGCATAGTCGCGCGCGAACTGCTCGAAGGTGTTCGGCTCGTTTTTGCCGACCGCGCGGACGCAGTCCGTCACCTCGGCGGCGTAGCCTGCGGCGAAGATTTCGTTGAGGCGTTCGAGCGCGCCGACGAGCCATTCCGGCAGGCCCGCCGCGAGCACGCCCTGCCGGAACTGCTCCGGCGTGATGGCGACGTAAGTGATCTTCCTGCCGGTCGCGTCCGAGAGCTTCGCGGCCACGTCGTTGTAAGAAAGCGCCTCCGGCCCGGTGAGGATATAAGTCTGGCCCTCGTGCCCTTCTTCCGTGAGCGCGCGCGCGGCGACCGCGGCGATGTCGCGCACGTCTATGAAGCTCGCCGCGGCGTCGCCGACCGGCTGGTAGATGCGGCCCTCTTCAACTATCTGCCGCGCCTGTCCGAGAAGGTTCTGCATGAAGAAGTTCGGTTGCAGAATCGTCCACGAGAGGCCGGATTCCTTCAAATAATCTTCGGCCTGACCGTGCCACTTGCCGAAGCCTTCGGGCGCGCTCGCGTCCGCGCCGAAGGCCGAGAACTTGACGACGCGGCGCACGCCCGCGCGCTTCGCCGACTCGATGAAGTCACGCTGCTGCTCGAACGTCTGCGGCGAGGGCGGCGTCAAAAGCAGCGCGCGTTCGATGCCTTCGAGCGCGGCATCCAAAGTCTCCGGCCTGTCGAAGTCGCCCTCGACGGTCTCGAACCCGGCCTCGCGTATGAAAGAAGCCTTCGCGGGGTCGCGCACGAGAGCGCGCACGCCCGTCGCCCCCAACTCCCGAAGCTGACCTATGATCTCTTTTCCGTTCGTCCCCGTAGCGCCTGTGACTAGAATCATCTCTCTTCTCCCCTGTTCGTCCGAGTGCAACTCTCTATGTCCGCCGAGTCGCTTCGCTAACTCTCAACTTCAGAGCCAGTCGGGTGCGGCCTCTGCGCGACGGCTCGACGTGTGCCGTGCTCGCCCACGCCGAGCGCGGCCAGAAAAAGAGAAGCCGCCAGAGCTGTGGCGGCCTTCGTCTTCGCGTCGGGGGATGCGTTCATATTTAAGAGGGGCTGGAGACTAGAGGTAGCTAAAGGCCAACGCTTCAGGGCGCGAGATTTCCAACTCACAACCTGCCGGTCTCTAACCCCTAACCTTTAACCGACCAGCGGCTCGCCGTCGTAGACGACAGACCAGCCGTTCTTGCGGCTCGTGGCGAGGCTGCGCGCGAACCACTTGCGGGCTTCCATCTCGCTCTCGTAGCTCTGCATCGAGGGTAGAGACTGGCGCGGGTCGAAGCGCACGATCTGACCGCCGGAGTCGCCCGCTTTCAGCGAGAGCAGCGCGAGCATGTCGTTCTTCTGGAGCAGAGCGGTGCGGACGACCGTGGAGTCGTCATCCTCTTCCTCGTCGGCCTCGTCGTCGAATCCGTCCGCCTCGTCAATGTACTCGGCGGCCTCGCCGTCGGCCTCGTCGTCAACGTCTATGATGTCGTCGAAAAAGTCGTTGTGATCTTTCATTTCCCTATCTCTTTCTCCAAATTCTTCCTTTGATGAGGTCGCCGAAACCGCCCCGCGCTCGAAACCTTTTGACGTATATTACACTCTGAAGGGACGGCGGACAAAGGAGCGTGGCGAAAAATAATGGACGGCCTTGTGCTCTCGATTGACCAGGGGACGACCGGAACGACGGCCCTCATCTTCGACCGCGACTGTCGCGTGCGCGGGCGCGGCTACTCGGAGTTTACGCAGCATTACCCTCGACCGGGATGGGTCGAACACGACGCGGAGGAAATCCTCCGCGTGAGTCTGCGCGCCGCGGAGGAAGCTCTCGCGGGCGCGGGCATCGGGGCGCGAGAGCTGCGCGCCGTCGGCGTCACGAACCAGCGCGAGACCGTGCTGGCGTGGGAGCGCGCGGGCGGCGCACCCGTGGGGCGCGCGATTGTCTGGCAAGACCGGCGCACGGCTTCCATCTGCGACGAGCTGAAAGCGCGCGGCCTCGAAGACAGCGTGCGCGAGAAGACAGGGCTGGTGCTCGACCCGTATTTCTCCGGCACGAAGCTCAAGTGGCTGCTCGACAACACGCCCTCCTCTTCGCGCACGCGCCGCGCGCGGCGAGGTCGTCTTCGGCACCGTGGACTCCTGGCTCGTCTGGAAGCTGACGGGCGGGCGCGTGCATGCAACCGACTGCTCGAACGCCTCGCGCACGCTCCTCTTCAACATCAACACGCTCTCGTGGGACGACGACCTGCTCGCACTCTTCGGCGTGCCGCGCGAGTCGCTCCCCGAAGTCAAAGCCTCGTCCGCCATCTACGGCGAGACAGACCCGTCCGTCTTCTTCGGCGCTTCCCTGCCCGTCTCCGGCGTTGCGGGCGACCAGCAGGCCGCGCTCTTCGGGCAGGCTTGCTACGCCGCAGGGGCGGTGAAGAACACCTACGGCACAGGCTCGTTCCTCCTGATGCACACGGGGCGCGCGCCCGTGCCGAGCCGCGAAGGACTTCTGACGACGGTCGCGTGGCGGATCGAAGGCGAGCCGGCGGAGTACGCGCTCGAAGGCTCGATCTTCGTCACGGGCGCGGCGGTGCAGTGGCTCCGCGACGGCCTGCAAATCATCTCGCGCGCCGAAGAGACCGAGACGCTCGCGCGCACGCTCGACTCGAACGAAGGCGTCTACTTCGTGCCCGCGCTCGCGGGCCTCGGTGCGCCGCACTGGGACGCATACGCGCGCGGCGCAATCGTCGGACTGACGCGCGGTACGACTCGCGCGCACCTCGCCCGCGCCTCGCTCGAAAGCATGTGCTACCAGACGCGCGACGTGGTCGGGGCGATGGAGCGCGATTCGGGTATCAGCCTGCGGGAGGTGCGCGTTGACGGCGGCGCGGTCGGCAACTCGTTCCTCATGCAGTTTCAGGCCGACATCCTCGGCGTGGCCGTAGAGGTTCCCGAAGTGACCGAGACGACTGCGGCGGGCGTGGCCTACCTCGCCGGCCTCGCCGTCGGCTTCTGGCGTGACCGCGCAGAGATCGCCGCGCGCTGGAAGGTCGCGCGCCGCTACGAGCCGCAGATGAAGGAAGACGAACGCGCGCGCCTGCACCGCCGCTGGCTCCGCGCCGTCGCACGCGCGCGCGATTGGGAGCGCGAAGAGGAGTGATGAATGGGTGTTGGGTTTTAGGCGCTGGGTGCCGGGCTGTCTTCCCTAACACCTAACACTCAACACCCATTCATCACTCCGCACTCATCATTTCAAGTTCGTGCGGCGGCGCGCGATGAAGGCCGTGGTCTGCGTGATGATGAAGTGCCAGATGAAGATGATGACGCCGAGGAAGAACGTGACGATGAAGTCGTAGCCGCCGACCTCGTTGAAGCACGCCTGTTCGGGCGCGCGCGGCGCGGCGATGACGGACGCGACGAGGGCTGCGAAGATTACGAGCAGCAACGCCGCGACCGGAGAGGTCAGGAGCGCCCACGCGCTCGTGCGCCCGCGCCGACCGAGCCAGCGTCCTGTCTTCCAGCCAACGAAGACGGAGAGCGCCGTGAAGAGCGCGCCCGCGAAAATCAAGAGCACCCAGTACGCGCCCGAATCTTCCCCCGTACTCAGGTTCGTCTGGGCGGTGACGGCCAGCGCGTCGGCGGGCAGCGCGTCCCAGGACGCGACGAGTGCCTCGCCCTCGCGCCGCATCGCGGGCGAGGCCGCGCCGCGCCAACCGGCGGGCAGCCACACCTTCGCGTCCAGCCCGCCGAAGCTCGCCCACTCGCGTGCGGGCGCGAGCACGTAGCCGAGCTGCCAGTAGACGGCGTGCGTCCTGTCATCGCAGTACGCGCTCGGTCGCGCGCGGTAGCGCACGCGGAATGTGTGCTCGCCCGGCGCGAGCGTCACGCGGAAAACGATAGTTCCTTCGCTCTTCACCGCGTAAGGCAGCGCGGCTTGCCCGACTTCGAGGGGCGGCGTCGAGCGCGGCGGCTGCCATTCCTTCGGAAGCTCTCCGTCGCCCGGCCCGTCGGCGGCGGCGACCGGCTGGCCGTCGAGCCACACGCCGCCTTCCTCGTCCGCAGGCGCGCGCCCGGCCTCCTGCATCCACTCGCCGTGCTGCCAGACCCACGAAGCGCCCGCGCTCTCCCTGCTCAGCGCGGCGGCGACGAAGACGAGTTCGAGGCTCTGTGCGTCGCCGTCGTTGCGCACGCGGTAGGTCGCCTCGACGACGGCGGGCCGCGAGTCCTTCAAAGGGCGAAGGTCTATGAGCAGCGTCTCGCGCAGTATGCGAACCTGTTTCAGGCTGCCGGAGGGTTCGCGCGCGGCGTCGCCGGGGCGCGAGGCGGGCAGGCGCTGTGCCATGTTCGCGCGCGCGACCGCGGGCAGCCACAGCACCGACGCGCAAGCGAAGGCGCACACCAAAACGTTTCCAGCGAATGCGCCGACGCCTTTGCGTCGCGCCGAAAGCTTCGACACTGTTAGGATTATTCTCCTGACCATTTGAATTAGAGCACTCGTCAAATCAGGTATGCTTCAGAAGAAAGCAACGCGCTCTCGCGGTGACAAACCGCTGTGCGCCGTCCGAGAATAGAAGCTCGCTGACGATTACTCAAGCCGTAGAGATGACGAGACAGATTCCGCACGACATTTCCGCCGCGCGCTTCGACGCCATCATCATCGGCGCAGGGATTAACGGCTGCGGCATCGCGCGCGACGCGGCGGCGCGCGGCCTGCGCGTGCTCGTGCTCGACAAGGGCGACATCGGCGGCGGCACGACCGCGCGGTCAACGCGCCTGATTCACGGCGGCCTGCGCTACCTCGAACACGGCGAGCTGGCGCTCGTGCGCGAGTCGCTGCGTGAGCGCGAGACCTTGCTGCGCCGCGTCGCGCCGCACCTCGTCCGCCCGCTGCCTCTGCTCATCCCTCTCTACGCGAATCGTCGGCGCGGCCCCCTCACCGTCCGCGCGGGGATGATCGCTTACGACCTGCTCTCTCCCTGTAAGTCGCTCCCGCATCACCGCATGCTCACGTCCGCCGAGGCGCTGCGGCGCGCGCCCGGACTCGAAGCCGTGGGCTTGAAAGGCGCGGCGCTCTTCTTCGACGCGCAGGCCGAGTACGCCGAGCGGCTCGCCGTGGAGAACGCGCTCGACGCGCGCGCGCAGGGCGCGACCCTTTTGACCTACGCGCGTGTCGAGCGCCTGATCGAAGAGGGCGGCGCGGCGCACGGCGTCGAGTTCACAGACCTGCTCGGCGGCACGACGCACGCGGCGCGTGCACGCCTTGTCCTCAACGTCGCCGGGCCGTGGGTTGACAGGGTTCTCGAAAGGACAGACGCCGCAGGCGAGCACCTGATTGGCGGCACGAAGGGCAGCCACATCGTCGTGCGCCGTTTTCCGGACGCGCCCGACGCGGCCCTCTACGTCGAGGCCGTCGAAGACGGACGCCCCTTCTTCATCATCCCCTGGGACGAAAAATTTCTCATCGGCACGACCGACGAACGCTACGCGGGCAACCTCGATTGCGTGAGCGCCGGAGAGCGAGAGATCGAGTACCTCATACGCGAGACGAACCGCGCGATTCCTTCAGCCGGACTCACGCGCGCCGAAGTGCTCTACACATACTCCGGCGTGCGCCCGCTCCCTTTCGTCGCGGCGGGCGACGCGGCGGGCATCACGCGCCGGCACTTCGTTCGCCCCTCGCGCGTGCGCGGTCTCTTCTCGGTCGTCGGCGGCAAGTTGACGACCTACAGAAGCCTCGCCGAAGAGGCCGTTGATTTAATCTTCAGACAGCTCGGCAAACCTCCCACGCCTTGCACGACCGCCGCGAGGCCGCTGCCCGGCGCTGCCGTCGCGGACTTCGAAGCCTTCCGCGAGGCGTTCAAATCTCAGAGTCCGCTGCCGCCGAAGAGCGTTGAAAGGTGGTTGAAGGTTTACGGCACGCGCGCGGAGGATGTCCTGCGCCTCGCGCTGAGTGACGCCGGACTTCAAGAGACGATCAGCGACGAGACCGGGAGCATCGGCGCAGAAGTCGTCTACGCCTTTCGGAGTGAGATGGCCGAGACGCTTGCCGACTGCCTGATGCGACGCACGATGACGGGGCTGAACTCCCGTGCGGGGCTGGACGCCGTCGAACCCGCAACGCGAATCGCGCAAAAGTACCTCGGCTGGGACGACGAGCGCGCGGCGCGTGAGGTCGAAGATTACAGGCGCTACGTCGAGTGCTTTCACTCCGAGGCGGAAGCCCGACCATGAGGAAAGGCAAAAGTAAAAAGGCAAAAGAGGAAGACGCAAGCTCTGCGGCCCGTGTCCTTCACTTTTACCTTTTTACTTTTGCCTTCTGTTTATGCCAAGACGCGATGCGCCGGCGTCGCCCGACGCGGCGACGCCGCCTTTGATTTGTGCTTGATGCGCGTGTGGCGCGGCAGGCGCACGTTCTCAAAGTAGTCAACCGCGGCGACGCGCAGGCCCGTATCGCGCCCCAGTCGCTCGCTGACGAACCACTTGTGTTCGAGCACGCGCGGCCACTCGGCGCGCGCCTCGGCGGGCGTGAGCCTGATGCCCACCAGCTCCTTCAAAAGTTTCTGCTCCTCGCAGGGCTGCTCGCCGAGTGTTCGTTCGATGACGTAATCAAGTCTGAACGGAATCATTCTAAACCTCCCTTTCCGTCTCGCGGCGCGCGCCGCCAAACCGGCGCGGCCTTCACTGTTCCGGGCGCGCATTTATGACGTGAATGATAGGCGCGGCTTTGTCCGCGCGTCTAACTCATTGTTTTAATCGCGCCGATTAACTATATTCATCCACATTTTCGTGAGGACGACTTAAGCGATGGAGCTATCACAGTTGAGGACGTTCCGCGAGGTCGCCGAGGCGCTCAGCTTCACGCGCGCGTCACAGAAACTTAACATGACGCAGTCGGCGGTGAGCCACCAGATCAAGGCGCTGGAGCGCGAGCTGGGGGAGCCTCTGTTCATACGCGCCAAGCGCGGCGTCCGGCTCTCCGACGCCGGCAAGCTCGCGCTCGAATACGCCGGGCGCATCCTCGAAGAGGCCGACGCCCTGCGCGAACACATCGCGGGCGACGATCACGAGCCGCGCGGGCGCGTCCGC
The DNA here is from genome assembly GCA_036263975.1 of Pyrinomonadaceae bacterium. Taxonomy (GTDB): domain Bacteria; phylum Acidobacteriota; class Blastocatellia; order Pyrinomonadales; family Pyrinomonadaceae; genus QHXN01. The sequence goes on from DATARW010000081.1 coordinate 87,261, forward strand.
GCCGCGGCGGCCACGCAAGCTTTCGTCCACCTCTTCGCACGACTCTTCGAGTCGTTCATGCGCGAGCACGAAGGCATCGAGCTTTCCTTCCGCACGACCGTGAGCACCGAGCAGACCGTGGCGGACATCCTCAACGGCGCGGCGGACGTTGGCTTCGCCTCGCTGCCCGTCTATTCGCCCGCGCTTCAGGTGACGGAGCTGTTCGAGGACGAGTTGGTGCTCATCGTCGGCGCGCGACACCGGCTCGCGGGCGGGCGCGAGGTGAAGGTCGGCGAGATCAAGCGCGAGCGCTTCATCCTCTTCGAGCAGGGCGCTTCCATCCGCCGCGCCACGGACGCCTTCTTCAAGCGCGTCGAACTCAGCCCCGACCTCGCGCTCGAATCCAACGACACGTACTTCGTCAAGCTCATGGTCGAGCACGGCATCGGCGTCTCGCTCCTGCCTTCCTGGGCCGTGCGCGAGGAGATGGCGGCGGGCCGACTCGCGCTCCTCCGCATCGCGGGACACCAACTGAAGCGCTCGGTCGCGATGGTCGCGCTCGCACGCTTCCAGCCCTCACCCACGCGCGCCTTCCTCGCCTATATCCTCGAACACAAAGGCGAGTTGCAGGAGGCCGCGCGCGCCTTGTGAAGCAGGGAGTCTCGCGGCGGCGGAAGGTATGGCGGCGGAGTAAGGAAGCGGCATGACATCAATCCCCAAAACGATGCGCGCGCTTGAGCTGCGCTCCTACGACGGCGGCGCGGACTCGCTCGTGCTCGCCGAGAAGCCCGTGCCAAGACCGGGCGCGGGGCAGGTGCTCGTGCGCGTCGCCGCCGCGCCCGTCAACCCTTCCGACCTGTCGTTCCTGCGCGGGATGTACGGGCTGAAGAAGAGGCTACCCGTCGTGCCCGGCTTCGAGTGCAGCGGCGAGGTCGTCGCTTCGGGCGGCGGCTTCCGGGCGCGCTATCTCGTAGGCCGTCGAGTGGCCTGCGCCGCGCCGACGGACGACGACGGCACGTGGGCCGAGTTCATGCTCGCGCGCGCCGACCAATGCATCCCGCTCCGCAAGAAGACCGACATCGAGCACGCGGCCACGATGATCGTCAATCCGTTCACGGCGTGGGCGCTGCTGGATATTGCCGAAGAATTGCGCGCCGGGGCGGTCGTGCAGACGGCGGCGGCGAGCGCGCTCGGTCGGATGCTTAACCGGCTCGCGGTCGAGCGCGGCATCCACGTCGTCAACGTCGTGCGTCGCGCCGCGCAGGTGGAACTCCTCGAACATGAAGGCGCGGGCCACGTCCTGGACAGCAGCGTCGAAGGTTTCGACGAGCGGCTCGGCGAGCTTTGCACGCGCCTGCGCGCGACGGTTCTGTTCGACGCGGTGGCGGGCGAGCTGACGGGGCGCGTGCTGCGCTCGATGCCCAGAGGGAGCACAGCCATCGTGTACGGCGCGCTCTCCCTCGAAGGCTGCACGGTTGACCCGCGCTCGCTCATCTTTGAGCGCAAGCGCGTGCGCGGCTTCTGGCTCTCCGACTGGCTGAGCAAGCAGGGCGCGCTGAAGAAGTTTCGTGTGGCCGGTAAGATTCAGAAGCTTCTCGGCGACGAGCTGAGGACGGAGGTTCGCGCGCGGCTGCCTCTGGAAAAGGCGGCGGAAGGTTTGCGACAGTACGCGCACGAGATGACCGGCGGCAAGATCATCTTCGTCCCCGGCCTGCCTGCCGAAACGGAGACCTGACCTGCCGGCCCGTAAAACGTGAAGCCCACCCGGAGACTTGAGAATGTTTGAGCGACGACACGAGCCGCTTTTGCCGTTTCGAGCGTTCGTCCTGCGCGTCGCGCGCAGCTTCGCGCTCTCGCTCGCCATCCTCGCCTTCGCGCTCGGCCTGGGCGTGCTCGGCTACCATTACGTTGCAGGGTTCGAGTGGGTTGACTCGCTCCTGAACGCCTCGATGATCCTTTCGGGCATGGGGCCGGTGGGCGACTTCAGGAACGACGCGGGCAAGGTCTTCGCCTCCTTCTACGCGCTCTTCAGCGGCCTCGCCTTCATCACGATTGCGGGCGTCATCATCACGCCCGTCGCCCACCGCCTCCTCCACTGGTTCCACATCGAAGAAGGCAAGGAAGGCAAAAGGCAAACTTCAAAAGGCAAAGGCCGGAAGTAACGCGCCGCTCGCCCCCGCCGAGGCCCACGCACATCGCCACCCGGAAGCCAGCGCCATCCTTCGCCCGGCTGCATTCGTGATACGATGAAAGGCAAGGCGGAAGGATGAAGGATGTAAGGATGAAAGCTTCGGCTGGAGAGAACTTTGCCTTCACTTCATCCTTCATCCTTCCGCCTTCATCTTTGATTTCGGAGGTTGCGATGCGTCTCACCGAGATGGTTTCGTGCGCCGGTTGAGCGTCTAAGCTCGCGCCGCGCGAACTCGCTCAAGTTTTGGGCGGTCTGGAAATCCCCAAAGACCCGAACCTGATCGTCGGCATCGAGACTGCCGACGACGCGGGGATTTACCGTCTCTCCGACGACCTCGCGCTCGTCCAGACCGTTGACTTCTTCACGCCGATTGTTGACGACCCCTTCGACTACGGGCGCATCGCCGCGCTGAACTCCATCAACGACGTGTGGGCGATGGGCGGCACGCCCATCACGGCGCTCGCCGTCACCTGCTTCCCGAAGAAGGGCGTTGACTTCTCAATCCTCGGCGAGATCATGCGCGGCGGCCTGCAAGTTTTAACCGAGAACGGCGTCGCGCTCGTCGGCGGCCACAGCGTTGACAACCAGCAGATCATGTTCGGCTACGCCGTGACCGGCACGATTGACCCGCGCCGCGTCGTCACCAACCGCGCCGCGCGCGCGGGCGACGCGCTCATCCTGACGAAGCCGATAGGGACGGGCGTCGTCTCAACAGGGATTAAGTTCGGCAAGGCGGGCGAGGAAGTGACGCGCGCGTCGCTCAAGACGATGCTACTTTCAGGACGCGAGGCCGCGCGTTTGATGGTCGAGGCGGGCGCGCACGCGGCGACGGACGTGACCGGCTTTGCGCTGCTCGGCCACGCGTGGGAACTGGCGCGGGCGAGCGCGGTGACGCTCGAAATCGAAACTGCGCGCGTGCCCCTCATCCACGGCGCGCTGGAGCTTGCGGCGGCGGGGATGCTGACGAGCGGCGACAAGTCGAACCGCGACTATGTGGGCGATGACGTGCGGCTCGGCGAAGGCGTCGGCAAAGAACTCGCCTCGCTCCTCTTCGACCCGCAGACGGCGGGCGGCCTCCTGATTTCCATTGACGCCGCGTGCGCCGCAGAGCTGCTCGCGCGCCTGCGCGAAACCTACCCCGACGCCGCGCGTATCGGTCGCGTCGTCGAACGCGGGCCGCACCTCATCAGCGTCAACTGAACCGTCGGCTTCGGCCTCAATCACCGTCAAACGCAATTCAATTACCGTCAATCGCAACGATGCCGTCAATCACCACGCCCGTTTGCACCCTGCGGTAGAGCATCTTTCGCTGCGGCGGCTTCAGCGTGTTCAGAAGATTCTGCGCGAGCAGCAGCTCGGCCAACGAGCGCGTGTCAGGACGCATGAATCTTTTGGCGTCGGCGCTCGCGCGCTCGAAGTCGTACGGGGCGAGGAGGGCGAGCGTCGTCGCGCACTGGCCGATCATCTCGCCCCAGGGGTATCCGCCCTGTAACCTCAGCTCGCCGTCTTTGAAAGACTCCTGCCCGAACCCGTTGACCACCGCCGCGGCGTCCACAAGCTCGTTGAGCTGGCCTATTGCGGACTCGATCATTGCGAACGACGTGTCGGCGTCGAGCGCCGCGTAGGCGTCCGCGATCTGGAGCCATGCGCTGAACTGCGCGTAGTTGTGCGCCTGTCCGTCGAGGAGGCCGCGCGCCTCTGCGAGCACCTGGAGCGCCGTCTGCTTGTCGCCTCTGGACGACGCCGCGCCCGCGATCTGGACGAGCGCCCCCACCTTCTCTTCCACGTTCGTGAGGCGCGACGCCATCTGTCGGGCCTCGGCGTAATTCCCCTGCTGCGCCGCGCGCGACTGCATCTGCTGCTCGATGCTCTTGCGCCCCTGCGCGCGCTGCTGCGGGTTCGAGATGTTGTCCATGATCTGGCGCGCGCGCTCCGGGTCGTTGCCGTCGTTGAAAGCCTTCCACGCCGCGTTCATGTAGAGGTTGTCGCGCACTTCCGCAGGAGCCTTCGGCGCGGCTTCGAGCATCGCCTCGACGGTTCCCTTCTGCATCAACTCCTGGTAAGGCTTCCAAACGTCACCCTGCGGGTTGAAGCCGCTCTCCAGCGCCGCGACCCTCTGCCGCAGCGCGGCGACGCGCTCCGGTGCCGACTTCTCCAACTCCGGCATCAACTCCTTGAGCGCGTTGTAGAGGGGGTAAGTGCCGCCCCGGTTCGGCTGGACGCTCATGGCCGCCGTGATGATCTTCTCGATCAGGTCGGCGCGCGTCTGCTGTTCAATCGAAAGAGTGTTCGGCGAGCGCGCGCCGTCGGTGCTGGTGAACGCCCCCGGCCCTTCGCTGAAGATAATCATCGCCCCGTTGACCGGCAACGCCTGCGTCTGCGGCGTCGAGGGGGAAGCCTCGGCGGGCCGCGTCATCGCCAGGAGTTGGAGTGCGACGCCGCTCGACTCGCCGTTTTCTCTGAGGTCTTCCGGGCGGAGTTTCTGGACGATGTCGGCCACAAGCTTCGAGGCCGACGCAGGGTCTTTCGCGTTCAACTGCCTGAGCGTGTCGAGCAGCCCCGTCGTCACGCCCCTGCTCAAAGTCTCTTCGGCCACTTTGAAAGCCTTTTGAGGGTCTTGCGCCGCGATCTGGCCCGCGAGGTTCGCCTCCAGCATCTGTTCCTGGTTGAACATCCAGTTGCCCTGACTCTGAAACGCTTCGGGATGTGGCTGTCGCGTCGCGCGCAGGAAGTCGAGCGCCAGCACGGGGTCGTGCTGCGCGACCGTCTGCACCAGCTCGGTTCGCATTTGCATGACGGCCTGCGCGGTGTTGAAGAACTGCGGGTCTTCGGGGTCGAGGCCAATGTTGAGCGCGGCGATGCCGTCCGCCGCCGCCTTGAAGTCTGCGCGGGCCGCCCGCTCGTCGCGCGACCAGAGAAGACCCGCGGCGATTGTCTGCACGCGCACGCGGTTCTCGGCGAGCCTCAGCCCCTGCGCCCCGGCGAGCGCGTCTTCGAGCAAGTCCAGAGCCTTCTTCTCAAGCTCCGCCCGCGCGGCGTCGGGCTTGGCAGCCGAACCGTCCTGCGACTGCGGCGTCTGCGGCGACCGTGCAACCGCCGCTGAAGAGGACACGAGGGAGAGGAGGACGAGCGGGGTTAACAACCGTTTCATCTTCATTTGAGACTCCGCGCGCATCTTTGGCTGCGCTGGCAGAAACGACGACGATTTTAGTTGACGGCGAAAGAGCTTGCTTGCTGACCGGGCATGATTTGAACGGCCACGCCCCGACGGTCTTGCGTTTTCCTCTGCGATGCGCGTTTCGCGCCGAAGGATGCGCGGCGGCTCCTGTAAATTTGTACGCCGCAGGCCGGGGCGGGCGCACTTTTCGCCGCCCGCGCTCATCAAAGCCTGTTCGCGCGTCGTCTCGCGTCGCGCCCGCTTGGTTTGACACTCTCGGGGCGGTACGGTAATTTTGCCTTATCGTTTTCACGGCAATGTCCCGTTCGTCCAGAGGCCCAGGACACGGCCCTTTCAAGGCTGAAACACGGGTTCGAATCCCGTACGGGACGCCAACGCTACAGACCCGACGACGGAAATTCGCGAGCGTCGCCGAACGCTCCTTCGGGTGAGTAATTCGAGAGGCTGCCGACGCCCCGGTTTTAAGAAGAGCGCCGCCGGCCTCTTTCGGTTTTCGCAAAGGCTGTTTCCGATGTTCAAACGTTTCGCCGCAACGCTCCTCGCATTCCTCGCCGTCTTCGCCGCGCTCCCGCCGAGCGCCGCCGCCGCGCCGCCGCAGAGCGTCAGCGACGTGGTGTTAATCCTGCCGTTCGAGAACACTTCCGGTTTGAAGGACTTTAACTGGGTGGGCGAGAGCTTCGCCGATCAGCTCGCAGACCTGCTCGGCTCGCACGGCCTGCGCGTGATTTCGAGCGACGCGCGCGAACTCACATACCAGCGCCTGCACCTGCCGCTCACGGTCATCCCCTCGCGCGCCACCTCGATCAAGCTGGCGCGCGAGGCCGGCGCGACGATGGTTGTGCTCGGTACATACGAAGTGACTCCGGCGCGCGACGAGAAATCAGTCCCCGAAATTCGCGGCTCGGCCCGCATCGTCCGCGTCAACGAGGGGCGCATCGCGGGCAAGCAGATGCCCGATGGCCGCTGGGCCACGCACGAGTTCTTCTTCGGCGACGCGCTCCTCAACCTCCAGACCGTGCAGGGCAAGCTCGCCTACCAGATTCTCTACGAGCAGGACGACAAGCTGCCCTTCTCGCAAAACGCCATCGTCGAGCAGGCGACCAAAGTGCCGCCCCGCGCCTTCGAGGCGTGGGTCAAGGCGACGATGACGAAAAGCCGCGAGACGAGGCTGGGCTACCTGACCAACGCCATGCGCGAGTACGAGAAGGCGAACCCTGGCTCCGTCTACAAAGAGGCCGCCTTCGAGCTGGGCCAGCACTTCTACTCGCAGACTCCGCCCGACTACAAGAAGTCCGCCGAGTATTTCTCGATGCTCCAGCGCCGCGACCCGCACTACGCCGAGGCCACCTTCTACGCGGCGCTCGCCTACTGGCGCGCGGGCGAGTTGCAGAGCGCCCTCGACGCGCTGCTGCCGCTCACCACCGACATGCCGCTCACAAGTATCTACAACAACGCGGGCGCGCTCTCGACGCAGGCCGCGCTCAAGGAGAAGAACCCGTCGAAGCGCGAGGCGCTCTTGAAGCAGGCGACGAACTTCCTCAGCCGCGCCGCCGAGTCCGTGCCCGACGATTCGCCGGATGCGGCGATGGTGCGCTACAACTATGCCTACGCACTGATGCTCTCCGGCAAGTTCTCGGACGCCGCCGAGCAGCTCCGCACGGTCGTCAAACTCAACCCGCACGACCCCGAAGCTCACTTCCTCTTCGCCAAGATGCTTGAGAAGATCGGGCAAACGGACGCCGCCGCAGCCAACGACGACGAGGCGCGCAAGCTCTTCCCCGGCTACGGCAAGGCGCAGATCGAGTGGCAGCAATCGCAGACGACTTCACTCCTCCCGATTCACATGCGCGGCGACTTCAACATCGCCGACTACGTCTCCTGGAAGAACGATCAGGACGCACAGAGCGACAAGCCCGCGCCGGGCACGAGCGCCGAGGATTTGCTCGCCAAGGCACGCGAACTCTACGACGCGGGCCGAGACGACGAGGCGCTGACCGAGCTGCGCGATGTCGTCCGCATCGAGCCGATGAACGCCGAAGCGTATTTAATGACGGGGCGCATCTACCAGCGGCGCGGCGAGCTGGCTTCGGCCATCAACCAACTCAAGACCTCGATCTTCTGGGACACCGACCACAAGCTGATTGACGCGCACATCCTCCTGGGCCGCATCTTCCTCGAACGCGGCGACCGCGCGCAGGCCACGGCCTACGCGCAGAGCGCCATGCAGATTGACCCCAACAACCAAGAGGCCATTGCCCTCCAGCGCCAACTTCAGGCCGGCATCAAGTAGCAGCACGTTGGGCGGAAGGTGTTTGACGAAGGCACGCTTCTCTTCAACCTTCCGCCTCTTTATTCTCACGCCTTCTTTTCCGCCTTCGCTTCTGCCGAACTCTCGATGCGGGCCTTCGTTCCTCTCGTCGTCATCTCCGCCGCGGCGCTCGCGCTGCTCGCCTACGTCGCCCTTCTTTCGAGACACAAAAAATCTTCGTCCCATCTCTGCGACTCGTCGGTCGCGTCGCCGCGGTCGAGCGCCCCTTAAACCCCGAAGGCTTCGTGCTGGTTGACGGCGAGCTTTGGCGTGCGCGCGTGCGCGGCGCGAACATCGTGCGCCAGAGAGAGCGCGTCCGCGTCGTCGGCGCACGCGGCTGTGCCCTCGAAGTCGAGCCGCTCGGCTGAGCGTCCCGGCGTGCACGCTCGGCCTCTCCTGACATGTGGCCGACGGTCTTTCAGGAAATGCCGTCCGGTTTCCTGGAAACTCTCCGCCGTGGCACGCGAAATGCTTTTCATAGTGTCGGCAAGCACGGAGGCAGTTGAACCGTGACCCCGCCGCCAACACTTCTCTGAGCGTGGCCTGCCGCTACGCCAGCCGCCCGCCGAGCACCCCTACAAAACCCCTACCTTTCAGGAACCTGGCTCCCCAGCCGGGTTCTCCTGCATTTCAGGCGCTTTTTATTCCCCATAGCTTTTCAGCCGTTTTACGCAGTTCCGCGCAAGCAGCCTCTCGGCGACAAACTGTCAACCGAGCGTCGTCGCGTTGTCACCCCGCGGCCACATGAAGCAGTACGAAGAGGTGTTAGCCCGACAAAAAGTGTCACTCGGAGGGTGACGATTTCCGTCGTTTCGGTTCTCAAGGCTTGACGATTTGCCGCAGCAATTTCACCCTATGGAGAAATTTTCGCAGGCCCACGCGTGCCGCGCACGTGCGACAGGCGATGACGCGGGAGCAAAGGCTCTGATAAACTCCGGGCCGTGCAGGAAGCTGTCTCACTCGACGCGGCGGCGCACCGTGGCCGACGCCTGAAGCTTCTCGCGGCGCGCGCAAGGGCAGCCGCGCCGACCCTCGCCGAAACTTTGTGCGCGGTCGCGTCGGCCCTGCTTCTCCTTCTCGCGTTCCCGGATTTCGGCGCGTGGCCGTTGGCATGGGCGGCGTTCGTGCCTTTGCTCTTTGTGGTCGCGCGCAGGCCGCGCGCGCCACAGTCGTTCCTGCTCGGCCTCGCCGCGGGCACGCTCTTCTTCTACACCTCCTGCCACTGGCTCACGTTCCCGATGATCCGCTACGCGGAGATACCTGCGCCGCTCGCAAATGTTCTGCTCCTGCCAGCGGCGCTCGCGGGCGGAGTGTTCACGGCGCTGTTCACGCTCGCGCTCGCGCGGCTGTGTGCGCGCTTCGGGAGCGGTGCGCTCTTTCTGGCCGCGCCTCTGTGGGCCGCGCTTGAGTGGGCGCGGCTCGGCGTCATCGGTCAACTGTGGAACGCCGTCGGCTATTCGCAAGCCTTCGTGCCGACGCTCATACAGGCCGCGCGCTTCGGCGGTGTCTATGCCGTCGGCTTTCTAGTCCTCGCGTTCAACGCGGCCCTCGCCTACTTCCTTCTCAGGAGAGACGCGCGCGCCGCGCTCGTGTCGCTCGCCGCCGTCGCGTGCGTCGCGCTCGTGCTCATCGCCTCGCACTTGACGGCGACGCGCGAGACCGAGGGCACGCCGGGCGCGCTGGTCGTCGCGGTGCAGCCGAACATCGTCCCGGACTTCAAACGAACGGCGTCCGAGTACGCCGCGCTCGACGCGCGACACTTCGAGACGAGCGCCGCCGCTCTTCGAGCGATTGACGAGGGCAGCGTTGTCTTGGGCGCGTCGGCTCAGGATAATGCGGGCGCGTCGGCCTCGGATAATGCGGGTGCGTCGCTCCCGAATGAAGTGGGCGATGGCGGCGCGCGTGCGAGCGTTTCGACGCCGCCGGTTGTGATGCCGCAGAGTGCGTCGCGGGCCGCAGTCTCGAAGCTGCCGCGGGTCGTCGTCTGGCCGGAGTCGCCGATGAACTTCTCCTTCGCGCACGACGCCGAGTTCCGCGACGAGGTATCACGCTTCGTGCGCGTCAATCGCACGTCGCTCCTCTTCAACTCGCTCGAACCGACCGCCGAGGGCGGCGGCTACAACGCTGCGGTGCTCGTAAATGAGGAGGGTCGGCTGGCCGCGCATTATGATAAGATTCGCCTGATGCCGTTCGGCGAGTACGTGCCGCTGCCGCGCTGGATGCCCGGCGCGGACTCTCTGCGCGGAGTCGTCGGCGACTTCACGCCGGGCACGCAGTACACGCTGATGCCGCTCGGAGGCGGAGCGGACGCGCCGCGCGCGGGAGTTTTCATCTGCCTTGAGTCGGCGTACCCGCACATCACGCGCCGCTTCGCAGAGGAGGGCGCGGACGTTCTGATTGAAATCACGAACGACGCCTATCAGGGCGACACCGCGGTGATGCGCCAGCACCTTTCAAACGCGGTGTTTCGTGCGGTCGAGACGGGCCGAACGCTCCTGCGCGTCACGAACACGGGCATCAGCGCGCACATCACGCCGCGCGGCGAAGTGACGGACGAGACGGGCCGATTTCAGGAGGCCACACGCGCATGGACGGTTGCGCGCAGCGACGGCGGCCAGACTTTTTACGTGATGTTCGGCGACTCGTTCGTCGTCGCCTGCTCCTTCGTCAGCCTGTTAGCCGTCGCGCTGTCGTTGAGAAGGAGAAGGACTAACGTAGCTTGAAGTGTTCAGAGTTCAACCTTCAGGTTGTTCATTCACTAAGCACACGCTGAAGCGTGAACTCTGAACGTTCGTTTGGTTTCGGAGGATTGAATGTCGAGAGCTTTGCAGTTCAGCGATAGCGAAGACCGGGACTTGCGCTTGCGGGCCGACGACCTGCGCGTGCGCGTCGAGCAACTCGGGAGGTTTCTTTGATGTAGCGTCGAAGCGCGAGGAGCTGCGGCGGCTCGAAGAGAAAGCGTCGGAGACGGACTTCTGGTCGGATCAGGAGGCCGCGCAGAAAGTCTTGCAGCAGCGCAGCCGCATCGAGCGCGTCGTCAAACGTCAGGAGGGTTTCGAGTCGGCGGTGGCCGACGCGGAAGTGCTCTTTGAATTCGCCGCCGAAGACGAGGCGAGCGCGAGGGAGTTGCGCGCGCTCGTCGCGCAGCTCGAACAAGAAATCTCGGAGGCCGAGACCGAGATGCTCCTGTCCGGCCCGGCGGACGCGCGCAACGCCATCTGTTCGATTCAGGCGGGCGCGGGCGGCACGGACGCGCAGGACTGGGCCGAGATGCTCTTGAGGATGTATCTGAAGTGGGCCGAGCGGCGCGGCTTCAAGGCCGAGGTCTTGGACGTCCAGCCCGGACAAGAGGCGGGCATCAAGAGCGCGACGTTCCGCGTCGAGGGCGAGTACGCCTACGGGTTGCTGTCGGCGGAGGCGGGCGTTCATCGCCTGGTGCGCATCTCGCCTTTCGGGACGGGCACGCGCGAGACATCGTTTGCGTCGCTCTTCATCTCGCCGGAGATTGATGAGGAGGTCGAGGTCGAGATCAACGACAAAGACTTGCGCGTTGACACCTATCGTTCGACGGGCGCGGGCGGCCAGCACATCAACACGACCGACTCGGCTGTCCGCATCACGCACCTGCCGACAGGCATCGTCGTCGCGTGCCAGAACCAGCGCTCGCAGCACCAGAACCGCGCGGTGGCGATGCAAGTCCTGCGCTCGCGCCTTTATGAATTGGAGCTTGAGAAACGGCGGGCGGAGACGGCGGCGCTCGAAGCCAGCAAGGCCGACATCTCCTTCGGCTCGCAGATACGCAACTACGTGCTCGCGCCCTACCGGTTGGTGAAGGACGCGCGCACGAAACTGGAGCGCGGCGACGTGGACGCCGTTCTCGGCGGCGACATAGACGACTTCATCAAGGCGTACCTGCTCGCGCGGCGGGCGGTTTAAAAGAAGCTCGGAGTGACTATGGCAACTGCACAGATTGAAGCACGGATGAAGGCGGCGGGCGGCGCTGCGAAGCCTCGGAACACGCGGCGCAACGAGATCATCGCCATCGCGCTGTTCGCCGTGGGGCTGCTGTTGACGCTGTGCCTCGTCTCGTACAGCCCGAACGATCCTTCGTGGGTCGCGGCTTCGCCGGCGGGCGCGCGCAACTGGACGGGGCGGCTCGGCGCGAACGTCTCGGCGGCGATGTTCCAGTCGTTCGGGCTGGCCGCCGCACTCCTGCCGCTGCTTCTGGTCGCCGCCGCGTGGCGGCGTTTTCGCACGCGGCGGATACGCGCGCCTTTGTCGCGCGTCGTGGGCCTTGCCGCGCTCACCGTCGCCATCGCGTCGCTGCTCGCGCTCTTCGTCGTGCAGCCGCTCGCCGACCGGAGCTTCAACGCGGGCGGCTTCGTCGGCGTGCTCGTCGCGGAGAGCTTGAGGGGCGCGCTCAACACGGTCGGCACGGCGGTTTTGCTCTTCGCAGCGACTGCCGTCGGGCTGTTGCTCGCGACGAACTTCTCTTTCGTTGCCGCCTACGAACGCACAGCCGCGGCGCTCGCCAACCCTTCGGGCGCATTCCGCAAAAATTACGAACGCTTCCAGGCTTGGCGTGCCGCGCGTCGCGCGAAGGCTCTCGCACGCGCCGAAGCTCGACGCGAGGCGCGCGCCGCACGCGAGCGCGAGGCCGAAGCTCAGAGGCTCGCAGAGCAGGCCGCCGCCGCGAACGCCGAAGCCGCAGCGCCGACGATTGCTACGAAGCGCGGCGCGAAGGACAACGGGAGCGCAGCCGCCGCAGCCATCAAGCGCAGCGCCGTCGCTCTGGACGACGAGCAGCTCTCGCGCGAGGAAGAGATTCGCAACAGGCTCGCGCTGGCCGAGGCCGAGCTTGCCTCAATCGTCGCACAGCCTTCGATTGCCTCCGCGACGAAGAAGGACGTGGCTGCAAAGGGCGAGACAGTCGTCGTCGAGAAACCAGGCGGCGACAAATCCTCGAACGTCTCAAGGCGCGTCTCCGTCTCGTCCGCCGGAACTTCGACCGCGACGGACAAAGCGCCCGCCAGGGAGACGGCGCGCGAAACGCCCGACGTGTCCGACATGCTGAGCACGGCGGCGGTCGTGCGCACAGAGTTCGACGAAGACGTTGAGGAGGAGATGCCCTTCGAGCGCCTCGTGCCGACCGCCCCGACTTCGGAGCGTTCCTCCGCACGCCGCGCGGAAGTCAAAGCGGTGACGGCACTCCTCGACTACAAGTTCCCCACCGTCGAATTCCTGAACGCCGCACCGCCGCGCCGCGAGCAGGCCGACGAGGAGCTTTTGCAGATTGCGCAGCGCGTCGCAGAAAAGTGCAAGGAGTTCAACGTCACGGGCCAGATCAAGCACATCTGCCCCGGCCCCGTCGTCACGACCTACGAGTTCAAGCCCGACCCCGGCGTCAAGTATGCGCGCGTCACCGGACTCGTGGACGACCTCTGCATCGCACTCGAAGCCGAGTCGGTGCGCATTGACCGTCTGCCCGGCAAGCCGCACGTCGGCATCGAAGTCCCGAATCCAGAGCGCGAGACCATCTTCCTGCGCGACGTTCTGGAGTCGCGCCCGTTCCGCGAATCCGAGTCGAAGCTCACACTCGCGCTCGGCAAAACGATTGACGGCATCAACTACGTCGCAGACCTCACGCGCATGCCGCACCTCCTCATCGCCGGTGCTACGGGGACGGGCAAGAGCGTCTGCCTGAACTCGCTCATCGTCTCGATCCTCTACAAGGCTCGGCCCGACGAAGTGAAGTTCATCATGATTGACCCGAAGCGGCTCGAACTCGGCCTCTACGCCGACATCCCGCACCTCTCCACGCCGATCATCACCGAGCCGAAGAAGGCGGCCAACGCACTGAAGTGGGCCGTAGGGCAGATGGAGCAGCGCTACAAGCAGCTCGCGCAGTGGAGCGTGCGCAACATTGACGGCTACAACACGGAGGTCGAGCGACGCAACAACGTTTTGGACTTCGACGAAGAGGGCCGACCCTGGAAGACTCTGCCCTACATCGTCATCATCATTGACGAGCTGGCCGACCTGATGATGACCTGCGGCAGCGATGTCGAAGAGGCCATCACGCGCCTCGCACAGATGGCGCGCGCCGTCGGCATACACCTCGTCCTCGCCACGCAGCGCCCTTCCGTTGATGTCATAACCGGATTGATTAAGGCCAACTTCCCCTCGCGCATCGCCTTCCGCGTCTCGCAAAAGGTTGACTCGCGCACCATCATTGACGCCAATGGCGCGGAGCAGTTGCTGGGCCGCGGCGACATGCTGTTTTTGCCGCCCGGCACCTCGCGCCTGCTGCGCGTGCACGGCGCGTACCTCGACGAGCAGGAAGTCGCGCGCGTCGTCGCGCACATCAAGGCGCAGGGCGGCGAGCCGGTCTACGACGAGACGATCACTTTGTCCGAGGAAGAGGCCGCGGGCGAGGACGGCGCTTCGGGCGAGCGCGACGAGCTGTTCGAGCAGGCGCTCCGCATCTGCTGCGAGATGAAGCGCGCCTCGACCTCCGTCCTCCAAAGGCGTCTGCGCATCGGCTACGGTCGGGCTGCGGCCATACTCGACGCGCTTGAGCGCGACGGCTTCATCGGTCAGGCCGACGGCGCGCGCCCGCGTCCCGTCCTCAGCCGCGCATACGAGACGATCTCGCACTGGGACGACTTGAAGGAAGAAGATTCGTCAGAAGATTATTAACCGGAACGCACCAGACGGAACGCTGAATGCGGAACGCTGAACGATTAACCGTAGAGCGGCTGACTTCCACTTCACCGTTCGGCGTTCCGCATTTACTGTTTATCTCATCCTGCCCGTTCTTGTTAATTTTCTTTCAGTCAACCTCTTCCTCCCGACAACGTGGCGACAACTTTTCCACAGAACCTGTGGAAAAGCCTGTGGATAACTTGCTTTTTAGCGTTACAAGTTTCTGAAAATTTTAGACTTCTAGCATTTTGCACACTTGCGCGGCAAACTTTCACAGACTCTTTGCAGGTGGCAGGTTTCTCCCTTGAAACGAGATCTCTTCCGAAGAAGCTTCGGCTGTATCATCCTGTGCTGCGCCGCCGCCGCCAACTCAGCTTGCGTCAAACTGCCCCGCCGCGTCGCCGCCTCCGGCGCACAGAGTTCAAACGTCTCAATCCCTGCGGACGCCGTGCCGCTCGTCTCCATCAACCATTCTTCGCGCGAGGAGTTGGAGAAACTGCCGGGCATCGGGCCTGCGCTCGCCGCGCGCATCGTCGAGCAGCGCGAGCGCTACGGCCCATTCCGACGCGTCGAGCACCTTCTGATGGTGCGCGGCATCAGCGAGAGACTCTTTCGCCAGCTTCGACCTTACGTCACGTTGGAGTGAGAAAAGCCCCGCACAGCCTCGACGCCCTGCGACGCGACGCGCGCGAAATCTTCGGCGACGTGCTCGCCGCCGTGGACGCGCGACGCGCGGTGCTCGATGCGGTCGAAGTCCGGGGCACGCACCTGCGCGTGTGCGACGCGGAGTTCGACCTTCGCGCGCGGAAGTGTTACTCGGTCGCCGTGGGCAAGGCCGCGGCGGCGATGGCATCCGCGCTCGACGAGCGACTCGGCGAAAGGCTCGCCCGCGGCGTCATCTCGGCGACTCCTTCAAACGCGACGCGCACGGAAGTCTGGCGCGTCTTCGCGGGCGGACATCCTCTGCCGAATGAGTCGAGCCTCGAAGCCGCGCGCGCGGCATTCGAGCTGCTGCGCGAGGCCGACGATTCTTCATCCCTCATCCTCTTCCTGGTCTCCGGCGGCGGCTCTGCGATGATCGAATGGCCGCGCGACCCGCGCGTGACGCTCGAAGACCTGCGCGAGGCAAACCGCGTCCTCGTCTCCTGCGGCGCAGGTATTGACGAGGTTAACGCCGTGCGCCGCGCGCTCTCGGCGGTCAAGGGCGGCGGCCTCTGCGCGCGTGCGCCGCGCGCCGCGCAGGTCACGCTCATCATCTCGGACGTGGCCGCAGACCGTGAATACGACGTGGCCTCCGGGCCGACGCTCGCGCCGCCCGGCGAAGCCCCCGCCGCACTCGAAGTCGTCGGACGCTTCGGCCTCGCGTCGAGACTCCCCGCCTCAATCCTGAAAGCTCTCGAAGAGGCTGACGCGCGACCGGCGCGAGCCGCGTCGCCGAACACCCCGCCGGAGGCCGCGACGCCACGCGCTCACGTTGAACCGGCAGCCCCTAACACGGAAGATGCATCGCCAGTCTCTGCGAGAAGGCACCACGTCCTTCTCGACAACGAGCGCGCCTGTGCCGCGGCTGCGGAGCCTGCGCGCGCGCGCGGCTACGCGGTCGAGTTTGCACACGACCTCTCCGAGCAGCCCGTAGGCGCGGGCGTGGCGGCGCTGGTGTCGCGCCTCGCGGAGTTTCACAGGCGCGAGGGCACGCACAGGCGCGAGGGTGCGCGCGGCGTGTGCCTGATCTCCGGCGGCGAATTCGCCTGCCCTGTGCGCGGCGCAGGGGTCGGCGGGCGCAACTTGGAGACGGCTCTGCGTTGTGCCTTTGAGTTTGAAAAATTGTGGGGCGAAGGGTTGGCCGAAGGGACGCCGCGCGGCATGGTCGCGCTCTCAGCCGGGACGGACGGCGTTGACGGCAACAGCCCCGCCGCCGGCGCGCTCGCAGACCACACGACCCTGCGCCGCTCGCGCGAGCGCGGACTCGACGCTTTGAAGTTTCTTGAGGAGAGCGACGCTTACAGTTTCTTCGACCGCCTCGGAGACGCCGTCAACACCGGCCCGACGGGGACGAACGTGAGGGACGTTCGCATCCTCCTCGCAAGTTAAGAAAGATGTTAGACGCCAAGTGCCGGATGCTGGTGGAAAGCATTTCCGGCGTCCGGCAACTGGCGTCTAACATCTTCTATTCGCGGACGCGTCCGAAGTCGTCTTCGAGGCGGATGATGTCGTCCTCGCCGAGGTAGTCGCCGCGCTGTATCTCGATGAAGACGAGGGGGTCTGCGCCGGGGTTCTCGACGCGGTGGGACGTGCCGACGCCGATGTCAACGGTCTCGCCGCAACGCACGATAGTCTCGCCGCCGTCGAGCGTGACGCGCGCCGTGCCCGCGACGATCATCCAGTGCTCCGCGCGCCGCGCGTGACGCTGGTAGCTGAGGCGCTTGCCCGGCAGCACTTCGATGCGCTTCACCTTAAAGCCCTCGCCCTCGTCGAGCACCGTGAACGAACCCCACGGGCGGCGGTCGAACAGCGGCGAATTGTCCGATCCGTTTTTCTCACTCATGCCTGAATATTAAAGTGACGGGTGGCGGGTGACAAGTGGTAAGAGGTACATGGTGAATGGTAAATCCTAAACGGTGGTTTAGTGTTGCTCGACTTGTGCGAACACAGCCCATGTCAGACGACGCTCAACGACTATTTACCATTCACGGCTTTACGAACGTTTCCGCCTTCAAGTCGTCGCCGTCCGTGCTGACGGTGACGGTGCCGCGCTCGCCGGTCGTGAGGACGTGCGCGCCGGACGCGCGCCAGCGCGCGAGAACTTCCGCGTGCGGGTGGCCGTAGGGTGAGTCCTGTCCCACGGAGACGACGGCGAGCGCGGGGCGTGCGGCGTTGACGAACGCGTCGGTCGAGGAGGTGCGCGAGCCGTGGTGCGCGACCTTGAGGGCGTCGCAGCTTAGCTCGTCGCCCGCCGAGACGAGCGCGCGTTCGGCGTCGGCCTCCGCGTCGCCCGTGAGCAAAAATGTTCTCCGCCCGTAGCTCAGGCGGAGCACGACCGAGTCGTTGTTGCCCGAAGGCAGGTCGGCGTCGCCGGGCGCGGGCGGCGGCCAGAGCACGTCAACCTTGACCGCGCCGAAGTGGAATTGATCGCCGCGCCCGACGATGTAGATGGGGACTCCGGCGGCGTGCGCGTTCGAGTCGAAGCGGACGAACTCCGGGTCGTCTGTGGGCGCGCGGGCGACGAACGCCGCGCCGATCTCGAAGTTTTTAACGACGGCGTTGAGGCCGTCAATGTGATCCGCGTCGGCGTGCGTGGCGAGGACGTAGTCAACGCGCGAGAGGCCGCGCCACCACAGATACTCCGAGACGACCGCGTCGCCTATGCCGCGCGCGTCCGGCTCGAACTCCTCCGCGTCTCCTTCGTCGTCGCGCCGACGGCGCAAGTCCGGGCGACCGCCGCCGTCAACCAGAAGCGTCGCGCCGTCCGGCATCGTGACGAGCGCCGAATCGCCCTGCCCCACGTCGAGGAAGTCCACGCGCAGGCGACCGTCCGCACGGCCCGCGCTCAGAGGGTGCGCGACAATGACGAGAGCGATAACGGCGAACGCCAGGCCCGCGAGCTTCAGTAGTCGCCTGTTTCTGATCCAATCAAGCAGACTGCGCGCCTCGTCAGGAAGAGTTCGCGCCGTGCCTTCGTCGTCTTCGCGGGCGCGGCCCTGTCCGCCCGGCGCGCGGCTCAAGTCGAAGCCTCTCGCGGGACGGTCGTCGTCAACCTTCGGGCGGGGCGGGGCCGACAGCGGACGCCAGCGCAGGAGCGCACAGGCGAGGACGACGAGCGGCAGGAAGTAGAGGACGTAAACCGCCGAGGCCGCGCCGGTGTATTCGGGCAGGCGCAGGGAGGCGATGTGCGCGCGCGTGAGCGGATCAACGCTGTGAATCAACAGCGCGGCGGTCGCTTCGGCGAGGCGTGTGAGCGGCGCGGCGAGTGTCACGCTAAAGTTTGAGAGGGCGAGCGCCGCGAGCGCCGCGAAGGCGAGCAAGACCAAGAGCGCGCCGACGAAGATGTTCATCAAGGGCGAGGCGAGCGAGAGGCGGTGGAAGTATGTGACCAGCAGCGGCAGGAGCGCGAGTTGCACGACCGTCGAGACGAGCACGGCGGTGAAGGCGAAGCGCAGGAGACGCTGCACGCGCCAGCGTTCGAGCCGCGCGGCCCAGGGCGTCTTAAACAGACGGTAGCTGTAAGTTGCCTGCTCCAACTCGCGCCGCCACACGCGCTCGCGCCAATAGAGCACTTCGCCGAGCGTCCGAAACCAGCGCGGGCACGCGGGCGGATACGGCGTCGCGCGGGCAGGCCGCCACTCGCCCACGGCTTGCAAGGCAGAGAGCAGCGGCACGACGACGGCAACGATTGCGCCGACGGAGAGAATCGTCAGTTGGAACGAAGGGTCGAAGAGGTTCGAGGGCCGCCAGACGAGGAGCGCGAGCGCCGCGCCGCCCACGGCGTTGATCGGGCCGGAGCGACGTGCGAGCGCGGGCGCGAGCGATGCCGCCGTGAACATCAGAGACGCGCGCACGACCGACGCCGAAGCGCCCACGCCGACGGCGTAGGCCCACACGAACGCTGCGGACGCAGCCCACTGCCAAAACGGGCGGCGCGTGAAGCGGCGTGCCGCGGCCCAGACCAGGCCGCCGAGGAAGGCTATGTGCAGGCCATTGATGACGAGTATGTGAAACGTCCCGCCGTCGCGGAAGCGCTCGGCGGTCGCGCGCGAAAGTCCGTAGCGGTTGCCGACGAGCGCCGCCTTGAGCACGCCCGCCGTGTCCCTTGAGAACGTCCGGTCAAGTTGTCTGATTAAACCGGCACGCCACTCGTCGAGCCAGAAGAGAGGGAGCAGCACGCGCTCGTCGTCGAGGCGCTCGACGAGAAGAGAGCTTTTGATCGTGCCTCGCGCGTCGAGGTCGCTCCGCTCAAGAAATTCGCCCAGAGGTTCGACGCCGGGATTGCGATACCTCTCGGCGCGGGCGAGCAGCGTCAACACGCGCACGCGTGCGCCGCGCCGGAGTTCGAGCGCGTCGTACTCGCGCGCCGCGCCCGCGTCGCGCACCGGCGCGAAAAGCTCAACGCGCCCCGCACACGCGCGCTCCTCTGCCTTGTTCCTCACGGCTTCGACGCGCAGCACGAGCAGCAACCCGTCCGGCGCGAGTTCCGGCGCGCGCTCAAGCACGCCCGTCAACTCCAAAGGCTCGCCCGGCGCGACCGTCCCGCGCTCGTAGAGAGAGCGCAGGCGCGTCACGGCGTTCTCACTTCTCTCGCCCGCCGACGCGAGCAGTGCGCCCGCGCATGCGAAAGCAGAGATGACGAGCCAGACGGCGGGCGTCTGCTTTTTCTTGACTACGGCGAAGGCGGCTGAGGCCGTGGCGAGTGCGGCGAGCGCGAGACACGCGGCGAGCGTCGGCTGCGCGAGGCGCGCGAGCAGCACGCCCGCCGCGAAGGATGCGGCGAGCGCGACGAGTGGGTGGACGCTGAAGTTCGGTCGGTGAGAAACCGCCGCCATAAATTTTATGAAGAGTGGTTTATCTGAAGCGCACACGCTTCAGTTTATCTGCCGCCTTGCAGCAGCGCCGTCGCGCGGTCTATCTCGGCGGCGACCTGTTCGATTGTGTTCGCCACGACGCCGACCTGCTCTTCGGCCTCCTTCCAGTTGTGCTGCTCGATGGCCTCGCGTATGCCGGGCAGCGTCTTGACGCCGTAGCCGGTGTAGAAGCCGGGCGCGTAAATCTCATGCTTGAACCAGGAGCGGCGCGGCAGCCCCGCGTCGCGCGTCATCGAGTGCTCGACACCCGTCAGGATTTCGTCGAGCCGGCCTTGCGTCTCGCGCGAGCGCAGGCGCACCGGCGCGGCGGGGTTGCCCAATGCCGCCTGATAGTTCTTCGTGCTCTCCTGCAAGCGCGCGAGCGCGTTCTGGAGCGGCGCGAAATTGAGGTAGGGCGCGGGCGCTTCCGGCGCTGGCGCAACGTAGGTTTCGGTCGGGTCAAAGACGGCGCGGAAAGTTCCCTCACTGATGCGCCGGTTCTTCTCGGCGATCTCTCCGCGCGTGTCTTCGGCGAGCTTGGAAACCTCGCGGACGTAGTTCCCGACCGTCTCGGTGAAGTCGCCGAAGGAGAGCGGGAGCGTGTCGGCGTTGGCGAAGCGCAGGACGACGCGCCCGGCAGTCTCGGAAAGCGCGACGCCGTAGTCGAACGTCGGGTCAATGAAGCGCACGTAGTTATCGAACGAGTCGTAGATGGAATGGTACGAGCCGCCGCCGTCCTCGCCGCCGTAGCCGAGATTCAGGCTGGCGACGCCGAGATGTTGCAGGAAGGGCGTGAAGTCGGAGCCGGAGCCGAGCGCGCCGATTCGGAGGTCTGCGCGCTCACGCGCCTCGCGTCTTTCGTCCGCGTTGCCGTCGAGCACGCGTCGCGCCCGCAGGCGCTCGCCGACGGGGATTTTCTTCTCCGGGTCTGAAACGTCGCGCGCCACCTCGTTCATGAACTTTTCGAGCGTGTGCGAGCCTCCCGCTTCGAGGAAGCCGCGCCCGTTCGAGTCGGAGTTGACGTACAGCACCTCATGCTTCTGCAACACCGCGGCGTGCGTCTCGACCCACTCGGTCGAACCGAGCAGGCCCGGCTCCTCTCCGTCCCAGGCGCAGTAGATGATCGTGCGCCGAGGCTTCCAGCCCGTCCGGGCCAGCTCGCCGAGGGCGCGCGCCTCTTCGAGCATGGCGACCTGCCCGCTGAGTGGGTCGTCCGCGCCGTTCACCCACGCGTCGTAGTGGTTGCCGCGGACGACCCACTCGTCGGGCAGGTCGCCGCCCTTGAGTCGCGCGATCACGTCGTTGACCGGCTTGATGTCCCAGTTGAATTCGAGCTTGAGGTGAACGGTCGCGGGGCCTGGGCCGAGATGATAGGTGAGCGGCAACGCGCCGCGCCACGCGGCGGGCGCGACCGGGCCGCCGAGGGCTTTCAGCAGCGGCTGCGCGTCGCCGTAGGAGATCGGGAGCACGGGAATCTTCGTGAGCGTGGGCGCGCTCCTGATGTCGAGGCGCTTGGCGTCTTTGGTCGCACCGACGCCGGGCGTCAGCGGATCGCCGGGGTAGAGCGGCATGTCGGCGACCGAGCCGCGCTGCGCGCCCCACTCGTTTCGGTAAGCGCCCTGCGGGTACACGTCGCCCTCGAAGTAGCCGTCGTCGCGCGGGTCGGAGTAGATGATGCAGCCGACCGCGCCGTGCTCGGCGGCGACCTTCGGCTTGATGCCGCGCCAGGAGCCGCCGTAGCGGGCGATGACGATTTTACCCTTCACGTCAACGCCGCGCCGTTCCAGTTCCTCGTAGTCGCGCGGCACACCGTAGTTGACGTAGACGAGTTGGCCCGTCACGTCGCCGTCAATCGAGTAGGCGTTGTAGGTCGGAAGCTGCTCGGAGGTCTGCGCCGAAGTCGAGTCCTCCTTGAGCGGCGGCTCGGCCAGACGCGCCGTGTACTTCTCCGGCGCGGTCAGTTCCAGCAGGCGCGTCTTCGGCGTCGGGAACAGAACGTCGAAGCTCTCGATCTGCGCGTCGAAGCCCCACGAGCGGAAGAGGCCGAGCAGGAACTCGGCATTGTCTTTGTCGTAAGCCGAGCCTACGTGATGGGGCCGGGCCGAGAGGCGCTTCATCCATTCGCGCAAGTTCTCTTTTCTGAGCAGCGAGTCGAAGCGTGCTTCGAGCGCGCGCTCGCGCTCCGCAGACTCGCGGTCGAAGCCCAAAAGGGTTCTGTCGTCGGGCGGCGCGGCCTGCGCCGGGATGAGCGTGCAGAGCAAAACGAGTGTGACGAAGGGACGCATGAAGCGAAGACGCATTGATACCTCCGGTGTAAGCTCGAACGGCGTGTATCGGTCGTGACCTCGCGGACTTTATTACAGAGCGCC
Source organism: Pyrinomonadaceae bacterium (assembly GCA_036263975.1). Taxonomy (GTDB): domain Bacteria; phylum Acidobacteriota; class Blastocatellia; order Pyrinomonadales; family Pyrinomonadaceae; genus QHXN01. The sequence goes on from DATARW010000081.1 coordinate 109,546, forward strand.
CGCCGTATCAAGGGGAATCAGGCGTGACAATATGTTTGCTTCCCTTCCCGACGTGTCACCTCGCCGGAGTGAATTTTATCGGGCGAGGAAGGAAGGGCGCTTCAGGCTCCCGGCTGTCTCCAACGGAGTCGCCGAAGTGGTAATCAAGGCCGAGGGTATCGCCGTTACGTCAAACGTTTCGGGCCTTCCGACAATGCGTGCTCATCCTCCGCGTCTCTCTGCTGGCAGGAGCAGACGCGCCGGTGCAACAGGACGAGACCGCGGGGGCGCTATCGCGTTCGAGCAGGGCGATACGTTCGACTTCGTTGACCGCGACCTCAAGTCCCTGCCCGCGTGCGCGCTCCTCATCGTGCGCGAGTTCACCAAGAAGAAGGGTGTCCGACTGATCGGCGTCCACAAGCGTCGAGACGGGAACGTGATCGAGGTTGATCGAGTCTTCGCGCCCTTGAGCGCCATCGCCAAGAGTTTGACGGTCGGCGACGTGGCGGTGTGGGACGGCGTCCGGCTGCGGGAGCATTCCGAGACGCTGAGAGAAGTCCGTTGGCGCACGCGCTTCATACAGCGCGAAGTGCCGCCGACCGCCGCCTCCGCCCGCTCGGGCGGCCAGTCCCGGCAGGGGGCCTTTTCTGCCGTCTACGCGACGGGCCGGGCTGCCGCCCCACCCCGCCGTGCATCTCCGAGGACGGCAACACCTCCGGCAGGTCAACGTCGTCGTCTACGAGCGCATTCAGCCAGACTTTAGAAACCTCAGAGTACCTCAGCAACACCCTGAGAGGAGGCTCCCTCTCGCCCCGCTCGAAACCGCTTATGTAGTGGCGGCCATACTTGTCCGCGAGTCCCAACACCCGAAGCATTCCGACCTGGGATAGGCCGAGCTTAACCCGTATCTCAAACAGCTTCTCGCCCAGTCTTACGGGCTTCTCGCGTGAGGCCCTTCCCATCAGGCTCGCCCTCCTGATGAGAAAGTTCTCGCGGCAAGCTCGCTTGCAGTCCTATTTAAGTCTACGCTCTCATTGCTTTTTGAGTTCGCCGGCAGACTGTCTCTTTGAGCCTGCCCGACGACGCGCATCATCCGTGCTGCCGCGCCGCGTTGATCATGTTTCTACTAGCCGCTCGTTCTTCTGCAACTTCGGCGAGAGGATGACGACTGACTTGGTGGTGAGAGCCTTAGAGCAAGCCGTCTCGGCGCGCCGCCCCGCAGAGGGGCTGATTCATCACCCTGACCGCGGCTCGCAGTATTGCAGTCATGAGTATCAGGCGTTGCTGCGTGGTCACAGGATGAGGGTTTCAATGAGTCGCAAGGGGAACTGCTACGATAACGCTCTCGTTGAGAGTTTGCAGCGCGAAGATTTCTTTGAGCGCTGACGTGGAGAGTTCGATGAGCCAGCCCTCGCCGACACCGACGATTCGCTCGGCCAGCTCCTGCTTGTGCCGGATCATCTCGTCTATCTTCTCTTCGAGCGTCCCTACGCAGAGGAACTTGTGCACCTGCACATCCTTGCGCTGGCCGATGCGGAAGGCGCGGTCGGTCGCCTGGTTCTCGACCGCGGGGTTCCACCAGCGGTCGAAGTGGAAGACGTGATTCGCGGCCGTGAGGTTGAGGCCCGTGCCCCCGGCCTTGAGTGAGAGCAGGAAGACGTGCGGGCCGCCGTCCTCGCTCTGAAAGCGTGACACCATCAGGTCGCGCTGACGCTTCGGCACCGCGCCGTGCAGGAAGAGCACTTCGCGCCCGAACGTCTCCTGCAAGTGTCGCCGAATAATTGCGCCCATCTCGGCGAACTGCGTGAAGACGAGCGCCCGCTCTCCCGTCGCCAAGACCTCTTCGAGCATCTCGGGCAGGCGCGCCAGCTTGCCGGAGCGGCCCGGTATCGCGGAGTTGTCGCCGAGGAATTGCGCCGGGTGGTTGCAGACCTGCTTCAGCTTCGAGAGCGTCGCCAGCACGACGCCCTTCCGCTGAATGCCGTCCGTCTCTTCGAGCGCCTCACTTGCGTCTCGGACTACCGCCGCGTAGAGCGACGCCTGCTCTTTCGTGAGCGTGCAGAAGACTTTCATCTCCAGCTTCTCGGGCAGGTCTGAGATGATCGCCTTGTCGGTCTTGAGCCGGCGCAGGATGAACGGGCCCGTAAGACGTTTCAACCTCCGCGCGACCTCCTTGTCGCCGCTGGCCTGAATGGGCAGGAAGGAGTTGCGCTTGAACTGGGTGAGCGTGCCGAGCAATCCGGGGTTGAGAAACTCCATGAGCGACCAGAGGTCGCCGACGTTGTTCTCGACCGGCGTGCCCGTCAGCGCGACGCGATACAGGGACGTGAGTGCGCGCGCCGCCTGCGTCTGCTTGGTCTGCGGGTTCTTGATGTTCTGCGCCTCGTTGAGGACGACGCCCGACCACTCCACCTCTTTGAGAAACTCGAAGTCGCGGTGCAGGAGCGCGTAACTTGAGAGCACTAACGCGCTCCTCTCCGCCGCCTTCCTGAAAGCCTTGCCCTTCGCGCGCGTCAGCCCGTGATGCACCAGCACAGACAGGCCGGGCGTGAAGCGCGCCGCCTCCTTCTGCCAGTTGCCTACAACCGACATGGGGCAGACAACCAGCGTCGGGCGTCGGCCATTCGTCTCCCAGTCTTGCTGGATGAGGGCGAGGGTCTGCGGCGTCTTACCGAGTCCCATGTCGTCGGCAAGGCACGCGCCCAGCCCCCATCGGCGCAGGAAGCTGAGCCATGAGTAACCGCGCACCTGATAAGGCCGCAACGTTCCTGCGAAGCTGTCGGGCACGGGCGTCTCAGCGAACCCGGTGCCAACTTCCAACTGCGCGAGCAGATCGCCGACCCAGCCTGTCGCCGCCACGCCCGCGAAAGCGATGCCGCCGGGCGTCGCCGCGTTTGCGCCCAGGGCCATCTGCACGAGGCCGCGCACGCGCGCACGGCCCGACGCGCCTCTCTTCCAGAAGTCGAGCGCCGCCTGAATCTCTTCGGCGCTGAGTTCGACCCACTGGCCGCGCACGCGGACAAGCGGCGACTTGAGCCGCGCGAGCATCTCCAACTCGGCGAGCGAGAGGCGCTCGTCGCCGAGCGCGACTTCCCAGTCGAACTTGACGATCTCTTCGAGCGACAGGCGTCCGCCGCCCTGAAACTTCGGACTCTCGACGACGGCGCGCGCCGTGAGTTTCAGCTTCGTGCCTTTACGCGTCCACCACGCGGGCAGCATCACGCCGAAGCTGGCCTGCTCCAGCGCCAACGCCTGTTCTTGCAGGAACTCGTGCGCGCCCGCCGCGTCCAGTTCGTAGCCGCCGGGCGCGGCCGTCTTGAGGCTGCGCTCGACCTGCGGGCTGATCTTCGCCGCTTGCCCCAGGGCCGAGAGCAGGTACTCGCGTGTGGCCTGAATGCCTCGCGTTTGAGGAGCGCGGCCTGCCTCCCCCTGACGTTCCAGACTTGCGCGGCCGGGACGATCAGGCTGGGGTCGTCCGCGGCCTGTAGCAGGTAGCGGACTTGCCACTTGCCCTGCGACTTGGAGACGCGGGAGGAGCGCGGGCAGTCGCCACATCTCCCGACGTCTCGCCGCCCTGTCCTTCGGGTTCTTCCAGCCGGAAGCAGAGGCGGAAGGGCGTCGCGGCCTGTGCGGTGACGGGGCGCTGCCACACGCGCACCTGTTCGGCCAGCCGCACGAGTTCCGACGCGTCGCCCGTCATCTATTTGCCCGGAACTTTTCTGCGCTTGCGCTTGGCTTCCGGTTGCCTCTGGTAATCGTGCAGCAACTTATGCGCCGACGGCCTGGGGTCTGTGTCTACCTCGAAGATGCCGCTCTCCGCTGGCGGCGCGCCGCGCCGCCTGACGGTGATCTCCAACTCGCACTCGCCGTCGGCGAACTTATCGCCCAAGCCGACGAGGGCGGCGAAGTTGTCGAGGTACATCGGGAAGTCGCCCGTCCCGGCGTCTCCGAGCACAGCGCCGCGTTCAACGGGCCGCACGTACACCCTGGCCGCGATACACCGCCGCCCTGGGCGCGCTCGCCTCATCCGCCCGCGCGCTTTTCTCCACCTCTTTAATCGCTTCCTTGAATCGTTCTACGAACCACTCGACGGCCCCGGGCGTGTCGAACCAGTATGCCCCGTCGCCGAGGACGTAATCCGCCGCCTCACTCTCTTCGCCGCGGCTGATGTAGGCGGGTCGTCAGGCAGCGGTTGCAGGTCGAGCATGAAGAGCGGGACGAAGGGGTTCTCGTTGAACGCCTCCTGAAGCGAGCGCGCCGCGCGCCGGCTCGCCCCCTCACTACGGAACAGCCACAGGGCGCGCGTGTAAAGCCACTTTTACGTCTTGGACGGGTTCCGATTCATGTTATATTTTGCCTCACGTCCGCCGGTATTGACGCGGAGGGAAACCTCGGATGGACTTAAAAGAGGTGCTGGAGGCGGTGTGGGCGCTGTCACCGGAGGAGCGGGAGCAGGTGCGGGGGCTTCCTCGACACGCTGTCGGGCGTTCCCACTCCTCGCGAAGAGGCGGCGCAGACGAGGTTGCGTGCGGCCGGGCTGCTGGGTGAAACCGGGCCGACGGCGGCGTCGTCGTGGCGTATTCGCCACACGCCGGTCGAGATCAAAGGCATGCCCCTTCCCGTTGGGGAGCGAAGATAGGCCCGTGAAGAGGTAAAGCATGACTACACGGTCATGGTCGGCGACGAGACGAACTGAATGAGCGACGCCACACTCACCGCGGAGATACTGCCCCCGCCGGCGGCGCGATCAGAGATGCGCGCAGCGCCAGGGCCGTTGAGGTTCGAGGAGCGGCTCGCCGCACCCTTCATCCTGAAGTCGCTCTCGGCAGAGGCGCGTGAATCCTACCGGCGTGGCATTCAGGAGTTCTTCCGGCACGCCGGCGGGATACACCTTACCCAAGTCACGCAGGAGCACGTGCTGCGCTACCGCGATAATCTCATCCGCGACAGGCGACGGCCTGCGACGGTCGCGCAGAAGCTCTCGGTCGTGCGCTCCTTCTTCTCGTACTGTACTGACATCGTCAAGCAAGTAACTATCGACATCCGCTACAGTAAAACTACTGGCACTGATTGAACTATAAATTAGACCTCTTGCAAAAGTGATTGGCCGAGGCTGAGTTCAAAGTTGTGCAGCCCGGCAATCGAGTTGAAACCTGGCGAGAATCGCTTCCTCCGGTTGCGGTAGCGTTCCGCCAGGATGCGGAAGATTTTTAGGCTGCGGATGACATACTCGACTATGACCCGACGCCGCGCCAACTCCCGGTTGCTTTGCTTCTGCTCGTCGCTCAGTTCAGACTTACGCGGCTTCTTGTGCGGCGTCCGGCTCTTTGCATGCAGCTTCTGCAAGCCTTGATAAAGGAGTTGGTCTTCGACCGCAAGCTTTGTCGGTCGCCCCGTTACGCGCCGCCGCTTCCGCAGGTGGTCGGAGACGACTTCGACCATTCGGCGAAACGTCTCCGCCTGCTATACTTCCGGCAACCATTCAAGTTTTCGCAGCCGTCTTCGGAGCCGGTATTCAGAACGCGGAGAGAAATCTGAGGGGGTGAAGAATGCAGATCGGAATGATCGGGCTGGGGCGCATGGGCGCGAACATGGTGCGGCGGTTGATGCGTGCGGGGCACGAGTGCGTCGTCTACGACGTGAGCGCCGAGTCGGTGGCGGCGCTCGCCGGGGAGGGTGCGTCGGGCGGCGCATCGCTCGAAGATTTCATCGGCCAGCTAAAGAAGCCGCGCGCCGTCTGGCTGATGGTGCCGGCGGCGGTCGTTGACCGCTCGCTCAGTTCCCTGCTCCCGCTGCTCGAAGCCGGCGACACCGTCATTGACGGGGGCAACTCTTATTACCGCGACGACATTCGCCGCGCGGGCGAGCTGCGCGAGAAGGGCATCCACTACGTTGACGTGGGGACGAGCGGCGGCGTCTGGGGCGCGGAGCGCGGCTACTGCCTGATGATCGGCGGCGACCGAGAGGCCGTCGAACGGCTCGACCCAGTCTTCTCCACGCTCGCGCCGGGCGCGGGCGACATCCAGCGCACGCCGGGACGCGAGCGCGCTGCCGGCGGCACAGCCGAACAAGGGTATCTGCACTGCGGGCCGAACGGCGCGGGCCACTTCGTCAAGATGGTGCACAACGGCATCGAGTACGGGTTGATGGCCGCCTACGCCGAGGGTCTCAACATCCTCCGCCACGCCAACGTCGGGAAGCAGGAGCACGCCTCGGACGCCGAGACGACCCCTCTGCGCGAGCCGGAACTCTACCAGTACGACTTCGACCTCGCAGACATCACGGAGCTTTGGCGGCGCGGCAGCGTCGTCGCCTCCTGGCTCCTGGACTTGACAGCCATCGCGCTTCTGGAAGACCCGGAGTTGAAGGATTTCGCGGGCCGCGTCTCCGACTCCGGCGAGGGGCGCTGGACGATTCTGGCCTCCGTGGACGAGGGCGTCCCGACGCACGTTCTGAGCGCGGCGCTCTTCGACCGCTTCGAGTCGCGCGGCGAGGGCGACTTCGCCAACAAGATTCTCTCGGCGATGCGCTTCCAGTTCGGCGGCCATCACGAGAAGAAGGATTAACGTTCAAAGGGAGGTCAAGGCGTTGGCAGAAGCTGAATACTCGGACGCGTTCGTCTTCTTCGGGGCGACGGGCGACCTCGCCTACAAACAGATATTCCCGGCGCTCCAATCGCTCGCGCGCCGGGGCCGTCTCGACATGCCCGTCATCGGCGTCGCCAAGTCCGGCTGGACGATAGACCAACTGCGCGAGCGTGCGCGGGCGAGCCTCCAACAGAACGGCGGCGTGGACGAGGAGTCTTTCGCGCGCCTCGTCTCGCACCTCAAGTACGTGGACGGCGACTACGGCGACCCCTCGACCTTCGAGCGCCTGCGCGCCGAACTCGGCGACTCGAAGCGCCCGCTCCACTACCTCGCCGTCCCGCCGAGCATGTTCGGGGTCGTGGCCGAGGGGCTGGCGAAGTCCGGCTCCGCCGAGGGCGCGCGGATCGTGGTCGAGAAGCCTTTCGGGCGCGACCTCGCCACGGCGCAGCAACTCGACCGCTGCATCCACAGCTTCTTCCCGGAAGAGTCCATCTACCGGATTGACCACTACCTCGGCAAGGAGCCAGTGCAGAATCTCCTCTACTTCCGCTTCGCCAACTCGTTCCTCGAACCCGTGTGGAATTGTCGCTACGTCGAGAGCGTGCAGATCACGATGGCCGAGGCGTTCGGTGTCGAGGGGCGAGGCAAGTTTTACGACGAGGTGGGTGCCATCCGCGACGTGGTGCAGAACCACCTGCTTCAGGTCGCCGTGCTGCTCGCGATGGAGCCGCCGTCTTCCTACAAGACCGCCGCCGTGCGCGACTGCAAGATAGAGGCCCTGCGCGCGATGCGCCCGCTCGACCGCTCGAACGTCGTGCGCGGGCAGTTCAAAGGCTACCGGGACGAGCCGGGCGTCGCCCACCGCTCGCAGGTCGAGACCTTCGCCGCCGTGCGCCTGCACGTGGACAACTGGCGCTGGGCCGGCGTGCCCTTCTGTATCCGCGCAGGCAAGTGCCTGCCCGTCACGGCGACCGAAGTCCTGGTGACGCTGAAGCGCCCGCCGCAGTCGGTCTTCGGCGAAGTGGTCTCGCCGCACGCCAACTACTTCCGCTTCCGCCTCAGCCCCGACATCGTCATCTCGATAGGCGCGCGCGCGAAGGTCGAGGGCGAGGCGATGGCGGGCGAAGACATAGAGTTGATCGCCCGCGAAGACCCCGGCGACGACACGCCGCCCTACGAGCGTTTGCTGCGGGATGCGCTCAAGGGCGACTCGGCGCTGTTTACGCGCGAGGACGCGGTCGAAGCCTCCTGGTGCGTCGTGGATCAGGTGCTCGGCGACGTGACGCCCGTCCACGAGTACGAGCCGGGCACCTGGGGGCCGCGCGAGGCCGACGAGTTAACCGCAGACATCGGCGGCTGGCATGATCCGGCGGGGTCTGCTTAACTCTAAAGACCTGATCTTCAACGCCCCCACAACGTCCGGTAAGAACCATTTGCGTGCCCGAATGAGAGGCTGGTGCGTTGTGGTGGGCAGGTCGTCCCGCTTCCTCGTGCGGCAGCGGCCTCGTCGTCTGCAATTCCGCCTGGAGCGGTCTCAAGCTAAGCCGATTGCTTTGTTCCCCCGCGTTACCTGCCGCGTTGGATGAGGCTGGCGGCGACGGCGACCAGTTCCGCCAACTCGACCGGCTTCGGCACATGCATCTGATAGCCTGCCCTGAGCGCATGCATTCGATCTTCGACTCTCGCGTAAGCGGTCAGGGCGATGGCCGGCACGCGGCCTCCGTCTGCTTCAGGCAGCGCACGCACGCGGCGGATCAGGTCGTACCCATCCTCTTCGGGCATCCCGATGTCGCTGATGAGCAGGTCGGGCGCGGCTGTCCGCATCGCTGCAAGCGCCTCGGCTGCCGATCCGGCGACCGTCACTTCCGCGCCGCTCTGCCCAAGTCCCGCCTTCAATAACTCCCGCGTGTCCGGCTCGTCGTCCACCACCAGCACTTTCAGCCCGTCGAGCCGGTCGGCGCATTCGTAAGAGGGCAGGGTGTCTCTCGCCGCCGGGTGCACACGGGCCGGCAGGTCGCCGCTCTGATAGACCGGAGCGACGGGCAGCAGCACCGTGAAGGTCGAGCCTTGCCCCTTACCCGAACTCTCGGCGCTGACGGTGCCGCCGTGGAGTTCGACCAGGTGACGCACGATGGCGAGGCCCAGTCCCATCCCGCCGTGCTGGCGTGTCGTCCCCTGATCCGCCTGTCGGAAACGGTCGAAGACGTGCGGCAGAAAATCCGGCGCAATGCCCGCCCCCGTGTCGCTGACGGCGATCTCGATGTGCGAGTTCACACGCTCCAGCCTGACCTGCACCTTTCCGCCGCGCGAGGTGAACTTGATGGCGTTCGAGAGCAGATTCCAGACCACCTGTTGCAGGCGCACGGGGTCGCCCGAGACGGAGACGACGCCCGTATCCATGATCTTCTGCACGCGCACGCCCTTCGCTTCCGCCGCGGGACGGACGGCCTCGATGGCCGCCTCGACGAAGGAATTCGGATCAAGCGGCCTGACATCTATCCTGAGCTTGCCCGTAATGATGCGCGACACGTCGAGCAGGTCGTCAATGAGCTGCGACTGGGCGCGCGCGTTGCGCTCTATCGTCTCGCAGGCTTTCATGGCGGAGTCGCCGTTGAACTGTCCGGTGCGGAGCATGTGCGCCCAGCCGAGGATGTCCGTCAAGGGCGTCCGCAGCTCGTGCGAGACGGTGGCGAGGAACTCGTCCTTGAGCCGGCTCGACTCCTGCGCCTCCCGGTACAGTCGTTCCTTCTCGGCAGCAGACGTTTCGGCCTCGGCGCGCGCACGCTTCAACGCGTCGAAGAGCCGCGCGTTGTCCATCGCGACCGACGCCTGCGCCGCGAGTCCCTCGATGATGCGCGCCGAGCGCTCGTCGAAGATGCCCGCGTCGGGGTGGCCGAAGAAGAGACCGCCGTAGACTTCGCCCGAGCGCGAGACGACGGGCACGGCCAAGTAGCTCGTCACGGGCAGATGACCCTCCGGCATTCCGTAATAGGGTGAGTTCCTGCCGTAGCGCGGGTCGCGCTTGACATCGGCGATGAGGACGATGCCCTCGCCCTTGAAGGTCGGCGCGAAGATGTCGGTGTTGCGCGGCATGGGGAAGTGTGCGAACGCTTCGGCGGGGACGCCGGAGAGCGTGTAGAGCATGTAGCTTTCGCCCGCCTCGTCGAGCACGTTGTAGAAGAAGGAGCCGAAGTGCGCGTTCGAGATTTCGGTGGCGGCGTCGGTCACGGCCTGCACGAGTTTTCGGAGTTCGAGTTCGCCCGCGAGCGTCTGACCGAGGCGGTTCACGGTCTCGATGATCTCGGACTGCTCGCGCAACTGCCGCTCGACGCGCTTGCGCGCAGTGATGTCGCGGGCGATCTTCGACGCCCCGATGACCCTGCCGTCGGGACTCCTGATCGGCGACACCGTGAGCGAGATGTCCACGACCGAGCCGTCCTTGCGCACCCTGATGGTCTCGTAGTGCTCGATGCGCTGGCCGGCGCGCAGACGCGCCAGAATGGCCGGCTCCTCGTCCGGGTGATCGGCAGGAATGAGCATCGTCACGGGCTGGCCGATAGCCTCCGCCGCCGTGTAGCCGAAGATGCGCTCGGCCCCGGCGTTCCAGCTCGTGATGATGCCGTCGAGCGTCTTGGTGATGATGGCGTCGTCCGCCGACTCGATGATGGCCGCGAGCCATTGAGGGGCCAGCTCGGAGTTTCGCAAACTGGCGGCCAAGTCTCCGTTGGCTTGGTTGTCGGGCGACCCCTCCGGCGGGGATTTAATGGGCATAGGCACACTTATCCAGCGTCAACGAATGTGAATCTTGACGGGAGAAGCTCAGGGGACGCGAGGATTATACAGAGTCCGCAGCTTTATCGCCACCAACGTGTCCGTGCGGGGAAGGACAAAACTCCAATGCCGCGCTGCGCGAATGTGTTGTATCATCCCGCACGAATCTTTAATCCCCCACAAGCAACCTACACGCATTCACACCGGGGAGGTGTAGATGACCCAGACGGCGATTCCGCGGGCGCGGCCCGCAGGTGGTTTCAAGCACTGGCTGCTGGAAGGCTCCGTCAAGGAGATGGCCGGGCCGCACGAGCGCAAGGGCAGTCATCACGAGCATCCCTGGTGGCAGGTGATGTGCCTGACGGGCGTTGATTACTTCTCGACGCTCGGCTACCAGCCCGGCATCGCCTTCCTCGCCGCGGGCGCGCTCTCACCCATCGCCACCTTGATCCTGGTGCTGCTGACGCTCTTCGGCGCGCTCCCCATCTACAACCGCGTGGCCGAGGAGAGTCCGCACGGCGAAGGCTCGATCTCGATGCTCGAACACCTTCTCTCCTGGTGGAAAGGCAAGCTGTTCGTGCTCGCGCTGCTCGGCTTCGTGGCGACCGACTTCGTCATCACCATCACGCTCTCGGCAGCCGACGCCACAGCCCACGTCCTGGAGAACCCATTCGCGCCCGCCTTTCTGCGTCACCGCATGGGCGTCACGCTGCTGCTGGTGGCGCTGCTCGGCGGCATTTTTCTCAAAGGCTTCAAGGAGGCCATCGGCATCGCGGTCGCTCTGGTCGGGTTGTACCTGTTGCTGAACCTGATCGTGGTGGGCTTCGGCGTCACTCAGGTGCTCTCGCACCCGGAGGTCTTGGGCAACTGGCAGCACACGCTCTTCACAGGGCACGGCAATCCTTTGATGATGATCGCCGTCTCGCTCCTGCTCTTCCCGAAGTTGGCCCTCGGGCTTTCGGGCTTCGAGACCGGCGTGGCCGTGATGCCTCTCGTTAAAGGCGAGAGCGGGGACGGCGCAGAGCACCCCGCGGGCCGAGTCCGCAACACGCGCAAGCTGCTGCTGACCGCCGCGCTGGTCATGAGCGTCTTCCTGATTAGCAGCAGCATCGTGACCACCACGCTCATCCCTGCGGAGGCGTTTCAGCCCGCCACCGACACGCACCCGGCGGGCGGGGCCAACGGTCGGGCGCTGGCGTACCTGGCGCACCAGTTCCTTGGCAACGGGTTCGGCACGGTCTACGACCTCAGCACGATCATGATTCTGTGGTTCGCGGGCGCGTCGGCGATGGCGGGCCTCCTGAACATCGTGCCGCGCTACCTACCGCGCTACGGCATGGCCCCCGACTGGGCGAAGGCGACCCGCCCGCTCGTCCTCGTCTTCACGGTCGTCGCCTTCGCCGTGACGCTCATCTTCAAGGCCGACGTGGACGCGCAAGGGGGCGCATACGCCACCGGCGTGCTGGTGCTGATGAGTTCGGCGGCGGTCGCCGTGACGCTCTCGGCGTGGCGCAGGGGAGAGCGGCGGCGGGCCAGTGCCTACCTGCTCATCGCGCTGGTGTTCGCCTACACGACCGTCGTCAACATCATCGAGCGTCCGGAAGGCATCAAGATCGCCGCCGTCTTCATCGGGGCGATCATCTGCGCTTCGCTCATCTCGCGCGTGTACCGCACCACGGAGCTTCGCGTCGAGCGGGTCGAGATGGACGAGGCGTCGCAGGCGTTCGTTGACGAAATCGGCGGCAACGAAATCCACCTCATCGCCAATCGTCCCGAAACCGGCGACGCCCGCGAATATCGTCTGAAGGAACGGGAGCAGCGCGAGGACAACCACATCCCGTCTGACCAGCCCGTGCTGTTTCTGGAGGTGAAGGTGTGCGACGCCTCGGAGTTCGTTGATGTGATGGAAGTCAAAGGCGTCGAGGTGGACGGCTACAAGGTTCTGCGTGCGGAGAGTTCGACGGTGCCGAACTCGATTGCGGCCTTCATGCTGCACCTGCGCGACCGGACGGGGAAGATGCCGCACGCCTATTTCGGCTGGACGGAGGGGAACCCGATCAAGTACCTGCTCTGGTACCTTCTGTTCGGAGAGGGGGACATCGCGCCGGTCACGCGCGAGGTGCTCCGCCAGGCCGAACCCGACCCGGAGCGCAGGCCCGCCGTGCACGTCGGCGGCTGAATTTGAAAAGGCTCCTTGAATAGCGCGGGCGCGCGGCGCGCAAAGAGTCGGAAACCATCTCCCGACGGTCGGCTCTTCGGCGGCCAGAGCAAATTATGATATAAGCGGTGTCCATGAAAATAGATCGTCGTGATTTCCTGCTGGCGTCCTCTTCGGCGTGCTTGTTGACGCAAAACATTCTGCCCTCGGCGGCGCAGACCCGGCGACCTTCCGTCGCTCCCAAACCCTTCTCCGCCAAGGGGAGAAAGGTCGTCGTCTACACCACCGCCGAGAAGAGTGATTACAGGATTTCGGCCACCGACACCTTGACTTTCAAACACCTGGGACAGCCCCTTGAAACTCAGGTCTGCGTCTTCGTTGACCCGTCCAAGACCTACCAGACGCTGATAGGCATCGGCGGCGCACTGACGGACGCCGCCGCAGAGACTTTCGCCAGGGTGCCGAAGGACACACAGCGGGAGATTCTCGACGCCTATTTCGACGCGCAAAAAGGGATCGGTTATTCGTTCGCCCGGACTAACATTCATAGCTGCGACTTCTCCAGCGCGAGCTACACCTACGTCGCCGAAGGCGACAAGGCTCTGAACTCTTTCAGCGTCGCCCACGACCGGCAGTTTCGCATTCCTTTCATCAAACAGGCGTCGGCGACCGCGGGCGGAAGACTGACGATCTTCGCCAGCCCCTGGAGTCCGCCCGCGTTCATGAAAGACAACAAAGACATGCTGCACGGCGGGAAGTTGAAGCCGGAGTTTTACCAGGCTTGGGCCAACTATTACGTGAAGTTCATCAAGGCGTATCAGAAAGAAGGGATACCCATCTGGGGAGTCACCGTGCAGAACGAGCCGATGGCGACTCAGCGTTGGGAGTCCTGCATCTACACGGCGGAGGAAGAGAGGGATTTTGTAAAGAATTATCTCGGGCCGACTATGCGCAGGGAGAATTTAGGCGACAGGAAAATCCTCGCGTGGGATCACAACCGGGATTTGATCTACCAGAGAGTCAGTACGATTTTAGCAGACCCGGAAGCCGCCAAATACGTCTGGGGCATCGGCTATCACTGGTACGAACCCTGGAGCGGCGGCGACCCGATGTTCGATAACGTGAGACTGGTGCATGAAGCCTTCCCCGATAAACACCTGATCTTTACGGAGGGGTGTGCGGACGCCTTTGACCTCAACAAAGTGAGCGACTGGAGATTGGGTGAACACTACGGGCATTCGATGATTAACGATTTCAATAACGGCACGGCGGCCTGGACGGACTGGAACGTCCTGCTCGACGAGACGGGCGGGCCGAATCACGTGAAGAACTTTTGCTTCGCGCCGCTGCACGCCGACACGAGGACGGGCCGTTTAATCTACACGAACTCGTTCTATTACATCGGCCATTTTTCCAAGTTCATCAGGCCGGGCGCGAGGAGGATAGCCAGTTCGCCGAGCAGAAGCGCGCTCCTGTCCACCGCTTTCATAGACGCTGAAGGGAAGGTGTCGGTGGTGGTGTTGAATAAAGGCGACAAGGAGGTCTCTTACTACCTTTGGGTTGGAGGACAGGCCGCGGAAGTGAAGAGTTTGCCGCACTCGATTCAGACGCTTGTGTTTTGAGGTCACGCGCCGAGTTCTGCCTTGCCGGTTCGTGAAGAGGAGCCGGGGCGAAGAAGAACCGGCGGCACACGCCACGCGATTCCCCTCGGTCAATTGACCTCAGGCAAGAGGCGGCGCTTCCCTCTCGCGTTATCAATCCCGATGGCGCGCGCTAGTTATGTTCGTCACGCCGAAGCCCGAGGCGGGCCGAGCAGTCGCCGCACAGCCAGACCCTCACGGCCTTCGCGTCCGACCAGAAGAACGGCTCGACCTGGCGAGCCGCGTGCGCCGCTTCGCTTCCACGCAGACGTTGTAAAGCCCGCAGGTAGATTTCGCCGGGGTAAGGCTCCTGCGGCGTCCCTTCAGCGTAATGCATGCACCGGCGTTCGTGCCGCGCCGCGCCGGTTGCTTCCCTCTCTCGCACCCAGGTCTCATAAGCCCGCTCGATGTCCTCTCCCCACACGTCCATGTGCACGCCCCTCGTTCATTGACTCTTTGAAGAAACTACCGCTTGAAGAAATTACCACGGCTCCGGCTTCACTTCCATTTCTTCGTTACGCCTTGTGCCGATTCGAGCACGTAGGCCAGCCGCCCGAACCTGTGGCCGGGCGCGCGATCCGCGCAGTAGCAGATGGCGATGCCCCAGACCAACGACGGAACGTCCCTCCCCTTCTGCGCGGTGGCTGCGTCGGCGCTCGTCCACACGTTGCAGGTGGCCCGCTCGTAGATTTCCCGAACCGTGTCGAGGAAGATCGCATCGTCGTCCGAGTCCGGCGGCGCTAAGAATTTTGACGAAGACGATGCGATGTCGCGCTCAATCTTTGAAGTATTTTCTATAGATATTTGTAGGGGTGCTCGGCGGGCGGCTGGCGTAGCGGCAGGCCACGCTCAGAGAAGTGTCGGCGGCGGGGTCACGGTTCAACTGCCTCCGTGCTTGCCGCCGAGATAGAGTGCACACGGCGTGCCGCTACTGCCGCCTCCGGTGCGCCCGCTCCGGCACAGAGCGGAAGGGCCACTCGCGGCGCGCCCGCGCCCGCACGAAATATATGGCGAGGCCCGTGACGAACAGCGTCGCCGCATACAACACTTCCTTCTGAAAGTTCGGGCGCATCAGGAGGACGTAGATGAAGCCGCACAGCGCGGCCAGGGCCGGGAAGGGATAGAGCCACATCCGGAACGGGCGCGGCATCTCGGGACGGCGGCGGCGCAGAATCATGACTCCGACGATCTGTGCGAGGAACTGGACGAGGATGCGAATCACGACCAGAGACGCAATCACGTCGGCGAGGCGCAGGAAGCAGAACGCCGCGGCGGTGCCGCCCAGCACCAGCAGCGAGACGTGCGGGAATTGGTGGCGCGGGTGCACGCGCGAGAAGGCTCGAAAGTAGTTCCGGTCTTGAGCCGCGGCATACGGCACGCGGGAGTAGCCGAGCAGCAGAGAGAAGACCGAGGCGAAGGCCGTCCACATTATCAAAACAGTCGCGACGAGCGCCGCCCGACGCCCGTAGAGCCGCTCCATGAAGGCCGAGATGACGTGTGTGCGCGCCTCCGAGTTGGCCTGCGCGCCGAACTCTCTCCACGGGATGACGCCGAGAATCGAGACGTTCATCACGATGTAGATGACGGCGACGAGGGCAATCGAGAGCAGCACGGCGCGCGGGACCGTGCGCGCCGGGTCGCGCACCTCCCCGCCCAGGAAACAGACGTTGTAGTAACCCCAGAAGTCATAGACGGCGATGAGGAGCGCCGCCCCCAGTCCGGTGAAAAACTCCGGCCTCAGCGTGAAGGCGTCCGAAGGGAAGTCGAAGGCCAGCGCGGGGTCGAAGTACCAAACGCCGGAGGCGATGACCCAGAGGAGCGTCAGCATGACGCCAGCCCACAGGTAGCGGGTCAGTTTTTCGATGACCGTGATCTTGCGGTACAGCAGGAAGGTCGCGAGCAGGCACACGCCGCAGGCGACGAAAGAGCCGAGCGTCACCTGAAGGCCGGTGTGAAGATCGCCGACCAGAGGCAGCGGGACGTGCAGCCGCGCGGCGGCTATCGTGTGGTCGAGCACGGGGAAGGCGTAGACGGCGTACATCGCAAAGCCGATGCAGCCGGAGGCGATGGAGAGCGGGGCGCTGAAGGTGAGTTGCCAGACGAAGAGAAAAGACATTAAGCGTCCGAGCCGGCCCCGTCCGTAAATCTCATTCAGGTAGCGGTAGGAGCCGCCCGACCCCGGCATCGCCGCCCCCAACTCGGCCCAGACGAGTCCGTCACACATCACCAGGGCCGCGCCGACAATCCAGCCCAGAATCGCCTGCGGCCCGGCCATCGCGGCGATGATGAGCGGGAGCGTGATGAAGGGGCCGACGCCGATCATGTCAATCATGTTGAGCATGGTCGCGCCGCCCAATCCGATGCCGCGAATCAATTGCGGGTCGCGCTCAGCGTCCGGCTCCGCCGTGGAATGCCGTGTGTCAGCACGCATCATGCAGCTCAAAAGACTCCTTCGCCAGGTTGTTTTGGCGAACTCCATTTTACGAAATTTGGCTCCCTCTTCTCATTCTTATCCCGTATTCACGTTTTTTTAGTGCGGGCACCGCCCCTGGACTGCGGCAGGCGTGCTTCCGGCGAGCGTGAAGCTAATCAGGTGGAGAGGAAACGCGTCCCAAGCGAGTCGTCGCCCGGGACGCGTTTATAACATGGCCAGTTTGTAGTGGGGTTGCGGCCCCGAAATCTTAATAAAGGGAGAAGCGATCTCGCTCCACCTGCGGCAGCCCGTCTTCCACATCCTCGACGATTCTGTGAGTGGCACCGGGCGGGAGTTCCCCCTTCTCGTCTGGCTTGGCCGCCTCCCCGCGGATCAGAAGGTCCCTGACGAAACGTTCCGCCGAAGGGTCGAGCGGCTCTTTCGTCTTCTTAGAAGCCCCCCTCTTCCCTTTCCGGGGGCCGGCCGATTTAATCCCTTTCTTCGAAGCGCGGTGTGGCTTTTCTGTGCCGCCCGAACTCTTAGCAGGCATGTTATGAAACCTCCTAAGATGATCGTAAGTCGGATGCGGGAGTCAGTCAAACCCGCAGTCGAAGGTCTCGCGCACCAACCTCGGCCCGGCACCGGTCGACTGCAAGGTGTGAGTTTTTCTGACCGTCGGCTGCGAGATTTGCGCATCAGGGTCACCATGCTCTCCGACTTCAACTCGCCCGAGCCGGAAGAGGTCTTCGAGGAATGACCTGGCGGCGTCGATGTGCGAAGGCGGCATGAGTGACCCAGTGTCGAGTGCCGCGGCGGCGGCGACCGTGTAGCCGCCCACTTCGCCGGGCGCTTCACATAGAATCGTCGCCGCGTTAAGTCCGAACGATGTCGCGGGGACGGCCACCGGAGGTAGTACATTCGCGCCGTCACCTGCCCCGACTATTTCGATCAGACCAACGGCAGCGGCGACTGGCGCGACCGGCACCGGAGGCCCCACGATTGCCGCCGCCGCTTCCAGCGAAAGAATGCCGTGCCTAACGATAGCGCCTTTAAGCACGTCGCGGTATTTGCGTCCGAACCTCATTTCGTCAGCCGCGACCATCTGCGCCGCTACCTGACTGAAGTAGTTGGGAACCACCGGCGCACTCCTCACCGCGTCTATCAGGAGTTGACCGGCGTCACGTGTCACCCGCCGCAGACTCTGAACGGTCGGAGCCGGATTGTCGATCTGGATCATGCCCGCCAGCACGTCATAGAAAGCAGCCGTGAAGACACGCGAGAAGGAATGGGGCGCGGAGGACAAGGCCGAAGCCGGTGCAGCAGGGGGCAGCGTCGCGGGGTCGCGGTAGAAGAAAGAGTTGACCGCGTTACGCAGGCAGTCGGGGTCAACCGCCTGCGAATTGATTTGCCGGATTGCCCAGCCGAGCTCCTCGGCCAGGCGGGATAAGGCCAACTGCAAATGCACGACGCCGGCGTTAGCAGGTATCACCACCTTCTCTACATCCCCCCCCACCTCGGACAGGCTCTCGCCCTGGCGCGGAAGGCGTCGGCCAGTCCCGCCCTGATGGCTTCGGGGGCTCCCAATCCGACGGTTGCTCCCGCCTCTTTGGTCACGGCCGTCGTTTCGCTTACGGCCGCCGCGCTCTTGTAGTAGCTGCTGATGATCGAACCCAGAACTAATTCCTGTGACGGTGAAGCATCGAGAGCACCACTTTCTTTGGGGAAGAAGAAACTGTCCTTTTGCGCGCGAATGCCCGCAGGGGTGTGTGCCAACAGCAACTCCTGAATCTCGAAGGGCGACGCAACCTTTCTGAGGAGTGTTAGCGCGACCGTCCCGATTTGCAGCGGGTCGCTGCTCGCCTCTTCCATTACGAGCGGGTTGTTGGCGAGCCACCAAAACATGGATTGCGCCATGGCCTGCCGCTTAGCCAGCGGGGCGAGCCAGACCGCGAGGTTGCTGTAATACTGCCCGATGTGGTCGGCGACCGAGCCCTTTGTCGCGTCCGCATCGAAGCCGACGAGATTCGGTTTAAAGAAGTGGTGCCACGTCGTGTGCGACACGATGCGACCGACCCCATCCGTGTCGCCGTCGTAGGCGATGACGAGTTTATAAATGGCCGGCGGCGTCCGCTTATCCGTGCCGTATGCGACGACGAGGGGCTTCGGCGTTCCTACCCAGTCGGGATCAAAGGCGGTGGGGATATCGACCTCACCCTCGTGCGTGTGATCCGGGAAGACATCTATCTCGCTTCCGTCCGCGCCTATGAAAAGCTGATAACGGCCCGGTCAACTTGTTCAGGTTCGCGCGATGGATGCCGAAAAACCACACCTGGTCGAACCCGCTGAGCAGCGTGTCAGTCAGCAGGTTCTTCGCGTGTCCGCTGTCGCTAAAGAAATCAGTGTTCCTGCTCAACAGCGGAGCCACCTCTATCTGGGCGAAGGCCGACTGGTGCGCGTCCAGAAACTTCCTCAGCAGATCGACGGCGAAAAACGAGTTCTCCGTCACCTGAAGCGGGTCATCCGTGTAAAACAAAACGCGGATGGTCTGTAAGTCGGTGAAGAGGTGGGAAGCGTCGCCCGCGTTCTCGAGCAGTACGAAGTCGGCTAACACTTCTGCGTTCATCGTTCGACCTCATGAACTGCCGTTCTCGCAAGCAGACTGTCATTAACCGCCGCGCCGGCGGCAGGCTCGTCGGCGGCCCTATTTTTTCGGGGCTTAAACGTCGGCTCGCCGGCCGACCATCCCAAAATTTTCAACCCCATTTTCATATGGCGTTCCGGATTAAAATATATTGCCTCGCTACGCGTGAAGCCGTTCGCCGCGCCGGCCGTGAGCCGAAACACCGCGCGGGGAGCGGGGAATCAGTTTCCGGTCACCCTGAAGGGGAAGTCGCCCACCTCTTGAAGCTCACCGCCCGGCGAACGGCCCTGAAGTATTATGCGGTAATCGCCGCGCGTCAATATCGCGGCCGGGACGCGGAGGCCGACGACCTTGTTGCCTGCCTCCGTCCGGGCTTCCAGGTTATCCCCGGTAAACTTCTCCGCCCCTTTACCTGTAAGTAACACGGCGCGGTAACTTTGATAGTCATCCTCACCCAAGAGGAGTTGTAATTCCACAACCTTCGTGCCGTCCTGGATGTGCACTCTGGTCATTTCACCATCGCCGACGCGCCTCGTCCGGCTTCGCGTCAACGTAACTATAAGCGGGGAGGACTCCGTGTCTACACGCCGGGCGCTCCAGTAAGGTAAAAAAAGCAGCGCGCCGATCAGAACTATCACGGCCCCCGTGAGCGCGAGCTTTAAAGTGTAACTTTCCGAGCGCAAGAGGTTCGGCAGGAAGCGTTTCCAAGAGCGCGGTAAAGCATTATCAACCTCGGGAAGCTGTTCGAGTTGATGCCTCAATGCTTTTAAAATTTTCAGTTTCCGCTGCCGCTCCGGCGTCACTAAAAAGTGATTTTCAAACCGCTCGTTTTCCTGCTCGGAGAGCGCGCCCGACAGATAATCGTAGACGACCTCGTTTTCCGCCTGCGACACCTTCTCCAGGAAAACTTCGTCTGCCAGAAGCCGTTCCTCAAGCTGCTCCTGCCGCTCCTCGTCCAGAGCGCCAAGCAGGTATTGCCTGATGAGCTTCCGTTCTGTAAGGCATCTTTTCATGCGTGCTCTTCTTCGCAGCAGACGTAGAACTCCCAACTACTATGTGCTGTGCGCGAATTAATTTCTCTCGCCGCCGCGGCGCACGCATTTTTTGACGCATGCTTCGAGGCGCGACACGATGCGGAAGACCCTGACGTTTAAAACATTCCTCGTGATACCAAGGCGTGCGGCCAACGTCTTGCGTTGCGCGGCCGGATTAGCCGTCTCCTGATAATACCGGCGGAGGAGTTCGCGCTGATCCGTGGGTAGCTTCTGTATGCAACTCTCCAGGCAAACGTATGGCAGTTCGTCATGCCTGTCGTCGCCCGCACGGTCGGGCAAATTATCGGGCAGGGGGACTAACTTCTCCGTCCGCCTTCGATGCTCGTGATACAGCATCTTCGCCACCCCGTAAAAGTATTTCTCAGGGCTGCCAACGTATGTGGCCCTTATCTCCGGCAATTTCCTGGTGACACGGTTGATGGTTTCGTCGGCCAGGTCTTCGGCCGCGGCGCAGCCCCGCCCCGTGAACATTTTAATGAGGCCGAGGCGGACGGTCTCGTACCTTCTCCCGGCTCGGTCGCGGTCGCCGTCGAGCCAGGACAGGAGTTCCTCAAACGCCTCTTTCGTTAACTCCCAATCGCCGCTCATGCAATGTTTTCCGTAGGCCGTGAGTTAACCGTTGGCGGAACGGGGCTGACGGCGGATGGTCTTAAGGCAGCCGTCAGCGTTTACGTGCGGCGAACTTCCGGCGTCGCCAGACGAAAAGCCCGAGCAACGAAAACAGCAGGATTGCGCCGCCTACCGCGATTATCAAATCTCTTTCGGGGTCTCTGCGGTCGCCACCAACGTTTGCCCGGTACTCGCCGTGGAGGACAAACGCGGCCCAGTAATAAGGTGCGTGCCACCTTTTGCTCCGCCACATTGAAAGCTGAGCTTCTCTGAGCGCGGCCGGGGGCGCAAGCCCCTTTCGCAACATGCCTGCGTAGAAGTGCTTCATTAACTCGGCGGTCGCGTCGTCGTCGACTTTCCACAAGCTCGCCACGACGCGGGCGGCCCCTGCGTACATAAAACCGCGTGTCAGGCCGACCAGCCCCTCGCCCCGGACTTCTCTGCCGAGGCCCGTGTCGCAAGCACTCAGCACCACCAAGTCGGCGGGCAGGTGCAGATTGTAGACCTCGCGTAAACTCAAGAAGCCGTCTCGCGGCCTGCCCCGCTCGTCGAATAAGGAGAGGACGATGCCGGATAGCTCCGGGTGTTCGTTGTCGAGGATGCCGTGCGTGGCCAAATGGACTATTCGGTACTGTCCGAGGTCGGGGCCTCTAACCGTCTCCAGATTCGCCCGGAACCCGACGGCCTCAAAGCCCGCGCCGCGCGGAACAAGTCTCATTATCTCTTCGGCCTCCGTGCCGGAGCCGAGCAGCCGCGGGATGCCGCCTCCGACAGCGCCGACGCCGGCGTCCCTCATCGCCTTGTGCGCCTCGTCCGTGGAAGCACTTCCGACTGCCGCTTGCGCATCCGGACTTGATTCGATGCGCGGATCGTCACGCTCGAAGACGGGGTCGGCCAGCACGGCGACCGCCTTGCGCCCCAGCCGCCGCTCGGTCGCCTCGTCCCTGATCAGCGCCAACGCCGAGACCGACGGTAAGTTGATTATTTCGTGTTCCACGAGGAGGGGTGCCGGCTCGCCATCGTAGGCAGCTAGCGTCTGATCGCGGGTGCCGGCGCAGAGAGGCACAGGCAGCGCCCCGAAAGGTATGTAGAGCAACGCCCCATCACCCACTACCAGCAAGCGCTTCGCCCCCAACTGCGGCGAGACCGGCTCTAAAATCATGTCGCCCAGCTCGCGGGCCTGCTGCCAGTACCGGGTGTCAATTTCCCTACCCCGCGCCTCTGCCTGAGCCGGCCAATCCGCGTCACCTGACTGGCGCGCGGTTAATGAGTCGTACGCCTCACGCGTCAATTCTTCTATCCGCGCGCGCGCGGGCAGCTCATAAGAACTGAACCCCGTTTTCGTCACCGCCCAGAGGTAACTTCTCTCATCGCCGAGGGAGTATTCCAAGAGTAAAGTGTCTTCGTCCAGCATTTGCTGCACGTCTTCGGAGCTCAGCGGACGCGGCTGCGTCAAGGCCGCGTAGCGCGGACTCTTCTCCCTGATTTGCGCCCTCAACTCCTCGTCTTCGAGGGTAAGTTTCCTGACCTCTTCCGCCACCGCTGCGGCTTCCTCTTCAGTATGCTTGGTGCCGAGCAGCCGGATCTGGCGCTCCACCTTGGCGCTCAGCGTTTGCTGTAGCGTGTGTTCTTTCTCCCGCAGGGCCGGATCGATTGATTGCGGGATGTCGGCCCGCGCCTCGACCAGCAGGTCGAGCAGCCCGCGCGCGCGGGCCCGCTCGCTGGCCTGAAAGGCGAGGGCCGCCAACCCGTCCGCGGGGTGCAGCTTGTGCCCCTGCATGAGGATGTCTATGTAGAGTCCGTAATATTGTTGTATCGAGGCTAAGTAAGGGACTCGTAGCTCGTCGCCGGATACGTTGGTGCGTAAGGACTCAACGATGTCGAGCGCAGCCTCGATCTGGGCGCGGGCGTCGTCGAGGTCGCCGCGGTCGCGTTGCGCGCGCGCCATGTTGTAGCGCGTCGCGGCCTCTCCGCCGTGATCGCTGGTAGCGAGGTGGAGGGCCAACGCCGACTTGTAATAGCCGAGCGCCCTCTCCTTCCGGCCCTCGTGGTCGTAAATGTGGCCGATGTTGTTGAGCACGCCGGCCTCACCCCGCCGATCTGCCGCCGCCCGGCTGAGGGCGAGCGCGCGTCGGAAGTAGGTCAAGGCGAGCTTCGTCTGCTGCCGGAAGTCATAAATCCCGCCGATGAAATTGAGGCCGTAGGCTTGCATCCGCGTGTCGGCCATCGTGCGGCTCAACGCGAGCGCGGCCTCATAATTCTTCAGGGCCTCGTCATTATTCCCGAGCGCGTCGTTGATGTTGCCCACGTGAATCAGCAGCACTAGCTCGCCCTCGCGACGGCCTATGGCGCGCGCGATCCGTAGGGCTTCGGTGTAACAACTCAGGGCTTTCTCTTTCTCGCCCAGACTGTCGTACACGTACCCGATGCCCGTTAAGGCGGTCAACTCGCCGGAAGGGCTGCCGATGGTGCGGAACAACTCCTGAGCCTGCGCGTGCGCGGCGAGCGCCCGCTGTTTTTCCCCGAGCTTGGAATGGAGTACACCCAGCGCGTTGACGGTCTGCGCCTCGCCGAAAAGGTCACCTTCGGCGCGCCAGCCGTCGAGGGCTTGGTTGAAGTACGTTAAAGCTGCGCCCAGGTCGCTCCTGTCGGCGTAAGCGTAGCCGAGGTTATTGAGCGCCTGCGCCTCGCCGCGCCGGTCGCCCGACGCTCTCCAGAGCGCGAGCGCCTGCTCGAACAAAGAGAGCGCCTGCTCGAAGTCGCTGAAGGCGTAAGCTTCGCCGAGGTTGTTGAGCGCCTGCGCCTCGCCGCGCCGGTCGCCCGCGTCGCGGCTGAGCCTTAGCGCCTCGTTGCAGAGGCCCACGGCTTTTACGCTGTCGCCCTCAAAGGCGTAGAGCGAGCAGGCGTTGTTGAGGGCTTGGACTCGCAGGGAAGGGTCGTTAATTGTGCGGCTCAGTTTCAGCGCCTCGCGGACATTCTCCAGAGCTTCGCGGGTCTGCCCCAGGAGGCCGCAAATTTCCCCGACATTTTCAACCGCGCGGGCGGCCCGCCGCTTATCCACGATGGCCAGCCAGCGCGCGGAGGCGGTTTTATACTTCTCGATGGCCAGCCGCAGCGCATGCTCATTCCATTCCGCGCGGAGTCGTTCGGCCTCGTCGAATGCCTGCTCGCCGAGCAGTCTGTTACTCTCCGCGGCCTCCGCGTCGCGCGGCCTCTCCGCCTTCCGAGCGAAGGTTGTGGCAGTCGGGTTACGCGCCGCCTGTCTCAGCCGGGCGCGGGGACTCAGCCCGGCCAGCGGTAGCAAGAAGACAGCGGCCATGAAGAGGCCCCAACAGGCGGGCTTCTCAAATCGCCACTTGATAGGCATGCAGCGATTAAACGCCGACTAGTACGGCATAGCTCGTCAAACGAGCACCCCCGACCCGATGAGTTTACTTAAGACCCTGACCGTGACCGAAGGGCGTCGCGCATTTTCGGGTTAAGGCTGCGGGAGGAGCGCCCCTGAATAAAAGTATGTAATTTGTGGGCGGCTCTAGTCATC
Source organism: Pyrinomonadaceae bacterium (assembly GCA_036263975.1). Classification (GTDB taxonomy): domain Bacteria; phylum Acidobacteriota; class Blastocatellia; order Pyrinomonadales; family Pyrinomonadaceae; genus QHXN01. The sequence goes on from DATARW010000081.1 coordinate 133,940, forward strand.
AGGTTATGAAGGCAGCACTGCCGGGGTTCTTTCTAACAGCCGATCCCGGGGATGGCGGCTGAGAATATACCATCCGGAACTTCTTCGGCCCACCACCCCGGCCCGATTTTCATCAGTGGAGGTGTATGAGCGTGAGAATCATCCGACTGCCGACGCTATTACTAATACTCGCCGGCACCATCGCGATTTACGGGCAGGGTCTCGCCTCGCGCGCTCGGAGCCGCCCTCTGCCGCCGCGGGCCGAATGGACTGTGATGATCTTCATGGACGGGGATAACAATCTTGAGGAGGACTCCCTTATCGATTTCATGGAGATAGCCAGGGTCGGGAGCACGGACAGAGTGAACGTTGTCGTGCAGCTCGACAGGATAGGCAAGTACGTCACCAGGGATGACGAGAGATACCCGTTCTGGACACAAACCCTCCGCTTTTACATGACGAAGGGCATCACGCCGTCGCCCGACAACACGCCTAAAGAATATGACATCGGCGAGGCCAACATGGGCGACGGCCAAACCCTCGCGGATTTCGTCTCGTGGGCCAAGACGACGTTTCCGGCTAGACGTTACGCCCTTATCATCTCCGACCACGGGCAGGGCTGGCGCGGTACCGTGTCGCCGACGGACGACGTGCGCGCCCTCGTCTCGGGCAGCGGCGGCGACCTGCTGACTCAGCCCTGGGTGGGCAACATGATCGCGGCGTTCCCGTTCCGGACTGCTCTCGGAAGTCCGTATCGCACCATCTCATTTGACGAGACTAATAAGGACAAACTGTATAACAGGGAGGTACAAGATTCGCTTTTAAAGGAATTGAAGGGTGAGAAGCTAGACCTTATCGGCTTTGATGCGTGCCTCATGGCTATGGTGGAGACGGGCTATGCCATGCGCGGCGTGGCCGCCGTCTTCGTCGGCAGCGAAGAGTTGGAGCCGGGTACGGGCTGGCAGTATGACAACTGGCTGGGAACGCTGACGAGGAATCCGACCATGGACGGGCCTAGTCTCGGTAAAGCGCTGGTCGAGTCTTACCAGAAGCGTTACGGCACAGCGGAAGGAGACAGGGAACCGAACCTGAAGACCACGTTATCCCTCACGGACCTCAAGGCGATGGACGCCCTCGCCGATTCGATTTCGGCTTTGTCTAAAAGCCTGATCTCGAAGTTCGGCGCGGAGAAGGAAAACATCAAGGCGGCGCGCGACGCCTGCGCCGTCTACGCCCCCAACGCTCTCGGCGACGGGCGTGACTACTTCTACCACGTAGACTTGGCCCGCTTCTGTGAACAACTCCTACGGCACACTCAGGACCGGGAGATAAGGCAGCGGGCCAGTGCCGTACTGGGCATCGTCAAGGCCGCTGTCCTCGACAACTACGCCGGCACCGCCCGGCAAGGAGTGTACGGCTCGAACGGCCTGGCTATTTACTTTCCGCCGAGCGGTTCCGCTTACAAGGATGATTGGCTAAGCGAGCGCGGTTATGACAATTCGAGGACGCTCGCGTCCGGCGAAAAAGCGCCGGACTTCCCGGTCGAATTCGTAGAGCGCCACTACTGGGCCGACTTCCTCCATGTCTATTTCAAAAACTTCCCATGATGAACAGGCTCATCACTCTCACCGCCCTGTCTCTGGCCCTGGCCGCGTCATCGGCGGCCCGCGGGCAGGAATCCGCCGCCGGGCAGGACGACCCCTTCAGTCGGTATGACGAGGTGTCCGCCCTGGCGACCAGGAAAGGATATCAGGGCATCAAAATCGAAATTAAATCGGCCCTAAGCAATCCCGTCCGCAACGCGCAGTCATACCTGCGCGTTGCGGAATTGATGAAGCGGGCGGGAGACGTGCGGGCGGAAGCCTATTACGTGAAGGCAATCGAGGCGGACAGCGCCGACCCTGCGTACGAATTGTTCTACGCCGATTATTTGAGGAACGTTAGAGGCGCGGGCCGCCCGCTGTTCTCTGTCGCCGAGAAACATTACTTCCGCGCGATGGAAAAGCTCGGGCGGATTGAAAAGAAAAGGGCATGGGACGAGGAGACGAGAAAGCGTGTCGAGAGGGGTCTGGTCGCGCTCTACCAGCAGGACGGCCTGCCCGTCATCTACACGCGGCGCGACGACGGTGCTTCAACTGAGTCGTCCCTCGCCAGACCGTTTTTATTCTTCGGCTCGATCAACAGGCTCGCCCAACTGACCGGCGACTTCGACAACGCCGACGACATAAGGAGCTTCACCTCGGAAGCCCTCTTGGCCGCGAGCAGGCGTAACGCGGACTTATCCGAGGGAGAGTTGTTGGGGCTCGCCAGGGTCAAGAATCAAGGCGAGACGTTCGACCGATTCCGCCTCCGTTTCGGGGCTGGGGCGTGGCCGGTCGTCGACCTCTCCTATAGGCACCGCGAGATCGCGCGCGCCCAGGTCACAAATTTTTTCGACCCGCGCAAGCTGAACGACGTTTACCTGAATGAATACGGCGTCAGCGTTGAAAAGTCCCTCGGCGTCGGGCCCTACTTCGACCTGTTTATGAGGGGCGGTTACGAGCACGTCAGCCGCAAGGGGCTGATTGAATTCTTACCCGGCAGCAGGGAGAGCGTTAATCAGTTCGAGATGCAAACGGCGGCTTCGAGATTCGTCGGCCCCGACAAAGCCATACTCGAAGCTGCATACGTCTTCCAGGATATCAACCAGGCCGTACCGGTCAAGATCCGGAGAGACCGGCACATCGCCGCAGCGACCTTTACGTATCAACTGTTAAGGTTTTCTGCCGGCCCGGCGTACCGGAATCGGTTCGACACGCGGGGCATCCACATCTTCGCCGGAACGGTTAACGATAGAGAGAGGTTCGGCTCAGTCGCCCTAGTTAAGCACGATTACTTCGTCGGCGCATCACTCAAGGGCCTTGGCACCTACGAGGTGACGATCCAGCCGACGATCTTCACCGCCAGGGTCGCGGGCGACCCCAACGAGCGAAAGAATTCGCAGTACCGGACCAATCTCAGCCTCTTATGGCGAATCAAAGACGAGGAGGAGGAGCCGGGCTTACCTGACAGGTTACGCTGGCTGAACCCGGCCTTCATTCACCTCGCGCTCCCTTTCAAGTACGACGTGGCAATCCGGGGGCCGAAGGAGTTTGAGAACTACAACGTCGGGGTCGCCCTACACGCCAAGTTTTTCAGGACCGGGGCGCGACGCGCCACTTTCCTGACTTCCGCGGGTTACAACTTCCAGCGATTCCCCAGACTGAATAAGAATCTCAACCTGTTGAGTTGTTCGTTCAGCATGGGATTTTAGGCCGAGAGGAGAGTTCAAAGATGGGACGGAAATCCTTGTTAGTAATCAGACCAGTTATCCTCTACGTCGCACTGGCGGCTGCGTTAGCGGTCGGGCCGATCTCCGGCACGTTCAGCCGGGCTTGGGGCGCTCAGTCGGATGCCGCGGGCGCGCGGGGCGTCAGGGTTCAACCGTCCGCCGAGTTGGATACAGGTCTTTACAGGCAGAGCTACGCGCTGATCGTCGGCGAGAGCAATTACAGGGAATGGCCTCATCTGTTCGGCGCGCAGCGCGACACGAGAGAGGTGGAAGATGTATTGAAGAAGCAGGGGTTCACGGTCAAGGTGTTGCTGGATACCACCCGTGAACAGTTCGATAACGCCATCAAAGAATTCGAAAGAAGAAACGACCGGTCGAGCCCCAGCCGATTCCTTTTTTACTTCATCGGCCACGGGTACACCCAAAATAACAAGGTCGGCGGGGAAATGGGCTACATCGTCCCCTCAGACGCGCCGCTGCCGACCAAAGACCCCGGCGGCTTCACGGCGACGGCCATCAGCATGGACGAGATGGCAACCGTCGCTCGTGGCATTTGGCCGACTCACGCCCTGTTCATCTTCGACAGTTGTTTTTCGGGCTCGGTCTTCACGACCACACGCAGTGATGTCCCCGGAGACATCTCAGGGCGGACTTTGCAGCCGGTGCGGCTCTTCATCGCGGCGGGCACGGATAAGCAGAGGGTGCCGGATGAAAGCATTTTCCGCGAGGGGTTTGTGGCGGCGCTGAATGGCGAGGCCGACCGGAACAAGGATGGCTATGTAACCGGCAGCGAATTGGGAGAGTTCCTCATTGAGTACGTAATGAAGTATTCGAACGGGGCGCAGACGCCGCGCTACGGCAAGATACGTGATCCTAAATTAGACATAGGCGACTTCGTGTTCGTCTTGCCGGTGGCGCGCAACCACTTTCCTTTTAATCTGGAAGCGCAATACTACCCGTCCGGCTGGATGGGCGATATTGTGCAAGCAGGCGGGACTGGGACTATCAACATCACGACGGAGGCAACAACAATTGAAGGGAAATCCATCGTAGCGACCCGCATCGACTATAAGCAGGGCAGAAGTAAAGGATGGGCCGGCATCTACTGGCAACACCCGGAGAATAACTGGGGCGACGAAACCGGTTTCAATTTAGCGGGGGCCAAAAAAATATCTTTTTACGCCAAGGGTGAGCGCGGCGGCGAAATCGTGGAGTTCATTTCCGGCGGCGTCGTCAATAAAAGCAAGCCTTATCAGGATCGTTTCCGTAAATCACTCGGAAAGATTCCGCTGACGACGACGTGGACGAAATACGTCATTGACCTGTCCGAGCTTTCTGATCAGGAACTGTCCAGCGTAATTGGTGCCTTCGCCTGGGTTGCCGTCGGCGGTTATGACAAAGAAGGCCGCCTGGTCACGTATCTTGCCGACCTTAAAGTAGAGTAAATCCCTGAGCTTCTTTACCCCTCGGCTGCACCTCCCCGTACGAGAGCGCCTGCAACCGTGTTCCCACAGCGAGCGCAAAGCCGAGAACTATCAACACGCTGCTGTAAGACAACAGCTTCGCCCGCCGGTCGTTAGTTCTCGAATTGGCGTCGTGCGCTGTCAGGTACATACCCCGCGATTCTGATCTTAGCCCCATCCTCCGCTAACGCTTCGTCCTTCAATTCGTCAATCAGCGTCTTGCCGACTAGCTTTTCGCCGTTTTGGAAGCACAAGTTGGCGGAAAGTTTTTGGAAGCATGAGATGGTGATTTCCGCCAACTTATGCTTCCAGTAATGGCTGCCCTCTTCACTGACCTGCGGCCGCGAAATGGAGGTGCCGAGAATCGAACTCGGGTCCAAAGGCCGACGCCGAAGGAATCTACATGCTTAGCCGCTTCTCCTCTGCCGGTCTCACTCCGGCGCGTTCGCCGCCGGCGGGTAAGTGAAGCGTCGAAGACCCCGCCTGCAACTAGCCCGGATTTTTCTCACCCGCTTCACCCGAGCACATGAAGCAGGCCAGCTCAACTAATTTACGCCTCGCTCCGCTTCGCTTGAGCAACTCGCGGTGAGACGCTCGCTTGTGCCTAAGGTAACTTAGGCCGCGAGAGCTAACTCGTTAGAGTTCGCAGTTGTTTTTTCTACACTTTTTAACGAGCCGCATAGAACGCCCGGCATGCATCCGTCCGACGATCCAGGCCCCTGTCGAGACCTTTCACCCCCGTCTTGTTCCGTGCACCACTTTAGATGCACGAGCCGGATTATAGATGCCGCCGCCCGCATGCAGCAAGGGGCGCGCCGTGCCGCCGGGTCGCGCCCGCCGCCGCCTTTGAGGTAGCCCACGGGAAGCCTTATGCTTTCGGGCCGAGGCGTCGGAGCCGTTGAAAGCGCGTCGCCGCTTTCGCCTCCCGCGCGCGAGAAATGAAGTTCGCGCGGGCGCTGCCGACCGGAGGATTTCAACGCCCGGTGTTTCAAAACCGCGGATGTCCGAAGTGAGCGGAAGATGATTGATTTCAAGAAAATTCTTGAGCCAGGAAATCGAGTCATCCTGCTCGATGTCATCATTTTTTTAGTCAACCTGATTTTGATGACTATTCTCGCGCGGCTTTTCGCCGACCTCACTCACGCGGTCAAAAGCGACACCGGGGCGAAGATGATGGTGATCGTTTTCTGCCTGGCATTATGTATTTTGTCACCCGTCGGGGCGATGCTGAAACGCAGAGGCGCGCACCAACGAAACCCTGAACTTGGCGCTGATAACATCGGCTGCCTTTGGCTTCCCTATTTTTTATCGCAGCTCATGTTTTGGATCTTCGCGGGCGTGCTGTACGCGGAACTGCTGGAACAAATCTCCGGCGACGAAAACGCCTCGAAGGGACTGTTCATGCCGCTCTTTCTGGGGATTCCGCTCGTGGCAATTTTCAACACGCTGATCTTCTTCTTCTACTTTCTGAAACCGAAGCACGAGCCGGTTTTCAAATTCTTACGGTGGCCGCAGGCCGAATCGCTCGGCGACATTTTTCTTTTCACCAACCTGATCGGCTATCAGGTGTTGTGGCTGTATCTGATGACGGAGTTGCCGAAGGATCACAGCGGGATATTCGACCGGCTGTTCACGTTCGTCTTCACGGCTGTATTCGTCTATCTCCCGCCGAGACTTTTTTATGTAGTCGAAAACCGTGAACGCCCACAGATGTGGCTGTTGATGCTGCTCTCCAATTCGCCGATCATCCTGCGCCTCCTGCTGTCTTGAACCGGGCGCGACGCGCGGCCCGGCAAACTACGGCGCAGAGCCTTGCCGGGATGAAAGGCGTTGGGGTAGAGTCCGGCCTTCGGTGAACATCTTTGAAGGCCGGAGGCAAGCTTCAGTGGGACTTGATTTCAGCGCCATATTGAAAGCGTTGTTGCCGCCGCTCATCGTGTGGGCCGCGGCGGTCGTCTTCATCACGTTCGTCGGGCATCAGCCCGGCGTGATCTGCGCCACGCCCGTCGCGTGGCTGTTGGCCTGCTGGGCGGGCATGAAGTGCGTCGCCACCTCCCGCAGCGCGGGGAAGTCTTCCCTTCTCATTGAGGCTGCGCTCGCGGGCGGCGTCCTCGGCCTTCTGCAAGGCATACTCTTCGCCGTCCTCGCGCCCCTCATGGGAGACATCAGGCCGGACGAGCAGCAGAAGTCTTTGATTCTGAGCGTGGTGATGATCGTTGGCGGCGCACTCGTGTCCGCCGGACTGAGCACGGCTGTCGGGGCCGCGCAGTCGAACCGCCGCGCGGCGAAGTGACGTTTGCAGTTCTCCGGCGCGTCTCTGTTGGACGCGCTCTGAACTCCCGCCCCGCCCGGAGCACGTACGGGTCTCCGCGGCTTTGCACGCCTCGCTCTCCGTCTCCCCGTTAAGTTATAATTGCGCGCGTCGGCTGGTCTCCCGAAGGTCGTCCGCCGTGGCCGAAAGATTTACGACGTGGCGGCTCACGGCCCGCCCGCTTTTCCACAAAGAGGTTTTGTTCCCTATGTCAGCCAAACAGACGCGCAACGACGACGCGAAGAATCGGGCCTACGTGCGCCCCGCGCCGCAGCGGCGACACTTCCTCCGACGCTTCTGGTTCCCCGCCGTGCTGCTGCTCGCCATCGCCGCGGGCGGCCTGACGGGCATCGTCCTGGCCTACAGCCTCAACTACTCGCGCGCCGCCGAGGAGGTCAAGTCGCTGGCGACCTACAGGCCGAGCGTCGTCACACGCGTCTATGCCGACGACGGCCAGACCGTCATCGGCTCGTTCGCTTTGGAGCGGCGCATCCCGCTCAAGTTCGACGAGATTCCGCCCAACGTCCAGAAGTCCATCCTCGCCGTCGAGGACGCGCGCTTCTTCGAGCACAGCGGCATAGACCCCATCCGCATCGCCGGCGCGGCGTGGAAGAACATCACCAGGGGCAGCCACGAGGGCGGCTCGACGCTGACGCAGCAGCTCGCCAAGCGCCTCTTCCTCTCGTCCGAGCAGACCTACACACGCAAGTTCAACGAGTGGCTGATCGCCCTCCAGATCGAGCGCTACTACACGAAGCAGCAGATCATGGAGATGTACGTCAACAACGTCTTCCTCGGCGCAGGCTCCTACGGCTTTGAGGCCGCGTCGGAGACTTACTTCGGCAAGCAGGCCAAAGACCTGACCGTTGACGAGGCGGCGCTCCTCGCGGGCATCCCGAAAGCGCCGAGCCAACTGTCGCCCACTGTCAACCCCGACGGGGCGAAAGAGCGGCGCAACCTCGTCCTGCAACTCATGGCCGACAACGGCTTCATCTCGCAAGCGGAGGCCGACGCCGCCAAGGCCCGCCCCATCAAGCTGCACGACCGGGCCTACGCGCCTTCGCTCCAGTCGGCCTCGCCCATCTTCGCTTATCCGGTCGAGGAGATTCGCCAACAGCTCGAAGACAAGTACACGACGCGCGTCGCGCAAGGGGGTCTCACGGTCTACTCGACCATCAACGCCGCCGCGCAGACGAAGGCTTACTACGCCCTGCGCGAGGGCCTGCGCGTCTACGACCACGGGCATTCGGGCTGGCGCTCGTCCTATCAGACCATCGGCACGCAGAACCCCGACGGCTCGATCAACGTCACGCCGCAACTGCTCGCCTCTTACCGGCACCCCGACTGGTACGAGGAGCGCTTCAAGCCCGGCGAGTACCTGATGGGACTCATCACGAAAGTTGACCAAGCGAAGAACGAGGCGACCGCGCACTTCGGCGAGTACGACGCGACCGTGACGGCCAAAGACATGGGGCGCGCGACCGGCCACCAGCCGCGCACAGAGTTCAAGGTCGGCCTCCTCTGCGAGTTCCACATCAAGGAGGTCAACGAGGGCACGCACCGCCTCGTGGTCGAGTTGACGCAGACGCCCGCGGTCGAGGGCGCGATGATGACCATCAACTCGCACAACGGCGAGATCATGACGATGGTCGGCGGCTATGATTTCAACCGCAACAAGTTCAACAACGCCACGCAGGCTTACCGCCAGACCGGCTCCTGCTTCAAGCCCTACATCTACACGGCGGCGGTCGAGTGGGGCATGACGCCCGACACCATCATCAGCGGCGCGCAGATCACGCGCGGCAACTGGACGCCGCACAACTACGACGGCGCGACCAGTTGCGGCGATGTGCCGATGAAGATCGCGCTCGCCCACTCTCTGAACATCCCGGCAGTCCACACGCTCGACATGATCGGCATCCAGACCGGCGCGCAGATGGTCAGGCGCTTCGGCATCACCGTGCCGATGGCCCCGTATCTGCCGTCGGCGCTGGGCGCGACCGAAGTCCCTCTGATCGAGATGGTCTCGGCCTACTCGACATTCCCTAACAAGGGCGTCCGCAACGAAAAGCACCTCATCCGCAACGTGCTCGACCGCGACGGCAACGCTCTGGAAGAGTGGCAGCCGACGACCTTCAAGGTCGTCAGCGAGTACGTGGCACTGACGATGGTGAAGATGATGCGCGGGGTGACCGCGCCGGGCGGCACCGCGCCCGCGGCTTCTTCGGTCGGCGTGCCCGTGGCGGGCAAGACCGGCACGGTCAACGACCACACGGACGTGTGGTTCATCGGCTACACGCCGACCTACGTCACGGGCGTCTGGATGGGCTACCCCGGATTCAAGAAGAACCTCGGCACGGACATGACTGGCGGCCACGGCGCTCTGCCCATCTGGATAGACTTCATGAAGGACTTCCTCAAAAACAAGCCGAAGGAGAATTTCGACGAGCCGCCGAAGATGCCCGAAGACATCCGCGAGCTTTACATGCAGCGCCAGCGCGAGATGTCGGAGGAACGCACGAGCCTCGTGGCCGCGGCCTCGAAGGGCACAGGCGACGGCGACAAGACCGCGCCCTCCGTCACTGTCGAGCCGAAGCTCGAACAGATCACGCTGCCGCCCCCGCCCGGCGAGGGACTGACGACCTCGACGCCCGCCGAGACGGCCCCGAAGAAGTCTGAGCCGACGGCCCCGCGCGTCAACCCGCGCGAAGAGACGGCCCCGCCGCCGCCGCCCGCCACCCGCCCGCGCGTGGCCGAGCCTGCCAAGAAGAAAGGCAAGAAGGGCGCGAACGAACCCTGACGGGGAAGGCAAAAGTAGAAAGGCGAAAGGCAAAAGAGAAAGCCGTCTGCTTCTTCTTTTGCCTTTCGCCTTTCTACTTTTGCCTTCTGCTACAGCAGGCGGTCGAGCCAGTAGGGGAGCATCTTGCGCCACCACGGCCAGTCGTGGTCAACGTCGTAGCCCCAGATGTCGAGCGTGTGCGGGATGCCTTTCGAGCGCAGGATGTTTGAAAGCTCGCGGCTGCGCTCCGGCGCTTCGTATGCGCCCTGTCCTGAGAGGATGATGACGGCGTCGGCGTGGCGGAGTCGAGGGAGGAAGTAGTCGTCGTCGAGGTTCGGCAGGTACGAGACGGGGTTGTTGAAGTAGACGTTGTCGTCCTGGTAGCCGTCGAACCACTGCCGCACGTCGTAGCTGCCGCTCATCGAGATCGTGCCGCGCAGCACGTCCGGGTGGCGGAAGTAGGAGTTGGCCGCCAGGTACGCGCCCAGAGATGCGCCCGTCGTCAGAGGCGTCTGCCCGCCCACCTCTTGGCGTACGAGCGGCAGCACCTCATCCGTGATGTAACGGTCGTAGCGCGACAGCAGATCGGCCTTCAAGGGCGGCGGGGCCTGCTCGTTCATCAGGCTGTAGCGGTTGACGCTGTTGATCGAGTAGGCTCGAAGCCGCCCGGCCTCGATGTGATACCTGATCGAGTCAATCAGGTGGAACCGCTCGTATTCGAGGAAGTCGGCGGCGGCGGTCGGGAACATCAAAAGCGGGTAGCCCGCGTGCCCGTAGGCCACAATCGGCATCTCCATCCCCAGGGCGGGGCTGTGCCACGAAGTGATGCGACGCTCCATACCGTAAAGAACCTCCTCCGAAAGGCGCGACGTGGGAGAAAACTGTCTGGCGTGGTCGAAAGATAATCACTCAACTCGCGCCCGCAGCGCAAGCCGCCGATGTGGTTTGACACCCTCACGAACGCTCTGTTATAAAAATTTCGCCCACGCGGGACTCGAAAGCCCACGCGGGTGTTGCAATCCGCAGTAGCTCAATGGCAGAGCATCCGGCTGTTAACCGGAGGGTTGTAGGTTCGAGTCCTACCTGCGGAGTTAATAGCTGCAATAAGTTAAGGCTACTAGAAATAGTGGCCTTTTCTTATTTCTCCCTTTCCTTCCCCCTTTTGATTTATTTATACTCCTAAAGGAATAAAATATCAATCTTTTTCTTCCCCTTGAAGAATATTTAATTTAGTTCTATAACAACTTTCCTATGGACTTTATAACTACAAAAGAAGCGGCGGAACGATTAGGAATAACACGTAGAAGAGTTGTAGCTCTTGTTACGGCTGTGACCTCCTCCCCACCTGAGATGCACCTATAATGAGAGTTCCGCCGCTTGTTTAGAGCTGGCTTTCGCCGCGAACTCGGCCGGCGTCTGGTGCTGTAAGCTCCGGTGCGGACGCCGCTCGTTATAGTCTACCCGCCACGTCTCGCTCACACTTCTTGCT
>DATARW010000035.1:0-27488 GCA_036263975.1 Pyrinomonadaceae bacterium
CAGCACCCGGCTCCCAGCACCTGACACCCTTTTCACTACCTTTTTATTTCTCGCGCGGCGGGCTGCTGCTGACAGTGGTCATGCGCTCCATGTCTTCTTTGGCCTGATCGGAGGCTGAGCGGATGCCGGCGACGCGAAGGCGGAATTCGTCCGGGTTGCTGGCCCCGCGCAGGGCCTCTTCCATCGTGATGAGGCCGGAATGGTAGAGGTTGAAGAACGACTGGTCGAAGGTCTGCATGCCGTACTGCGAGGTGCCGGCGGCGATGGCGTCGCGGATGAGCGAGGTCTTCTCCTCGTTGATGATGTAGTCGCGGATCAACCCCGTCGAGACCATCACCTCGGCGGCGGGCACGCGGCCCGCGCCCTCGGCAGAGCGCACGAGCCGCATCGAGATGACGGCTCGAAGTATGCCCGCGAGCTGGATGCGGACGGACTTTTGCAGGTGCGGCGGGAACGAAGAGACGATGCGGCGCACCGTCTCGGTCGCGTCGAGCGTGTGCAGGGTGGAGAGGACGAGGTGTCCGGTCTCGGCTGCCGTGAGCGCTGTCTCGATGGTCTCGTGGTCGCGCATCTCGCCGACGAGAATCACGTCCGGGTCTTGGCGCAGCGCGCCGCGCAGGGCCTCGGCGAACGAGCGCGTGTCCACGTCCACCTCGCGCTGCGTGACGAATGCCTTCTTGTCGCGGTGCAGGAACTCGATTGGGTCTTCGATGGTGATGACGTGGCCGCCGCGGTTCGAGTTGATATGATCAATCATCGCGGCGAGCGTCGTTGACTTCCCCGACCCCGTAGTGCCCGTGACGAGGATGAGGCCGCGCTGCTCGTCGGCGATGCGCTCGATGACGGGCGGCAGGCCCAGCTCCGTGATCGTGCGAACCTTGTCGGGGATGACGCGCAAGACCATGCCCACGGTGCCGCGCTGCTGGAAGATGTTGGCGCGGAAGCGACCCAGGCCCGAAACGCCGTAGGCGATGTCGGCCTCGTTGACCTCTTTGAAGCGTTGCTTCTGCCGGTTCGACATGACCGAGAAGGCCATGTCGAGCGTATCTTCCTGCGTCAGGCGCGGCGTGTTCGGGACGGGGCGCAACTCGCCGCCGATGCGTATGAAGGGCTGCGAACCGGCCTTGCAATGCAGGTCGGACGCGCCAAACTGCGCGGCGGCGCGCAGGAGTTCATCAATTTTGACTGGCATGGGTCGAGTTCAAACCTCTGGGGTCAATGGTCGGCGAGGCGCGTGGCTTGGGCTGTGCCGTATCTTTAACGTAGGCGCGAACGCGCTCCGGTAATGCGCGAAACTGTAGGAGGAAGCGTAACCTTTGCGGGGCTGTCTTCTGCGGGAGCGCCGACGGTTAACCGAAAAGACCGACGGACGCCGAAAGTATTGTAGCCTTCTCCTTTCGACGCGGTCAACACTTCACCTCTCCCGCGCAGAAATGAGAAAGCGGGCACTCGCCCGGAAAACTCTGGCGGGTGCCCGCTCGTTAACTGCCGTCGCGCCCGGCGACTACTCCGTCAGCGTGACGTGGATGGCGTCAAGTGACTCGCCCGATGAGGCGTTCGACGCGGCCTTCCTTACCTCGCCCGCCCGCGCCTCGTTGTGGCCGTTATTCTCGGCAGAAGTTCCCTTGTGCTCGCCCACGAAGGTCAGCCACTCGCCCGGAGCTTCGCGCTCGCCCGAAGTAATCTCGAAGAAGACTCGCTGGATGCGCTCGGTGACGGGGCCGCGCCGCCCCTCGCCGACGGGGATGCGGTCAACGCTTCGGATGGGCGTGACCTCGGCGGCGGTGCCCGTGAAGAACAACTCGTCGGCGACGTAGAGCGCGGCGCGCTGGATGCCCGACTCGACGAGCGGGATTTCGAGGGCGCGGCAAATCTCGATGACGCTGTCGCGCGTGATGCCCGGCAAGATTGAAGACGCGAGCGGCGGAGTGACGACCTTGCCGTCGTGCACGAGGAAAATGTTCTCGCCCGAGCCTTCGGAGACGTAGCCGCGGTCGTCTAAGGCGATGCCTTCGGCGTAGCCGTTCGTGATGGCCTCCATCTTGATGAGCTGCGAGTTCATGTAGTTCGCGCCCGCCTTAGCCATCGCGGGCATCGAGTTCGGCGTCAGCCGGTTCCACGACGACACGCACACGTCAACGCCCTGCTCGATGGCCTCGTCGCCGAGGTACTTGCCCCAGTCCCACGCGCCGATGTAGCAGGCCATCGGGTTCGGGAAAGGATTGACGCCGAAGGCCGGGTGTTCTTCGTCGAGGCTGCGGAACATGATCGGGCGGATGTAGCACTGCTGTAGCCCGCTGCGCGCGACGAGTTGGACGGAGGCGTCCGACAGCTCTCCGAGCGACCAGAGGTGATTCATCCGGTAAATCTTCGCCGAGTTGAGGAAGCGCTGCATGTGCTCGCGCAGGCGGAAGATGGCCGGGCCGCGGCGCGTCTTGTAGCAGCGTATGCCCTCGAAGACGCTCGACCCGTAGTGCAGGACGTGCGACATCACGTGCACGCGCGCGTCGCCCCAATTGATGAACTGGCCGTCGTGCCAGACCTCGCGGGCGATGGTCGGCGTCTTTACGTCATGCTTCCTCGTGTCGTCGTTGAACATATACCCTCCTGCTCCTTCACCCCGGCTACACTGCGGCGCACAACTTCACAGAGCATAATTGTGCGGGGCGCTTGCGAGGGCAGAAATCAGAGTCGGCTGAAATTTTCCGTTCGTACTGGATTGCCGCTTGCTGAATTATTCCAGTGAATCACGTTACCTTTTACCTTAAACCGAAGTCGCTTGGCAAGCAGGCGAAGACTCATGCGAAACGCGCCCCGGACGCCGCCGCGCCGGGCGTCGGGCTTGCCTCGCCCGCCGCGCACAACGTACCATCCGCACGCGACTTTGAAGTCCCCAGACAGGACGACGCGAGGACGGCGCAGGCCGTCTTCTCTTTCACAACCGACCGGGCGAAGCCGCGCGGCCTCGCGGCTTCAGGGCCGCGCGCGTGGGCGCGCTTCTGCCGTCGCTTGCGCCCGAACGGCGGCCATGCACAAGAGGGTGATTTGAAGACTAAAGAAACTCCCGCGCCGCCGCGCACGACCGGCGAGCGTGCCGCCGCGGGCGACCCGGCCACAGTCCACCGCCGCGCCGTCGCCGTGGACATGCATGCCGACACGGTGCAGTTCATCGTTGACGAGGGCGCGGACATCAACCGTCGGCTCTCGACAACGCAGCTCGACGCCGTGAGGATGCGCGAGGGCGGCCTCGACGCGCAGTTCTTCTCCATCTGGGTCGAGCCGCAGTTCTACGGGCGCGGTGGCGAGCGCGCCGTCGCACGCGCCGACGAACAGATCGCGGCCATCCGCGCCCTCGCCGACGAACACCCGGAGACCTGGACGCTCGCCGCGACCGCCGCCGACATCCGCCGCGCCGCCGCCGACGGCAAGCTCGCCGCGCTCATGGGCCTCGAAGGCGGCTACGCGATTGACGAGAAACTCGAATCGGTCGGGCGCTACTACCGTCTGGGTGTGCGCTACATGTCGCCGACGTGGACTTACAGCTTGAGTTGGGCAGGCTCGTCCGGCGATGCGGAAGGAGCGTCGCTCGGCCTCAACGACTTCGGTCGCCGGGTCATCCGCGAGATGAACCGTCTCGGCATGCTGGTTGACGTGTCGCACGTCTCCGACAAAACGTTCCGGGACATGGTCGAGACTTCGACGGGGCCGGTCATCGCCACGCACTCGAACTGCCGCGCGATTGCGAACGTCGCGCGCAACCTGACGGACGAAATGATTCGCGCCATTGCGAAGACGGGCGGCGTGGTCTGCGTCGTCTTCTACCCCGGCTTCGTCGAGCCGGGCTGGATGGAGTTGAAGGACGCGCTCGACCGCGAGATCGCGCCGCAGGTCGAGGAGGCGGGCCGCAACGCCGAAGGGCGCGGCTCAATCAAACGCATTGCCCGCGACCGCGTGCGCGAGCGCGAGTACGCCGTGCGCCTGCCCGCCGTCCCGGTCGCGCGCATCGTTGACCACGTTGACCACATCGTCAAGCTCGCGGGCGTCGAGCACGTCGGCGTCGGCTCGGACTTCGACGGCATACAGGCCGTGCCCGCAGACCTCTCCTCGGTCGCGGAGTTGCCGAACCTAACGGCGGAACTCCTGCGCCGCGGCTACGGCGAGCAGGACGTTGAAATGATTCTCGGCGGCAACATCCTGCGCGTGTTGGAAGAGATCGAGCGAGGCGCTGAGCGATGAAGAGTTCGGCGAAGGTGAATGAAAGCCCGGCGAAGCGGAGTTTGACGAAGTCGAAGCGGGGTTCGGCGAAGTCGAATCAGGGTTTGACGAAGGCGCGTGTCGGCGAGGGATTGTCGCGACCGAGGATCGGCTTTCACGCGCCGATTGGGGGCGGCTTGCAGAGCGCGCTGCTGAAGGCGCAAAGCCTCGGCGCGGAAACGGTGCAAATCTTCTCGCGCAACCCGCGCGGCTGGAAGGCACGCCCGCTCGACGCGGAAGAGGTCGAGAACTTCATGCGCCTCCGACGCGAGACCGGCATCTCGCCCGTCGTCATCCACGCCAACTACCTCATCAACCTCGCCGCCGCGGACGCGGGCGTGCGCGAAAAGTCGGTCGCCTCTTTTCGCGAGGAGGTCGAGCGCGGCCAGCTACTCGGCGCGGACTACCTCGTCGTTCATCCGGGCAGCGCGCGCGGCGCGTGCGAGGCCGACGGCTTGCGCACCTGCGCGGAAAGTTTGAATGCGGCGTGCGAAGGTTTGGAGTTGGGCGCGTTCCGCATCCTCCTGGAAAACACAGCCGGGCAGGGCCAGTGCATCGGGCATCGCTTCGAGCACCTGCGCGAGATCGCGGAGCGGTGCCCCGGTCTGAACCTGGGCGTCTGCCTCGACACGGCGCACGCCTTCACCGCGGGCTACGACATACGGGAAGAAGACGGCCTCGCCGCCGCGCTCGACTCGCTCGACCGAAACGTCGGACTCGCCGAGGTGCGCGCCGTCCACTTCAACGACTCGAAGGCTGTGTACAACTCGCGCGTTGACCGGCACTGGCACCTCGGCCTCGGCCACATCGGCGCTGCGGCGCTCCGGCGCGTCGCGCGCGACCCGCGCCTCTCGCATGCCGCGTTCCTTTTGGAGACGCCGCAGGACGAACTCGGCGACGACGCGCGCAACCTCGCCTTGCTCCGCTCTTTCGTCGAACATGAATCCCTCACCGCAGTTGATCGAAGCTGAATCCGCGCAGGAGGTCTCGCCCTCCGCGGGCGTGTTAAAATAGGCCGCGTATGGACATCAAACTAGCCGACACTTCAGAAGGCCCCGTCTATCTACAAATCCGCCGACAGATCGAATCGCGCATCCGCGACAAACAGCTCGCCGCGGGCGACGCGCTCCCCGCGCCCGCCTCCCTCGCCTCCCGGCTCTCCGTTGACCGCGGCGAAGTCCAGCGCGCCTACTTCGAGTTGGAGCACGCCGGGCTGGTGACGAAGACCGCAGGCCGCGACTTCCTCGGCAAGGAGAAGGTGACGTACACGGTCAGGTGACTCTCGCCGCACCGCTTCGCGTCCTCCCGGCGTCACGCCGCCTCCATGTGTTTTGCGAGCCGCGAGGCCCGCGAATTTTCATTCGACAAGAGCGAGCCTCCTGCATTAACATATCGTCACCTTTCGAGACGGAGAGCATTTGACAGGCATGAAGCGTTTCGACCATCCAGTTAAGCTCCTCCTTACGGTGCCGCGGCGCGGGCGTCGCGCGTAAGCGCGCGCAGACGACGGGCGGCGGCGACACTCCTGAAAGAGAACAATCAACAGAGAATCAGATCGGGCGTCCGGCGAGCTTGAGAAAGCCGCGGGCGGTCGTTTACCGTAAGGTGAGGAAAGGCACCGCAACTATCATGGACGAAAAGTATTTCGCGGAGAAGGTCGAGGAGAGATGGCAGGAGGCTTGGGCCGCGTCGGGCGCGTTCGAGGTCGAGCCTGACCCGGCGCGCGAAAAGCATTTCTACTGTTTGGAGATGCTCCCTTACCCTTCGGGCTTCCTGCACATGGGGCACGTCCGCAACTACTCAATCGGGGACGCGCTCGCGTGGTTCAAGCGTTTGCAGGGCTTCAACGTGCTGCACCCCATCGGCTGGGACAGCTTCGGCCAGCCCGCCGAGCAGGCCGCCATCCGCCGCGGCGTGATGCCGCGCGAGTGGACTGAAGCGAACATCGAGCACATGCGCGCTCAGTTCAAGCGCCTGGGCCTGAGCTACGACTGGCGGCGCGAGATCGCCGCGCACCGGCCCGACTATTACAAGTGGGATCAGTGGTTCTTCCTGAAGATGCTGGAACGGGGCCTGGCCTACAAGAAACGCTCGCCCGTCAACTGGTGCCCGGCGGAGCAGACCGTACTCTCGAACGAGCAGTCGTCGGGCGGAGTCTGCTGGCGCTGCGGCGCTGCGGTCGAGAAGCGCGACATCGAGCAGTGGTTCCTGCGTATCACCGAATACGCAGAGCAACTGCTCGACGACATGCGCGAGATCGAACGGGGCTGGCCCGAACGCGTGCTGACGATGCAGCGCAACTGGATAGGCCGTAGCTCCGGCGCGTTCATTGACTTTCAAATCAAGGACACGGACGAGCGCGTCCGCGTCTTCACCACGCGCATTGACACCATCTACGGCGCGAACGCCATCGTGCTGGCGGCGGATCATCCGCTGATTGAGCACTCGCCGCTCAAAGAAGACGTGCGCCGCTTCGCCGGGCGCGTGCGCGCCGCGCGGATGAGTGCGCGCACGCCGGGCGAGGACGAAGAGAAGGAGGGCCTCAACACGGGGCTGCTGGCCGTCAATCCTTTCAGCGGCGAGCAGATTCCCGTGTGGGCCGCCAACTACGTGTTGATGGAGTACGGCACGGGCGCGGTGATGAGCGTGCCCGCGCACGACGAGCGCGACTTCGAGTTCGCGCAGAAGTATTCTTTGCCCATTCGCCGCGTCATCGGGCGCGCGTCGCACGAACAGCCCGCCGTTGACTCCGACCCGGCGAATTCGGATCAGTCCACCGCGATGAAAGAGGCGTTCACAGAGTACGGCATCCTCGTGAATTCCGGCGACTGGAGCGGCAAGCTCTCGGAGACGGCGGTCGGCGAGATGGCCGCGTTCGCCCAACAGCAAGGCTTCGGCGAGCCGGCTGTGACCTATCGCCTGCGCGACTGGGGCGTGTCGCGCCAGCGCTTCTGGGGTGCGCCCATTCCCGTTATCTATTGCGAGCGTTGCGGGGTCGTGCCCGTCCCTGAGAGTGAACTGCCGGTCGTGCTGCCGGAACGCGCCGAGTTCACGGGCGCGGGGCAGTCGCCGCTGGCGGGCGTCGCGGAGTTCGTCAACACGAGTTGCCCGAAGTGCGGCGGCAAGGCCCGGCGCGAAACCGACACGATGGACACGTTCGTTGACTCGTCGTGGTACTTCTTCCGCTACTGCGACCCCGAAAACTCTCAAGCGCCGTTCGACGTGAGTAAGGTCGCCTACTGGACGCCCGTTGACCAGTACATCGGCGGCGTCGAGCACGCCGTCATGCACCTGCTCTACACGCGCTTCTGGACGAAGTTCATGCGCGACACGGGGCTGGTCTCGTTCAACGAGCCGGTCAAGCGCCTGATGACGCAGGGCATGGTCGTGGCCGAGACTTTTTATCGAGAGGGCGAGGACGCCGGTCAAAAAATTTACTTCAACCCGGCGGAGGTTGACGTGGTGCGCGATGAGCGCGGGCGCATCGCCAGCGCGACTCTCGTCGGCGACGGTTTGCCCGTCGCGGTCGGGCCGTTCGAGAAGATGTCGAAGTCCACGAACAACGGCGTAGACCCGAACGAGATGATCTCGGCCTACGGCACGGACGCCACGCGCCTGTTCGTCCTCTTCGCCGCGCCCGTCGAGAACGACCTGCGCTGGCAGGAGGCAGGAATTGACGGCGCGCTCCGCTTCCTGCGCCGCGTCTATTCGATGGTCTTCCGCTGGCACGCGTCGCTGGGCGGCGCGCCGAAGGACGCAGCGTCGGCGGGCGAGTTCTCGGCGCAGGCGCGACGCTTGCGCCACGAGACGCACCGCACCATCGCGCGCGTAACCGAAGACTTCGAGGGCTTGCGCTACAACACTGCGGTCGCGGCGTTGATGGAATTGTCGAACGCTATGGGCGACTTCAAGGCTTCGCCGGAGTCGGCGGGCGCGTCAGACCTCTTCGCCGTGCGCGAGGCTTTGGAGGCGCTGGTGCTGATGCTCGCGCCCTTCTGCCCGCACGTCTCGGAGGAGATGTGGGAGGGCTTGGGCCACGTGGGCGGCCTCCTGCGAAGCGGCGCGCGCTGGCCCCGCCACGACGAGCAACTGGCGCGCAAGGATGAGTTGGAGATCGCCGTGCAGGTCAACGGCAAATTGCGCGGGCGCGTCGTGTTGAGCGCCGACGCGTCGGAAGATGAGACGCGCGCGGCGGCCCTCGCCGACGAGCGCGTGCGCGCGTGGACTGAAGGCAAGCAGATCGTCAAGACGGTCGTCATCCCCGGTCGGCTGGTCAACGTCGTCGTGCGCTAAGGCACGGAGTAATTAACCACAGAGGCACAGAGGGCGCGGAGGATACACAGAGTAAGACAAAATCTCTGTGCCATCTCTGTGTCCTCTGTACCTCTGTGGTTAACCGCCCCTTTCGGCGCGCTCGTGCTGCGGTTTCAGCCCTTTGTCGGGGCTTTCCATGCGGCCCGAAGAGGGATAGGAGTGCCGCCGTGCGCTGTCGGCTTGTGGCACGGCGTGATTCCCGCTCGGCTGGCATGTCAGTTGCCGAGTCATCTATGATGAGAGAGGAAAACGACTCAATTCACTACAGGGAGGCAAGGCGCGATGCGTAAACTTCTGGCAGCTTCTTTATTTTCGCTGGCCCTCGTCGCCGGGGCATCCGTACAGGTCTCGGCTCAGGACAAGGTTGTTGACAAGACTAAAGACGCGGGCGCGGCTGTGGCCGACAAGGCCGGCGACGCGAAGGACGCGACCGTGAAGGGCGCGAAGACCACGGGCAAGGACACGAAGAAGGCCGCGGACAAGACCGAGGATGCGACGGCCAAAGGCGCGAAGGTGGCCGCGCACGATACGAAGAAAGCCGCGGACAAGACCGCCGACAAGACCGGCGACGCGGCGAACGCGACGGCTCACGGCGCGAAGAAGACCGGCAACTGGTTCAAGCGCACCTGGCACAAGGTATTCTGAGCGCAGGATGCAACTTAAACGGATGGAAGACAGGCATGCCCGCTCTCCGTGTGCGGCATGCCTGTCTTTGCGCCGACGCGGCCCGCGCCGGGGTTTGCCGTCACTGAAGATTCCGCTTCAGGTTTTCTCATTCAACGCAGCCGTAGGGAGTCAATGAACGAGTTCTTCCGAAAATTCTCGTCCGTCACCTCTGACGTGGTCGGCTCGTCCTGGGCTTTCATCCTTGCAGTCTTAGTCATCGTCCTCTGGGCCGTGACCGGCCCCGCGTTCGGCTACTCCGACACGTGGCAACTGGTTATCAATACTGGCACGACGATCATCACCTTCCTCATGGTCTTCCTCATCCAGAACACGCAGAACCGCGACGCGAAGGCCATCCACCTCAAGCTCGACGAGTTGCTGCGCGCCGTCGAGGGCGCGCGCACGAGCATGGCGAATCTGGAGAACATGCCCGACGATGAGTTGAAACGACTCCAGGAGGAGTTCCGGCAGATCTGCGAGACGCGCGGCTTCGGGGCGCGGGCCGTCGAGGCGATTGAAGACGTGATGGAAGAACGCGAGGCGTCGCGGAGCGGGGCCGCGAAATGAAGAGGCGCAAAGCCGCGTCGCGCTCAGCAGGCGACGCGGCCCGCGCCCGGAGTTTGCAGACCGTGACCGAGCAGTCCCCTGCTTCAGCCGCGTTGGGCGGCGGCCTGCGCAAGGCCCGTTTGCGAATACATGCCTTGATCGGCGCGCGTTGCACGCCGCTTAATCTAAAGACTTCCCGCTCGACCCTTCGCGGCCTTCAGCGCGCGACGCCGACGCTGCCGCGCACGCGCAGGCCCATCAACCGCGCCGGGAACTCTCCGAAGTCCTCGACCTCCCACGTGTTCCCATCCCTGAGCCTGACCTTCGCCGCCGGGATGAAAGTCCCCTCGCCCGTGCCGTTGCGGTTGAGGTAGATTTCGGCGTAGCCGAACTTGTAGTCCTCGGAGCGCGCGCCGTAGCGCAGCTCGTAGAAGTTGATCGTGCGCTGGTAGAGGACAGTAACCTTCGTGCCGCCCTCGGCGGTCGGCGTCGAGACGATGACGTTGGCTGTGACGCCGACGTTGTTGTTGAGACTTATCCTGCCGGCGTCAAGTTTCGACAGCACGTCGAGCAGCGCGTCCTGCCCCCGCGGCATCGCCGCGGTCAGGCGCGCGATGTCGTCCGGCGAGGTGTACCGGTTGACGACGAGCGAGAACGGTCGGCTCCTGCCCGCGTCCCTCCCGCTGATGCCGACGACCGTCCCCTGTATGTACTGTGCCGCGAGCGCGTTGCTGCCAGCACCTCCTGCGTGCGATGTCGATTGAGAGCTTGCCGCCAACGCGACGCAGCAAAGCAGACACAGCAACCCGAAACGTACCTTTCCCTTCATACAACCTCCTCTCGAAAACTTACCGTTGAAGTCAGTGTGAGACGATTATACACCCCCGGCGACGCCGGGGTTAGTTCGCTCACGTACCGAGCGTCGGCTCGATTCTGACGAGGTCAGTTGACTTTCAACCGGATTTCGCATAGAAGCATCCCTGTCTGAAGACGAACGTCCTCGCGCTTTCGTTTTACAGCGGGCACGCCTCAGCCTCGGCCCGCAAAGTCCGCCGGAATTTCCAGACAAGTGAGGCGCGCTTATGAAGAAGGCCATCAAGATCAGCGTCAACGGAACGACCCATGAAACGGAAGTCGAGCCGCGGCTGCTGCTCGTGCATTACCTGCGCGACGTGCTCGGACTAACGGGCACGCACGTCGGCTGCGAGACATCTCTGTGCGGCGCGTGCACCGTCCGTCTGGACGGGCAGGCCGTCAAGTCGTGCACGATGTTCGCCGTCCAGGCCGACGGCTCCGAGGTGACGACGATTGAAGGGCTGGCGGGCGAGGGCGGCTCACTTCATCCCGTGCAGCAAGGCTTCTGGGAGCGCCACGGCCTGCAATGCGGCTACTGCACGCCCGGCATGATTATGGCCGCCGCGCAACTGCTCGAACGCAACTCGACGCCGACGCGCGAAGAGATACGCCACGGCCTCGAAGGCAACCTCTGCCGCTGCACCGGCTACCAGCACATCGTCGAGGCCGTCGAGTACGCGGCAACAAAAGCCGTGAACCGTGAACCGTAAACAGTGACAAGATGAAATCTCCTTTTCTCTTGTCACTGTTCACGGTTCACGGTTCACGGCTTTCGGAGGTCTTATGGCTCGATACGTCGGACAGAGAGTGAAGCGCACGGAAGACCCGCGGCTGATTAAGGGACTGGCGCACTACGTTGACGACATACGCCTGCCGGACACGCTGCACGTCGCCTTCGTGCGCTCGATCTACGCGCACGCGCGCGTGGGCGGCGTGGACGCGGGCGAGGCTTTGAAAGCGCCGGGCGTCGTCGCCGTCTTCACCGGCAAGGATGTCTCGGAGAAGGTCGGGCCGGTACCGTGCGCCAGCGCGCTGCCCGAACTGAAAGTGCCCGACCATAGAGTCCTCGCCACCGACAAGGTTTACTTCGTCGGCCACCCCATCGCGGCGGTCGTCGCCACGGACGCTTACGCGGCGCGCGACGCGGCAGAGCTGCTCATGGTTGATTACGAGGAGCTGCCCGCAATCGTTGACCCGGAAGAGGCGGCAGCCGGGGGCGGCGCGGTCATTCACGAGCAGTTCGGCTCGAACGTCGCGTACAAACTGACGGCGGGCGAGGGCGACATCGAAGCGGCGCTCGCTTCGGCTGACCGCCGTATCAAGCAGCGCATCACAAATCAGAGGCTCGCGCCCGTGGCGATGGAGCCGCGCGGGGTGCTCGCGCGCTACTTGCCGGGCGAGCAGGAGTTGACCCTCTGGTCTTCGACGCAGATTCCGCACCTCATGCGGACGCAGGTCGCGCTGATGATCGGCATCCCCGAAAATAAACTGCGTGTCATCACGCCGGAGGTCGGCGGCGGCTTCGGCTCGAAGCTGAACGTCTATGCCGAGGAAGCCCTGCTCGGATGGATTTCGATGCAACTGGGCAGGCCCGCGAAGTGGATCGAGACGCGGCGCGAGAACATGCAGGCAACGATTCACGGTCGAGGGCAGGTCGGCGAAATCGAGGTCGGTTGCCGTGAGGACGGCACGCTGACGGGCCTGCGCTACAACGTCGTCGCAGACCTCGGCGCGTACCACCAGCTATTGACGCCCGCCATCCCGACGCTGACAGGGTTGATGCTCTCCGGCTCGTACAAAATCCCCGCGATTCAAATCAACGTCACCGGCGTCTTCACAAACAAGATGGCGACCGACGCCTATCGCGGCGCGGGGCGGCCCGAAGCGACCTACGTCGTCGAGCGCGCGATTGATTTGGTCGCCGCCGAACTCGGCCTCGACCCCGTCGCCGTCCGCCGCCGGAACTTCCCCGCGCCCGAAGAGTTTCCTTTCAAGACCGCGACGGGCCTCTTCTACGACAGCGGCAACTACGAGGGCGCGCTCGCCACGGCGCTTGAGAACGCGGGCTACGAACGCTTGCGTGAAGAACAAAGGGCGGCGCGCGACGAGGGAAGAATCATTGGCATAGGCGTCTCCACTTACGTCGAGATTTGCGCGCTCGGCCCC
Source organism: Pyrinomonadaceae bacterium (assembly GCA_036263975.1). Classification (GTDB taxonomy): domain Bacteria; phylum Acidobacteriota; class Blastocatellia; order Pyrinomonadales; family Pyrinomonadaceae; genus QHXN01. The sequence continues at coordinate 12,802 of DATARW010000035.1, forward strand.
TCGCAGGCGATGCCCGCGGGCGGCTGGGAGAGCGCGACAGTCCGCATCGAGCCGACCGGCACGGTCACGGTGTTGACCGGCGCGTCGCCGCACGGGCAAGGGCAGGAGACTTCTTTCGCGCAGCTCGCCGCCGACGAACTCGGCGTTGACTTGAATGACGTGACGGTCGTCCACGGCGACACAGCAATCGTGCAGTACGGCATCGGCACTTTCGGCAGCCGCGCCACGGCGGTCGGCGGCACGGCGGTCTTCATCGCCATCGAGAGACTCAAGGAGAAGGCTTTGAAGATTGCCGCGCACATGCTCGGCACGGACGCCGGGAACGTCGCTTTCGCCGAAGGCACCTTCTCGCTCAAGGAAGCGAAGAAGGCAGCGGCGGCAGCGGGCGACGGCAAGGCAGCCGCGGATTCGGACGAAGTCCCCGAACCCGTCGTGCCGGTGGGCGAAGGCCCTGCGGGCGCGCTGCCCGAACCGGAGACGGAAGGCAGGAAGCGGGTCACGATTCAGGATGTCGCGCTCGCCGCGCACCTTGCACGCGAACTCCCGCCCGACACCGAGCCGGGTCTGTCGGCGACCTACTTCTTCGAGCCGAAGAACTTCACCTTCCCCTTCGGCACGCACATCTGTGTCGTCGAGATTGACCGCGAGACGGGCGAGGTGAAGCTCCGACGCTACGTCGCCGTTGACGACTGCGGACGCGTCATCAACCCTCTGCTCGTTGACGGGCAGGTGCAGGGCGGCATCGTCCAGTCAATCGGCCAGGCGCTCTACGAGGAGGTCGTCTACGACGGGCAGGGCCAACTCGTAACGGGGACGCTCATGGACTACGCCGTGCCGCGCGCCAGCGTGCTTCCGTGGTTCGAGCTTGACCGCACCGAGACGCCGACGGACGTGAACCCTCTGGGCGTCAAAGGCGTCGGCGAGGCCGGCACCATCGGCGCGACGCCCGCCATCGTCAACGCCGTCGTGGACGCGCTCTCGCCCTTCGGCGTGCGCCACCTCGACATGCCCATCAAGCCGGAAATGGTCTGGCGGATAATTAACGGGAGTGGTCTGTGATACAAGGGCTGTTGGCTTTTAGCTTTCCAGTCTTTAGCTAAGAGCTAAGAGCTAACAGCTTTTCTCATCACTCATCACTTCTTTGGAGGAGAGAGATGATCCCGGCACAGTTCGATTACGCCGCACCTGCGACGCTCGACGAGGCTTTGTCTTTGCTCGCCGAGCGTCCCGACGACGCGAAGATTCTGGCGGGCGGGCACAGTCTCATCCCGGCGATGAAGCTCAGGCTCGCGCAGCCCGCGCTCCTGATAGACATCGGGCGCGTCAAAGACCTTGCATACATACGCGAGGAGAGCGGCCAGATTCGCGTCGGCGCGTTGACGACGCACTACCAGCTCGAATCGAGCGAGCGCCTGCGCGAAATCTGCCCGCTGCTGCCAGAGTGCGCCGCGTCAATCGGCGACGTGCAGGTCAGAAACAAGGGGACAATCGGCGGCAGCCTCGCGCACGCCGACCCGGCAGCCGACTGGCCCGCCGCCGCCATCGCGCTTCGCGCCGAGCTGGTCGCCGCGAGCAGCCGTGGCGAGCGCGTGATTGACGCCGACGACTTCTTCGTTGACATGCTCACAACGGCCCTCAGGCCCGACGAGGTCTTGCGCGAGATCAGAATCAATGCGCCGACGGCGCGCACCGGGCAGGCTTACGCGAAAGTCCACCATCCGGCCTCCGGCTTCGCGGTCGTCGGCGTCGCCGTGAGCCTGACTGCGGGCGGCGACGGCAAATGTTTGGCGGCGGGCGTGGGCTTGACGGGCATCGCGGCGAAAGCCTACCGCGCCGCGCAGGTCGAGGGCGCGCTCGTCGGCTCGACGCTCGACGAGCAGACAACGGCCTCCGCCGCTTCGCACGCCGCCGGAGCCGTGGATGCCAACGGCGACCTCTACGCCTCCGCCGACTACCGCCGCCACCTCGCCTCCGTTTACACGCGCCGGGCCATCGCCGCAGCGGTCGCGAGAATCAAGTGAGTCCCAATGAAAATTGAAGGGACACACGAACTGCGCGCGCCGCGCGAGCGCGTCTGGCAGGCTCTCGTTGACCCATCGGTGTTGCAGCGCTGCATTCCGGGCTGCGAGCGGCTTGAGCGAACGGGCGAGGACTCTTATGCGGCGACTTTGCGGACGGGCGTCGGCGCGATCAAGGGCGTCTTCAATGGCAATGTGCGCCTCGAAGATATGCGCGCGCCCGCGCACTACCGCATCGTGGTTGAAGGCAAAGGACAGCCGGGATTTTTGAAGGGCGCGGGCGACCTCGACCTCGAAGAGAGGGACGGCGGAACGATGGTCAGGTACGCGGGCGACGTGCAGGTCGGCGGCACGCTGGCGTCGGTCGGACAGCGGATGATTCAGGGCGCGGCCAAGATGATGGCCGCGCAGTTTTTCACCGCGCTCGAAGCCGAGGCGCAAGCGCAGAAGGGCGACCCGCCACCCCGACACGGTTTTTTTAGAACGGCCCTGAGAGCGATCTCAGGGCTGCTGCGAAACATTTTCAAACGACACTGAATCCGGCTTCACGCCGAGTCCGCCAACTCTTCTCTCAGCTTGAAGCGTTGCAGCTTGCCCGTCGCCGTGCGCGGCAGCGCGTCCGCGAAGCGAATCTCCGCGGGCCGCTTGAAAGGCGGGAGCAGCGCCGACACGTGTGCCTTCAACCTCTCCGCCGTTACCTTCAACTTCTCCGCCATCGTCTCGCCGCCGCCCGCCTGTCCAGGCTTGAGCACGACGAAGGCAACCACCGAGTTCAGGCCGTCGGCGTCGGCGCGCGCGACGACTGCGGATTCCGAAACCTCGGCGCACGAGAGCAGCGCCTCCTCGATCTCGACGGGCGAAACCCACAGGCCCTTGACCTTGAACAGGTCGTCGCCGCGCCCCTCGAACCAGTAGAAGCCTTCAGGGTCGCGCCGGTAGATGTCGCCCGTTCGCATCCACTCGCCGCGCAAAGTGTCGGCGGTCTTCTCCGCGTCCATCCAGTAGCCCGCGCACGCGCTCCGGCCTTTGATGAAAAGAGCGCCCGTGCCCGCGCCTTCGATCTCCCGGCCCGCGTCGTCCAGCAGCTTCGCCTCGTAGCCGGGGACTTCCAGACCGCTGCTCCCCGGCCTTACCTGGTCGCGCCGGTTCGAGAAGAACATGTGCAGCATCTCGGTCGAGCCGATGCCGTCGAGTATGTCGAGTCCCGTCAGCGCCTTCCACTCGCGGAAGATTCTTTCGGGGAGCTTCTCGCCCGCCGAGACGCAGAACCTGAGCGAACGCGTCTCCAGTGTGCCGCCCTGCGAAACGTATTCGACGAGCGCGCGGAAGACCGCGGGCACGCCGAAGAAGATGGTCGGCCGGTGCTTCTCGAAGACTCCGGCGACGGCTGGCGGCGTGGGCCGCTCGCGGCAGAGGACGGAGGCCGCGCCCGTCGAGAGCGGGAACGAGAGACTGTTGCCGAGGCCGTAGGCGAAGAAGAGGCGCGACGACGAGAAGAGGCGGTCGCCGGGCCGGACGGCAAGGACTTGTTTGCAGTAGGTCTCGACCGTCGCGGGCAGGTTGCGTTGAATGTGCAGCGCGCCTTTGGGTCGGCCCGTGCTGCCCGAAGTGTAGAGGATGAAGGCCGGCGCATCGTCGCCCGAAGGCTCGACCTCCGCCTCGTCCGCACCTTCAACCATCTCGTCGAAGCCGAGCACGCCTTCGTTTGCGTGGCCTGAGTCCGGCGTGCCGCCGACGAGCAGGACGGTTTCGAGCTGCGATAGATTCTTCCTGACGCCGCGCAGCTTCGCTACCTGTTCGGGCGTGACGACGGCGAGCCGCGCGCCGCAGTGTTCGAGAACGTATTCGAGTTCCGACGCCGAGAGCATCGTGCTCAAGGGGACGGCCAACGCGCCGACCGCCGCCGCGCCTAAGAATGAGGCGACGAATTCGGGGCAGTCCGCGGCGACGATGGCGACGCGTTCGCCGCGCGCGACGCCGAGCGAGCGCAGAGCGCCGCCGAACTTACAGACCGCGCGCCGGAGCTGCGCGTATGTGAGTCGGCGGTCTTCGCAGAGGAGTGCGACATCGGCCCAGCGGTTCAGCTCCCGCGCCGCGCCGAAGACGTACTCGACGAGATTCATACCGTCATCCTTTCAAGAGGGCGAAGCCGAAACGGGATTGTACAGGATTATCAACCGGGCGGTCGCCGTAATCCCTTGTCAGCGGGCGATGAACTTTGTAGCATGCGGGCCGTGAGAGCAGAGCGCACACGAAAGTCGGCGACGTTGACGCGCGCGTTGAGCTTCGGCCCCGACATTAAAGTGAGGCGCGGCAGCGGCTCGTTCGACGTGCGGCACGGCACGAACGCGGCGGCCCGCCTGCTGGCCCGTTTGATGCGCCTGCCTGCGGCGGGCCTGAACGTCCCGACGCGCCTCGTCGTCACCGAGACGCGCGGAGGCCAGCACTGGCACAGGACTTTCGCCGGAAGAGACTTCATCACGGAACAGCGGCGGACGGCGGACGGAATGATGGCGGAGCGGTCGGGCGCGTTCGAGATGCTGTTCCGTTTGGACGAGAGGGGCGGCGTGCTGCTTTATCGTCAGGTGGGGTTCGCGTTTCGTCTCGGTCGCCTGCGCGTCCCGCTGCCGCGGCTGCTGTCGCCGAGGGTCGTGGCGCGCGAGCACACGTCGGCGGACGGCTCGCGGCTGCGCGCCTCGGTGCGCGTCATCGCGCCGCTGGTGGGACTGTTGATAGCTTACCGCGGCTGCATCGAGATTGAAGGGAGAGGGGCGTGATTACTGCCTTATGGCTGCTCGCGTTTCAGGGGATGCTCGGCGCGTTCGACACGCTCTACTATCACGAGTGGCGCGCGCGTCTGCCCGCGGGCGGAGCCTTGACGCGCGACGAGCTGAGGCTGCACGCGGCGCGCGACCTCATCTACACGGTCGTCTTCGCAACGCTTCCCTTCCTCGCGTGGCGCGGAGCGTGGAGCCTTGTCCTGTCCGCGCTCTTAATCGCGGAGGTCACAATCACGCTCAGAGATTTCGTCGTCGAGGATCGAGTCCGCCGCCCGCTCGGCGGCGTCTACGCGGGCGAACGCGTGACGCACGCGCTGATGGGCATCATCTACGGGGCGTTCCTCGCCTTCCTCTTCCCGACCTTGCGCGGCTGGTGGAGCGCGCCCACGTCGCTCGCGCCGACGCTCGAAGCGACTCCGCCGGTGCTCCGTTGGGCGCTAGCATTGATGGCCCTCGGCGTCTTCCTTTCGGGAGTCCGCGACCTCTCGGCGGCCCTCGGCCTTCCGCGCAGCGAGTGGCCGTGGCCGCGTCAGGCCGTGGGCGAGTGGGGCGAGAACCCGCAGCGTGTGAAGTGAGAAGCTTGTGATCGCACGAAGGAGATTTCATCGCGCCGTCTTCATCGTGGCGGGCGTCTACAACATCGGCTGGGGTCTGTACTCAGTTGCCGACCCGCAATGGCTGTTCCGTTATTCGGGGCTACCGCTGCAAAACCACCCGCAGATTTTCGCGTGCCTCGGCATGGTCGTCGGCCTCTACGGCATCATCTACTTCGAGGTGGCGCGCGCGCCCGAACGCGGTTGGCTGCTCGCCGCGGTGGGCCTGCTGGGCAAGGTGCTCGGCCCAATCGGGCTGGCCCGGTTGATCTGGAGCGGCGTGTGGCCCGCTTCGACCATCGTGCTCTGCCTGACGAACGACCTCATCTGGTGGATTCCCTTCTCGCTCTACCTCTACGACGCGTGGCCCTCGTTCATCAAAGAGTTGTCGGCGGAAAGCGCGGAAGCGACGCGCCCTTAGTTCAGTGAGGCCAAAGCTTTCACTTCCGCCTTCCGCCTTCATCCTTTTTCTACCGACACGACCTGCACGGTCGCGTCGCGGACTTCGGCGAGGAAGCGGTTGATGATCGAGCCGTGCAGCAGGATGTCCCAGCGCGTGCGCGAGGTCTGGCCGAAGACGACGTGCGTTATCCCTTCGCGCCGCGCGAACTCGATGAGCGCGTCGGCAATACCGCGCTTGCTCTCGGCCTTGAGACGGACGGCTTTCGCGCCCAGACCTTTGGCGAAGGCGATGTTCTCTTGCAGCGCAGCGTAGTCTGCGGGCTTGATGCGGCCCGGCTCCTCCTGCGGCGTCTCGACGTAGACGGCGTACCAGTCCGAAGCGAAACGGCCCGCGATGCGCGAACCCGTCCGCAGAAGCTTCTTCGCGCTCCCGCGCGAGGCCATCGCCACCATCACCTTTTCGGGAATGACGGCCTGCTCCAGTCCCTCGCGCTCGCGGTAGTCGTGCGCCTTCGACGCCTGATCCTCGGCCACCTGCCGGAGCGAAAGCTCCCTGAGCGCCGAAAGATTCCCCTTGCGAAAGAAGTTGTTCAAGGACTGCTCGATTTTCTCGACGCCGTAGATTTTTCCCTGCCGCAGGCGGGTGCGAAGCATGTCCACCGACACGTCCACGTTGACGACCTCGTCGGCTCGCTTCAGGAATCGGTCGGGGATGGTCTCGCGCACGCGCACGCCAGTGGTGCGCGCCACGGCGTCGTTCAGGGATTCGAGGTGCTGGATGTTGACGGCAGTGGTGACGGAGACGCCCGCGTCCAAAAGGTCGAGCACGTCCTCGTAGCGTTTGCCGTTCTTCGAGCCGGGCGCGTTTGTGTGCGCCAGCTCGTCAACGACGGCGACGGCGGGACGGCGCGCGATGACCGCCTCCACGTCCATCTCTTCGAGCACGACGCCGCGGTACTCGACCCTCCGCATCGGCACGCGCTCAAGATCGTCGACGAGTGCGGCGGTCTCCTCGCGCCCGTGCGTTTCGACGACGGCCACGCAAATGTCCACGCCCTGTCGCTTGAGCAGGTGCGCCTCTTCGAGCATCTGGAAGGTCTTGCCGACGCCGGGGGCCGCGCCGATGTAGACGCGCAGACGCGCCCGCTCGCCCTTTTTCAGCCTGGCGATGAGAGATTCAGGCGAAGGTCTGCCGTTGCCGTTCGTCATACAACCTGCGTGAACCGTGAACCGTGACAAGAAAGAGCCGTGAACCGTGACAAGAAGAATGGTTTTTCTCTCGTCATGCTTTACGGTTCACGGTTCACGGCTTTTCTTTCGTCCAGCGCGAGGTTGAGCAGAAGGACGTTCACACGCGGCTCGCCGAGCAGGCCGAACTGCCGCCCCTCCGTGTGCGCGGCGACGAGGCGACGCACCTCTGCTTCGCTCAGGCCGCGCTCGCGCGCCACGCGCGGCAACTGAAACTCTGCGGCGGCGGGCGTGATGTGCGGGTCGAGGCCCGACGCGGAAGATGTCACCAGATCAACCGGCACAAGCTCGCCCGGATTCTCGGCCCGCAACTTCTCCACGTCCGCCTTCACGCGGTCAATCAACTTCTGATTCGTCGGCCCGTAGTTTGACGCCGAAGACGCGCCCGCGTCGTAACCCGTCGGCCCGGCAGCCGAAGGGCGCGGACGGAAGTAGCCGGGCGAAGAGAACGGCTGGCCGATGAGCGCCGAGCCGATAAGGCTGCCGTCGGCCCGCCTGACGAGCTGCCCGTTCGCCTTGTCGGGGAAGATGACCTGCGCCAGTCCCGTCACGACGAGCGGGTAGATGAGGCCCAGCAGCGCCGTCGTGACGAACGTCATCAGCACCGCCGTGATTAAGTTTTTCTTCATTGCTCCTCCCTGCGCGAGCACGAGTCGCCGCACTACGCCAGCCCGGCGGCGTGAATTATCACGTCAACGAGCTTGATGCCGACGAAGGGCGCTATCAGGCCGCCGAGGCCGTAGATGAAAAGGTTGCGCCTGAGCAACGCCGTCGCGCTCATCGGCCGGTACTTCACGCCTTTGAGGGCGAGCGGGATGAGCGCGACGATGACGAGCGCGTTGAAAATTACCGCCGACAGGATCGCCGACTGCGGCGTCCGCAGACCCATGACGTTCAGCGCGTTCAGCACGGGGAAGGCCGTAGCGAACATCGCCGGGATGATGGCGAAATATTTCGCCACGTCGTTGGCAATCGAGAAGGTGGTCAAAGCGCCGCGCGTCATCAGGAGCTGCTTGCCGATCTCGACGATTTCAATGAGCTTCGTCGGGTTGCTGTCTAAGTCAACCATGTTGCCCGCTTCTTTGGCGGCCTGCGTGCCCGTGTTCATCGCCACGCCCACGTCGGCCTGCGCGAGCGCGGGCGCGTCGTTCGTGCCGTCGCCGGTCATTGCGACGAGCTTGCCTTCCGCCTGCTCCCGTTTAATCAAAGCCATCTTGTCTTCCGGCGTGGCCTCTGCGAGGAAGTCGTCAACGCCCGCCTCGCGCGCAATCGTCGCGGCGGTCAAGGGGTTGTCGCCGGTAATCATCACGGTCTTGATGCCCATCCGGCGAAGCTGGTTGAAGCGTTCGCGCATGCCGCCCTTGACGATGTCCTTGAGGTAGATGACGCCGAGCGGGCGGCGGCCTTCGACGACGACCAGCGGCGTGCCGCCCTCGCGCGCGATGCGCTCGACGATGGCGCGCATCTCGCCCGGCTCGCCGCCTCCGTCTTCGTTGCCGTTGAGGTAACGCTCGATTGCATCCGCGGCCCCTTTGCGTATCTCGCGCCCGTCGAAGTCCATGCCCGACATGCGCGTCTGCGCCGTGAAGGGAATGAAGCGGGCCTCGTGCGGCGCGAGCGCGCGAGCGCGCAGGCCGTACTTCTCTTTCGCGAGCACGACGATTGAGCGCCCCTCCGGCGTCTCGTCGGCGAGCGAGGAGAGTTGCGCCGCGTCGGCCAGTTCCGTTTCGCGGATGCCGCCCACGGGGATGAATTCGGTCGCCTGCCGGTTGCCGAGCGTGATCGTGCCGGTCTTGTCGAGCAGCAGCGTGTTCACGTCGCCCGCCGCCTCGACCGCGCGCCCCGACATGGCGAGCACGTTGTGCTGGATGAGTCTGTCCATCCCGGCGATGCCGATGGCACTCAGCAAGCCGCCGATGGTCGTCGGGATGAGGCAAACGAGTAAGCTGACGAGCACGAAGATGGTCTGCGGCGCGTTCGAGTAGATGGCGAACGGCTGAAGCGTGACGACGGCGAGCAGGAAGATGATGGTGAGTCCCGCGAGCAGGATGGCGAGCGCGATCTCGTTCGGCGTCTTCTGCCGCGACGCGCCCTCGACGAGCGCGATCATGCGGTCGAGGAAAGTCTCGCCGGGGTTTGAAGTGATGCGGACTTTAATCTGGTCGGAGAGGACGCGTGTGCCGCCCGTCACCGCCGAGCGGTCGCCGCCCGCCTCGCGGATGACGGGTGCGCTCTCGCCCGTGATGGCCGACTCGTCCACGCTTGCCACGCCCTCGACGACCTCGCCGTCGCCGGGGATGAATTCGCCCGCCGAGACGACGACCACATCGTTCTTACGCAACTGCGGCGCGGGCACAGTCTCCGTCTGTCCCGAAGGCAGCAGCTTGTGCGCGACCGTCTCGGTCTTCGACTTGCGAAGGGTGTCGGCCTGCGCCTTGCCGCGCCCCTCGGCCATCGCCTCGGCGAAGTTGGCGAAGAGCACGGTGAACCAGAGCCAGAGCGTGATCTGCAACTCGAAGAGCGTCTCCGTCAAGCCGTGCGCGGGCGCGAACATGCCGCGGGCGAGTCCGAGCGTCGTCAACAGGCTGCCGACCTCGACGACGAACATCACAGGGTTCTTCAACATCGTGCGCGGGTCGAGCTTGACCAACGCGTCGAGGGCCGCCCGCCTGACGATCTTCGCGTCCCAGATGGAAATTTTCTTTGACTTCTCGGCCATAGCAACCTGAGTGATAGGTGAGACGAGAGCTGTTAGCTGTTAGCTTTTTAGTCTTAGCTAACAGCTAATGGCTAACAGCTAACAGCTTTTCTCAACACTCATCACCTCCTCAAAATGTTTGTCCCGCGTTCATCAAAAGGTGCTCGACTATCGGCCCCAGGCTGAGCGCGGGGAAGAAGGTCAAAGCGCCGACGATGACGATCACGCTCACGAGCAGCGTCGTGAAAAGCGGCGACGTTACGGGGAACGTGCCCAGGCTCGGCGGCACCGCCTTCTTGCGCGCGAGATTTCCCGCCACCGCCAGCACGGGGACGATCATCATGAAACGCCCGAAGAGAACGGCGACGGCGACGGTCGTGTTGTACCAGTAGGTGTCGGCGTTGATTCCGGCGAAGGCCGAGCCGTTGTTGCCCGTGGCCGACGTGAAGGCGTAGAGAATCTCGGAGAGGCCGTGCGGCCCGGCGTTGCTCAACTGCGAAGTGCCGAACGCGGGCGAGACGACGGAGATGGCCGCGAAGGCCAGAATCAAGAGCGGGAAGATGAGCACGTAGAGCATCGCCATCTTCACGTCGTAAGCCTCGATCTTCTTGCCGAGGTATTCTGGTGTACGGCCCACCATCAGACCGGCGATGAAGACCGAGAGGATGACGTAGATGAGAACGCCGTACAGCCCGCTGCCCACGCCGCCGAAGATGACTTCGCCGAGCATGATGTTGACGAGCGGAACCATCCCGCCGAGCGGCGTGAAGGAGTCGTGCATCGAGTTGACCGCGCCGCAAGAGGCGTCGGTCGTGGCGGTGGCGAAGAGCACGCTTCCGGCGATGCCGAAGCGAACCTCCTTGCCTTCCATGTTGCCGCCCGTTTGGAAGGCGCTCACAGATTGGTTAACCCCGGCCTTCTCAAGCAACGGGTTGCCGCGCGCCTCGGCCCGGTACGCAGCCACAAGGCCGACGAGGAACAGGAAGACCATCGCGGCAAGCACGGCCCAGCCGTGGCGTTGCGAGCCGGTCATGCGTCCGAGGGTGTAGGTCAGCCCGGCGGCGACGGCGAAGATGGCGAGCATCTCAAGGAAGTTTGAGAGAGGCGTCGGGTTCTCGAAAGGGTGTGCGGAGTTGGCGTTGAAGAAGCCGCCGCCGTTCGTGCCGAGCATCTTGACGGCCTCCTGCGAGGCGACCGGCCCCTGCGCGATTGTCTGTGTGGTGACGCGCTGAGTCTCCCTCTGCGTTGTGCCGTCCGGGTTGGTGACGGCGTTGCCTGCGGAGTCCTTCCGGTCAACCTCGACCGTCTGCGGGTCAACCAGCTTCGCCGTGTCGTAGGGGCGAAAATTCTGTATCACGCCCTGCGAGACGAGCAGGAGCGCGCCGACCACACACAGCGGCAGCAGCAGGTAAAGGTTCGCGCGCACGAAGTCCACCCAGAAGTTGCCGATGGTGTCCGACTCGCGCCGCGCGATGCCGCGGATGAAGGCGACGGCGACGGCGATGCCGACGGCGGCTGAAGCGAAGTTGTGGTAAGCGAGGCCCGCCATCTGCGTCAGGTAGCTCATCGTCGTCTCCGGCACGTATGACTGCCAGTTCGTGTTCGTCGTGAAGCTGGCCGACGTGTTGAAGGCGGAGGCGACGAACCCTGTGCCGCTCGCGCTTGAGTCCACGCCGGGTAAGCCCTGCGGATTGAGCGGGAGCACGCCCTGTAGGCGCTGGATGAGGTAGAGCACCAGCATCGAGACGAGGCTGAACAGAAGCATCGCCGCGGCGTATTCAGTCCAGCGCATCTCGCGCTCTTCTTCGACGCCGGTCAGACGGTAGATGAGACGCTCGACGGGACGCAGCAGCGCGTGCAGGCGCGTGCGCTCGCCGCCGAAGACGCGGGCCATGAACAGGCCCAGAGGCTTCGTCACTGCGAGCACGACCGCGAGGAAGAGAAGGATTTGGAGCCAGCCGTTCGCGGTCATCTCAGAACTTCTCCGGGCGCAGCAGCGCGTAAGCCAGATAGACGAGCAGCAGCGCCGACGCCGCCAGCCCCAGCATCCCTTCAACGTTCATGCTTTCCCTCCTCGTCCGAATCGTCGTCGCCCAGCCAGCAACGCCGCTGGTACACCGCGTAGCCGACGAGCAAGAGCAGCAGTCCTGACAACCCGAGCCACTCCCAACTGATTTCCAACATGTTTGCTCCACCTCAACGAAGCTTCTCGCACCCACGCACGTAGGCGAGCGCGAGGAGAAAGAAGAAGACGGTTACGGCGACGAAGATTAAGTCCAACACAAGCGCACCTCGGTCAGTTGAAGTTATAGCCAAGCTCCAGAAGGAAGAAGTGGTTGCCGCGCGAAGGGTTCTGATTGCCGATTGAATACCCCGCGTAGCCCGTCGCCTTCGGGCCGAGCTTGAAGACCACGCCGGGCGTGAAATAGCCTGCGGCGTGCCTGCCCGTGAAGTAGTCGGCGGCCAGCGTCACCTTTTTATTGACGGGCTGCTCGAAGCCGAACTGCCCGCCCACGCGGTTCGCGGCGGCGACGACCGATTTAGTGAAGTCGTAGCCGCCCGCCGTCAATCGCGTCCCACGCTTCTTGAACGTCTTGCTCAGTTCCAGGTAAACGTAGTTGCCCGCGTTGTACGCGCGGCGGCGCACAGGGATGAAGAGGTGATCGCCGACGACGACGGCGAAGCCGTTCTCCCCGCCGTCATAGAATTTGTACTTGACGACGGGCACGAGCGTCGTCGTGTCCGGCCCCGGCTGCACGTTGCCCGTCACGTTCAGACCGACCTCGACGCGACCGCCCGCGCCCACGACCACACGCGGCACGAACGAAGAGAACCTGCCGAGCGCCTCCGAATCGTTAGGCTTGAAGCTCGCGTCCAGCTCGGCGTAGACCTTTCCCTTTCCGAGCACGTCCGTGCTCGGCACGTTGAAGATCGTCTGCTGCGCGCGCGCGGCGTCGAACGCGCCGCAGAGGGATAGCAGCACGAGGGCGGAAAGAATTCCCGCGCGCGCCGCGTTCGTCGTGCCTTCGGATGAAGCCTTCGCCGCGGACGCAGGTTCTTCCGTGACGGCAAGCTCGGACGGCCAATCGTCGGAAGTATCGTCCGCCCACAAGTCTCCGTCGTCGCGGTCGAGAGGCGCGATAAACGTGCCGCCGAACTTTCTCTCAACGACGATGAGTTGACGCAGTCCGAGCAGAACGCAGGTGACGACCAGACTGACCGCGCCGACTATTAATTCATCTTTCCTCATCGTCTTCCTCTTCGTGCCTCGGGCGGCGAGACAGTTGAGTCCCGGACGCCCGACCTCGGCAACGCTTCGAGGCTAACGCTTCGCGCATAAGGACGGGGTAAAAGGTTCATTAAAAATTAATAAAGGCGGGAGGCGGCGGAGCGTGCCGCTTAAAGGCAGGCGAGCGTCCGGAAGTCTTCAATCGCCGCCCGCAGCGTTTCGCTTCTCATATTCTTCTTCCTCGTCCCCGGCCCGCTCGGCTCGGCTCCGGCGGCGCATCAGTTTGTAAATCTGCTCCAGCACGCCGCGCCGGCCCTTCCCCTTCAGGTCGTCTTCGAGGCGTGCCAGCGCAACCGCCACGATCTCTTTGTGGTGCGCGTCCGCGCCGCCCTCCTCGTGCGTGACATCGAGCCAGAGGCGGTGGATGAGGTTGATGTCGTCGTCGGACAGGTGCGGCGCGTGCGCCCCGAGGTAAAAATCACTAACCCTCCCGTCCGGCTCGACGACGCGGAAGCAGACCTGTTGGCTCGGCTTGTGCGGCAGAGACTCCCAGGCTTCGCCGAGCCTGCGGGCCTGTTCCTCCGGCGTCATCACGCTCGACCGCCCGGCGATGATCTCCGCCGAGTCGAGTTGCGCGGCGGTGTGCGCGATGGCGTCGAAGACGTTCGACGAGGGCACGACCAGCAGGTCAACGTGCTTGCCCGCTTTTTCCGCCAGCGTGATGACGCGGCTGAAGAGCAGTTGCTCGTAGCTCGTGAAGAGGTGTTGCTCGCCGATGTTCTCGTAGCCCGCGTCCGGCCCCTTCATCACCTGCACGGTCATGACGACCAGGTCTTTCTTGCCCGTGTGCGTCGTCTCCAAAGCCTTCTTGACGTGTTCGAGAGTGTTGTAGTCGCGCACAAGGCAGAGACTGTTTCCGGGCCGCACCTCGATGGTCTGGTTCGTCACCACGTCCTGCGTTTGCAGTCGGAACTGGTCAACTTCGACGTGAGCAGCCGCGCCGCGCTTCCGCTCGTTGATGCGTTCGGAGACGACGAAGATGACGAAGAAGACGATGGTGAAGGCGACGCCGCTGACCGTCGCCACCTGCTTCGTGACGAGGTTAATGGCCGCGACTGAGAACAGAAGCGCCGCGATGATGCCGAGGCCGAGCGGGATTTCGTTGCCGCCGAGACGGATGTTGAGCGGCACCTTCCACTCGCGCGGGCTGTGGTCTTTGAACCTGAGCACCAGCACGGCCAGAGCTTTGAAGGCGAAAGACCAGATGACGCCGAAGGCGTATGCCTCGCCGAGCACATAGACGTTGCCGCGCGAGCCGACGATGGTGAGGAGTTGCAGGATGACGATCAGATTAATCATGCGGTAGGTCGTGCCGAAGCGTTTGTGCGGCGCGCGGAACAAATCCGTCATCACGCCGTCCTCCGAGACGCGATTCAGGACGCCGTTAGAGCCGATGATGGCCGTGTTGACCGCGCCCGCGAGCATCAGGAAGCCGACGATGACGATGAACGCCTGAAACAGAAGCCTCAAGGGGAGCGGGCCGACCAGATACATCGAGATGCCGCTGATGAGATTGTCGAAGTACTGCGGGCGCACCGAGTCCGGGATGATCGAGTAGGCGAAGAAGGAGACGAGCGAGGTGAACAGAAGCGAGTAGAGGAAGATGACCATCCCCGCCTTCATCAGGTTCCGGTGCTTCGGGTACTCAAGCTCGCGGTT
>DATARW010000038.1:0-40913 GCA_036263975.1 Pyrinomonadaceae bacterium
GCGCCTTCTTGCGGTTGGAGATTCATTGTTATCGCACAGGCATCAGTTGGTTTGAGGCGAAGACTTCGATCATTCGAGAGGCAGTGCGCGTTTATCTCGCCAAGCCTCTCTACACGCTCAACTCAACTGCGTAATCCCTAAGCTTTTGTCTTTGCCGGAATGCAGGTCTTATCCAATTTTGCCCACGCCGATTAATGAGCAAAGCTGAAAGGCGAAAGCTAAAAGCCGATAGCTAACAGCCTAAAGCTTCTTATGCCCGAAGAACATTCAACACGCGACCGCGTGCGCGCGCTCGTGCGCGAGGTGCTGGAGAAGGCCGCCCCGGCTGACGAGCCGGAAGAGGGAGACGCCGTTTCGACGCGCGCGTCAGGCGAGGCGCAGGCGGGCGAGCCGCAGATGGGGGCGCGCGTCTTCAACGTTGCTACCGACAAGGCCGCGCCGCCGGAGAAAGAGTACGCGCGCGACGAGTCGTCGAAGACCGTCATCACCGAGACGGACGTGCGCGGCCTGCCCCAAGGCGCGCGCCTGAGAATCGCCGAGGGCGCGCGCCTCACCCCGCTTGCCGCAGACATCGTGCGCGAGCGGAAGATAGAACTCGTCCGGCGCGCGCCCCGGCGCGGCTCGCGCGCCGAAAGAATAGTCGCTGTCGGCGCTGACCACGGCGGCTACCCTTTGAAAGAGGAGCTGAAAACTTTCCTCGCCGAACTCGGCCAACGCGTCCGGGACTTCGGCACGAACTCGACCGACGCAGTTGACTACCCCGACTTCGCACACGCGGTCGCGCGCGCCGTCTCCGAGGGCGAGGCCGACCTCGGCATCATCATTGACGGCGCGGGCGTCGGCTCCGCGATGACCGCCAACAAGGTGCCCGGCGTGCGCGCCGCCGCCTGCTACGACGCCAAAGTCGCGCGCAACTCCCGCGAGCACAACGACGCCAACGTCCTCACCCTCGGCAGCGGCACGATAGACTCGAAGCAGATGCTCGAGATCGTCCGCGTCTGGCTCTCGACCGAAATCACAGAGGAGCGCCACAAGCGCCGCGTCGCCAAAATCGAGGCCGTCGAACGACAGTACAGGTGTTAGACTGATACATAAATATGCGGTCATCAAACGGTAATGTAATTGAGTTCTGAACATAGTAAGCCTAAGTAGGAGTTGGTTGGTATGCCCTACGCTCCAAATGGAGATTTCGAGCGGCTCGTCGAGCAGATCACGGATGTCATCGTCGCGCGCCTCGACGGCGAGGGGCACGCGCACGACGACGGCGCGTGCGGGTGCGAGTCGGTCTGTTTCAATCGCTGTCCTGAGCGGATGCAGCGCGTGGTGGACGCGGGGGCTTCGCGCATCGGGCTGGTGCTGGGCGAGGCGGCGACGGCGCGCGACTGGGCGAGTCTGGTTGACCACACCCTCTTGAAGCCGGAGGCGAGCGAGGCCGACATCCGGCGTCTGTGCGAGGAGGCGGCGCAGTACAAGTTCGCGAGCGTGTGCGTGAACCCGACGTGGGTGAAGGAGTCGGCCTGCGTGTTGCGCGGGTCGGGCGTGCCCGTGTGCACGGTGGTCGGTTTCCCCCTGGGCGCGACGCTCGCCGACGTGAAGGCTTACGAAACGCGGCGCGCGATCTTCGACGGCGCGCGCGAGATTGATATGGTCATCAACATCGGCGCTTTGAAGAGCGGCGACGACTGTGCCGTCGAGTATGACATCCGCTCGGTCGTCGAGGCGGCGCACGCAGAGGGCGTGCTCGTCAAGACGATCATCGAGGCGGCGCTTTTGACGGACGACGAGAAGGTGAGAGCCTGCCTCGCCGCCAAGCGCGCGGGCGCGGACTTCGTGAAGACCTCGACCGGGTTCGCCAAGTCGGGCGCGACCGTGGCGGACGTGGCGCTGATGCGTCGCACCGTCGGCGCGGAGATGGGCGTCAAGGCGGCGGGCGGAGTCCGCGGCATCGAGGATGCGCGCGCGATGGTCGAGGCCGGCGCGACGCGCATCGGCGCTTCGGTCGGCGTCAAGATCGCGCAGGAGGCCGCCGGAGTGAAAACGTCCTCGACGGCTGCCGCCTACTGAGAATCTCAAAGGCACATAACCTCGCACGCGGCCCGCTTCTTTCCTTCTTTCAAAGTGCGCCCGGTCGCAAGTCGGCCCCGGCGACACGGTTCGGTTCAGCTTTCGTTAAGTCTTCCCTGATCGCTGCGCAAGAAAAATGAGACGAAGGCTTCTTGAAACGCGCAAGCTTTGCGTCTATGCTCGGAGCACTCTTTAGTTTTCAACACGGACGCGGAAGGTTGGAAAATGATGGCTCCGAAGAGGCCGAACATCCTTGCGGTTATCTTAGGCGGCGGCGCGGGCACGCGCCTCTCCCCTTTGACCATGACGCGCTCGAAGCCCGCCGTGCCGCTGGGCGGCAAGTACCGGCTCGTGGACATCCCGATCTCGAACTGCATCAACTCGGACATCCTCCGCATCTTCGTGTTGACGCAGTACAACTCGGCCAGCCTCAATCGCCACATCGCGCGCACCTACCGCTTCTCGCAATTCTCCGACGGCTTCGTCGAGATACTCGCCGCCGAGCAGACGCCCTACAGCCCGGAGTGGTTCCAGGGCACGGCGGACGCGGTGCGGCAGGTGTTGCCGCACATCTCGGACTGGGGCATTGACACCTTGCTGATACTTTCGGGCGACCATCTCTACCGGATGGACTACCGCAAGTTCCTCGCGCGCCACTTCGAGTCGGAGGCCGACGTGACCATCTCGGTCATTCCGTTCGTCCGCGAGCAGGCCGAAGACTTCGGGCTGCTCAAGGCCGAGTCTTCGGGGCACATCGTCGAGTTCCGCGAGAAGCCGAAGGGCGAGGCGCTCGAAGAGATGCGCGTGGACACGACGGCCTTCGGGCTGTCGCCGGAAGAGGCCGCGCGCCGGCCCTTCCTCGCTTCGATGGGCATCTACGTCTTCAAGTACGACTGGCTGACCGAACTGCTCGCGCGCGACGGAACGTGGATGGACTTCGGCAAGCAGATCATTCCGGCAGCCATCAAGTGCTGCAACGTCCAAGCCTTCATGTTCGACGGCTACTGGGAGGACATCGGGACGATCTCCGCCTTCCATCAGGCCAACCTCGACCTGACGGCGACCATCCCGAAGTTCAACCTCTTCGACACGGAGGCCCCGATCTTCACGCGCGCGCGCTACCTGCCGCCGTCGAAGGTCAACAACTGCCACATCAATCAATCCATCATCAGCGAGGGCTGCATCATCACGCGCGCCCTCATTAATCGCTCGCTCATCGGCGTCCGCACGCGCATAGACTTCGGAGCGACCATCGAGGACACCTACGTCATGGGAGCGGACTTCTACCAGTCCATCGAGGACATGGCGGGCGACGCGCGCGACGACACGCCGCGCATCGGCATCGGCGAAGGAACGATCATCCGCAAGGCCATCATTGACAAGAACGCGCGCATCGGCGCGGGCGTCCGGCTGGTGAACGAGCGCGGCGTGCAGGACGAGACCGCGCCCGACGGGAGCTGGCAGATACGCGAGGGCATCATCATCGTTCCCAAGAACAGCGTCATCCCGAACGGCACGGTGGTCTAGGGAAGTCAGAAGTCCGCAACGCTGAACGCTGAACTGAAAGGTGGGCTGAACGGTGAACTGAAAGTCCGGGGCGCGACATCGGGTAGAGAGAAAGGGCCGGAGGTTGAATGCTCAACTCTCCGGCCTCTTCACTTCGATGTCCCCGCCCGTTCGGTTCGAGCGTTCGACGCTACGGCGTGGCGGGCTTCAACGTTCCAGCGCACCGCCGACAAGATGCTTGCGAAGGACTGGGGCGGACTGCGGCACGTTGCCGTCCTGCGCCGTGGCGTCGGCGGGCGCGGTCGTGCCGGCGGGCTTATAGAGATAGCTGTCGCGCGCACGCACGACGAGGTTGGGGCGCTTGACGCGCACCTTGATTTGGCGGCGCTCGGACGCCTGCGACTGGCGCGCGGGGTAGTAGCCAAGCTGGTACTGCTGGCGCAGCTCTTCGGCGATGTTCGTGAACGCCTGCCCGATGTTGCCCATGTCGTTGGCGTCGTAGTGGCGTCCGCCGGTCTCGTCGGCGAGCGCGCGCAGGTACTCGCTGGCGAGCGCGTACTCGCCGCGCGACGTGCCGCCTCCACCGCCGCCTCTGCCGCCGCCGCCGCGCCCCGAAGGGTACGTGCCGCCGCCGATGATGACTCCGATGATGTCGCCGATGCCGGAGCCGCTGCGCCGCGGGTAGCCGCCGCCACCACCGCCGCCACCGGGCCAGCCGCCGCCGCCGTCCATCTGCGTGTCGTACTGAATCGGGTAGATCATCGCGTCGAGTTCTTCGGCCTCAGCCAGAGTGCTCTGGTAGCTCGCGTGCTTGCTCGTCGTGTCCACGCCGTCTGTGAAGAGGACGATGGCCTTGCGCCCCTGCACGCGGCTGAGTTGCTGGTTGATGACGAGGTCAACGGCGTCGTAGAGGCGTGTGCCGTCGCCGGTGTGCGTGCGGCGGATGGCATCGCGCAGCGCGCCGCGGTCGCTGGTGGGGTCGGAGAGGACGCGAATCTTGTCGTCGAACGAGACGACGATGACGCGGTCGTTCGGCTTCAGTTGGTCGAGGAAGGCGATGGCCGCGTCCTGCATCTCCTCGACCTTGAAGCGCGTCGAGCCGGAGGTGTCTATGAGAAGCGCGACCGTGAACGGTTGCTCGACCGGCGCGAAGTAGGCGACCTGCTGCTCAGTGCCGTCCTCGAAGATGCGGAAGTCTTCCTTGTGCAGCCCCGGAATGAAGCGCCCGTCGCGGTCGAGCACGGAGACCGGGACGGTGACGAGCGATGCGTTGACGCGCACCACGTCGCCCTCGCCGACCTCCTCGCCCGATTGATTCTGCTGGCCGCCGGACGCGGGCGCGGCCTGACCCGGCTTCTGCGGGGCGTCGGAGGAAGGGAAAGGCGTCGGGGCCTGCGCCGGGGCCGTCGTCGTCTGCGACGGCTCGGCTCGGCGCGGGCGCATCTGCGCGAAAAGTAGCTGCGGCGCGACGGCGAAAAAGGCGAGAAGCAGCAGGGCGGCGGCGGTCTTTCTCATGGCTTTCGACTCCAGAACTGTGGACAGATTAACACGCGGGCAGAGCCTGACGCAGCTTTGATTGCGCGTAGGGCCGTTGAGGATGCCCGAAATTTCGCAGATGGCTACGGCTCAATTTCGCAGGCGGCTGCGGCTCATTGACTGAGCGCGTTGAAGATGAAGGGGAACGTGCCCCAGGTCTGCCCACGGTGCTGCGGGCGGAAGCCGAAGAGGACGACGCGGCCCTTGCCCAAACTCGCCTCGACGAGCGCCGCACGGCCCGCGAGATACTGCGCGCCGAGCAGCCACCCCGAACGCAGAACGTCCTCTTTGCGCCCGGCGTAGCGCGCAACCGTCTGCGCGTGCGCCGGGTCAGTGACCTCGAAGGCGGCGCTGTTGACGAAGTATGCGTCCGCGAGGTGCGCGAGGCCGCGCGCGAGCGGGTGCGTGGTGTCAACCTCGACGCGCAGGACTGAGCCGGGGCAGTAGAAGTCAGAAGGCTTCAGACCTTCGAGGACGTTGCGGACGGGCAGGTGGAAACGCTTGATCGCCAACTCGGTTGACTCGTCCCAGCAGACGAGCGTGCCGCCGTCCTCGACGAAGCGCCGGAGGTTTTCGACGCCCGCCTCGGTGATGCCGCCCGTCAACTCCGGCGGCGCTGTCCCGGCAGCGCGCCCCTCGACGATCTCGCGCAGGCGCATCGAGGGCAGCACGATCACGTCGTACTTCGCGCGCAAGGAACCGGCGCGCACGTCGGCGTCGCGCAAAGGTGAGTAAGGCACGTTGAAGGTGTCGAAGAGCCAGCGCGTCCAACCCTCGTCCATCGAGGCCGTCCAACTCCTGTAGAGCGCGAGGCGGACGGGCCGCTTGACGGGATTTTGAATCGGCGAGTAGGCGCGGAGATTTCCGTGCGGGACGATGGCGATATTGAGTCCGAGGTCATGCCGCACCTCGTCGTTATTGTGCACGAGGGTCAGCCGCCGCTCGCTCTCCGTCTCGCCTATGCTCCGGACGGGGAGCGCCTCGACGCCCATCTGCATCGGCAGCGTCCAGCCGGCCACGTCGTAGGGTCGTTCGGGTGCGCCGCCCGAAATGCGGTCGGGGTAAACCTGCCGCTCGAAGAGAGCCTGCACGTTCGTGCGGTAGGGCTGCTTGAGGAAGACGAGGTAACTGCCCGTGGGCCATTCGGGCGGACTCCGGGCTTCGTCGTTGTAGATTGTGCCGCGCGTGGGCGCGAGCGTCAGGTGAAGCTCTCTGTCCATGCGGTAAACTTCGACGCCCTGCTCGACGAGCAGAGCGATCATCTTCGCGACGTTCTCATCCTTGCCCTGTCCCGCGGGGATGATGTAGGCGAGCACGTCTCCGTCCTTCGTCGGCCAGTCGAGCGCGCGCACGCCCAGTTCGTAGAAGTTCCGAAGGTAGCGCTCGCGGTACTTCGCCGCGAGCGAGAGCACGGCGCGCGTGGAAACCATCTCCAGGTTGAGGATGTCGCGCGCGCGCCACTCGCCGCCGGGCCAGGGGTTCGGGAAGTTCGTCAGCGGACTCGCGGGCAGGGCCGAGGGCAGGCCGCGCGTCGAATACTTCTCAAGCTGTTCGGGCGCGATGCGCGCTGGCGTCAGAAGGCGCGCGCTCGCAGCTTCCGTCAAGATGCCGATGGAGTTGTGATAGTAGGGCGCGGTGCGGAAGCCTCCGTGCCACCACGTGTCGTAGAGCGAGTTGGTGGCGACGCCTTTGAACCCTGCGGCCTCTTCGTCGGCGGCGATCTTGTGGCCGATGAGTCCGACCTCGCGCAGGAGGAGTGGGGCGATGTTCGGGTTCGGCGGGTCGTAGAAGGGCGGGACGAAGAAGCGCGAGCCGGTTTGCCCCTGTTGATGTATGTCGTAGACGACTTCGGGGAACCACTCCTTCCACAAGAGGCGCGTGACGGCGCGCGTCTCCGAGAGGTTGAGCATGAACCAGTCGCGGTTGTCGTCGTGGCCCGCGTAGGCATGATAAATCTCCGGCGGCTCCGTGCCCTCCCACGGTTTTCCGAGAGAGCGGCGATACCAGTCGGCGACGATGTCAACGCCGTCGGGGTTTGGCGAAGGGATGAGGATGAGAATCGTGTTGTCGAGAATCTCTTTCGTCTCCGCGTCCTTCGCCGTGGCAAGCTCGTAGGCGAGCTGCATGGACATCTGCGAGGCCACGATCTCAGTCGAGTGAATCGAGCAGGAAATGACTACCACGGTCTTGCCTTCGCGCACGAGGCGTTCGCGCTCGGCTTCTGAAGTGACGAGGCGCGGGTCTGCGAGGCGACGCTGGATGTCGCGATATTTGTTCAGTTCACGTATATTCTGTGGCGCGCTGATGAAGGCGACGATGAGCGGGCGGCCCAGGGTTGACGTGCCGATCTCCTGGACGTTAACGCGGTAGCTCTCGCCCGCGAGCATGTGGAAGTAGTTTGTAATTTGTCCCCAGTCGGCGACCTCTCGGTCATCGCCCGGCGTGAAGCCGAGCACGTCGCGCGGCGGCGGCATGACCGAGCCGAACATCTCGCCCTTGTCTGCGGACGGCTTTGGGATAGGGCGCGGACGAGGTTTTTGGGGTTGGGCGCTCGCGTCAGTTGCGAGGAGCAAGCAGAGGACGAGGACGGCGGCGAAGAGGGCGAAGGGGCGGCGAAGGAACGCAGTCAAGTGCATCCTGAAAGTCTTCCACAAGAGATTGAAGGTCAAGAGCGCGGCGGTGGCGTTTCGCGCGCAGAGTCTAGCACAGGCCCGCGCGCTACGCCCGCGGGACGCCTCTGGTACTGGTGGTCGCTGTTCGTGGCGGCGATGCTTCTGCTCATCTTCGGCCCGCCGGCGATTCTGGCCGCGCTGGTCGCGCGCCGACGCGAGTGGGTTTACCCCTGGGCGCTCTGGGGCGGGCGCATGTGGCTGCGCTTGAGCGGCGCGCGCGTGCGCGTCAGCGGTCTCGAACACCTCGACCCGCGACGCTCTTACGTCTTCATCGCCAACCATCGCTCGTTCCTCGACACGGCCACGCTCTTCTGCTACGTGGGCCGGCGCGTCGGACTGCTTGCGAAGAAGGAGCTTCTGAAAGTGCCGATACTCGGCTACGGCATGGGCTTCGTCAACATACTCGCGATTGACCGCTCGAACCGCGCGCGCGCGATGGAGACGACGAAGATTGCAACCGACCGGCTTCGCGCAGGCGTCTCGTTCGGCGTCTTCGCCGAAGGCACGCGCGCACGCCCCCGTCAGCTCCTGCCGTTCAAGAAGGGCGGCTTCTACATGGCGGTGGAGGCCGGGGTGCCGGTCGTCCCGGTCGCCATCAGGAACACGGACGCGATGATGGGCAAGGGCACGGGCGCGGCCCGCCCCGGCACAATCGAGATGGTTGTGCTGCCGCCAATCGAGACGGAGGGGCTGAAGACGGACGAGGACGTGAAGAGACTGACCGAGCGGACGCGCTCGCTCGTTGCAGAAGAGCTTGGGATGAAAGACGAAGAGAGCGCTTAGCGAGAAGCCCGCGCGCTTTGAACCGAAACCGCGAGCGGTAGCCAGCGGGTTGTGCTTCCTGAAAGTCACAACCCGCTGGCTACCGCTCGCGGTTTCGGTGCGCCGGGCTTACGGTTTCGGTTTGGCAGGCGGCGGGGTCGGCGTCGCCGCGGGCTTCGGGGGCGGAGGGTTCTTGTCTTTCGTATCGCCGGGGTCGCCCTCCTCGACGACCGTCACCCTGCCCTTCAGACGCTGGAAGTCTGTGTACTTGATAAGCATGCGGACGTGTGTGACCTGGCCGCCCTTGAAGGTGAGAGTGTCATCGGCGTAGGAGTAGGTCGGGAACCAGTATTTGCCGTCAATCTGCTGGCGGTAGGTCTCGAAGGTCGGGAAGCGTTGCTCGAATTCGGGCACGCCTTTGCCGCGCGCCTTGACGATCTGGTAATCCTGATCGTCAACCCAGATGCGCCCCTGAAAGTATCGCTCCGGCGTCTTTGAATGCTTGAGCGACGCGAGCCGCCCGGAGTCCGAGAGGACTTTCGGCGTCACGTCGAAGACGTAGGTGTCAAGCTCGTCAATCTTCTCCTTGCCGACGTAGGAGAAGTTGTAGTCGTTAATCTTCGAGGCTTCGAGCGCGAAGGCGTTCACGCCGCCGAGGTCTTCGATGTCTTCGGGCGAGACCTGAATCTCTTGAATGGTCGGCTGGGGGAAGAAGAGAATTTTCTCGTAGCGGGTGCCGCTGTCGTCGAAGACGAAGCCGGAGGTGCGGTGGTACTCGCCCGAAACCTGCCCGCCGAACCCGATGGTCTGGATGACGGCGTCGCGTCTGAAGGCATATTGGTTCAACGCCTTGCGCGCCTCCGTCTCCTTCTGCGCGAAGGTGCGAATAACGCGCTCGACATCCACGGGCGCGCCGGAGCGGTTGATGGCCGAAGGCACGCTGTTGCCCGCCCCGCTCGTCTGCGCCCGCGCGACCGCCGCCCCCGCGACGCAGAAGCCGACCCCCGCCAGAACCGATAGAAGAACTCTTTTCATTGTCTGAACTCTCTGTGCTTTGAAGGCCCAAGCAGGACGAGGCTGTTTCGAGATCAGGAAGACTGCCCGCCGAGCAACCCTTTCGATGCAGGTGCGCGCGGGCGTGTTGCCAGCCGATTGCGGAGCGGCGGATTGCGGATTTCGGATTGAAGATAGCTGTCTTCAACCCCGCCGCTCCGAAATCACTCTAGGCGACGAACTCGGCCTCGACGCGGCGCGGGATGATGCCGCGCCCGGCACCCTCGTCGAGCAGCCGCTGGACGGCACGCCGCCCGCGCTCCGTGTAGTCGAGCGTGAGCTGGTTGACCCACATCGCGACGAAGCGGTCGGCCAACTCCGTGTCCATGTTGCGCGCGAACTGCATGGCGTAGGCGAGCGCGTCGCGCCGGTTGTCGAGCGAGTATTGGATGGACTCGTGCAGGTAAGCGGAGACGCGGCTGATCGTCTCCGCGCCGAGTTCGCGCCGGATACAGTTTCCGCCCATCGGCAGCGGCAGGTCTGTCCACTGCTTCCACCACTCGCCGAGGTCAACGACCTTGTGCAGTCCGAGCTTCTGATAAAAAAGCTGCCCCTCGTGGATGAGCAGGCCGGCGTCGGCCCGGCCCTCTTCGACGGCCTCGATGATCTGATCGAACGGGACGACCTCGTACTCGAACTCAGGGCAGAGGATTTTGAGGGCCAGAAACGCGCTCGTCATCATACCCGGCACGGCGATCTTCAACTTCGGCAAGTCCTCGGCCGCGTGCGGCTCGCGCGCGACGACGATGGGGCCGTAGCCCTCGCCGATGCTTGCGCCGTGCGGGAGCAAAACGTACTTGTCCGAGATGTAGGCGTAGGCGTGAAAGCTGATGGCCGTCACGTCGTAGACGCCGCGCGTCGCCTTCTCGTTCAGGGTCTGTATGTCTTCGAGCACGTGCTCGAACCGGAGATCGCCCGTGTCAATCTTGTTCGTCGCCAGCCCGTAGAACATGAAGGCGTCGTCCGAGTCGGGCGAATGCGCGACCGTGATGGTGCGTGTTTCGGTTGCGGTGGTCATAGCTTAAATTCCGAGATTTCCCGTTGCGCCCCTGCTCGATGATGTCTATCAGGACATTCACCCGCCGGTCGGTGTGCGCCTGAGCCTCGGCCAGTTCGGCCTCTTCCTGCTGAGTTCGGTCGTCGCGTTATAGAGATTGACGACAGCCGTCTCAAGCCGACCAATCCGTTTTTCCGATTGGGCATGGAGTCCCAACATCTGCTCCATCCTGTCGGATAAGCTCTCCTGCTGCTTGACGATGGACTCCATCACCCGCTGAATCTCTTCGTTGGTCATCTGTGTTTACTCGTTTCAGAGTCATCGGGTGGTTTTCACATAAGTTACCACGCGGCACCGAAAATGCTCAGACGGTCGTCGCTTCGCGCTGCACGGGATTGTAGAGCGTGTCGCGCTCGACGGCTTCGAGTCCGGCGTCTTCGATGAGGGCGACGATCTCCTGTGTGGACATCTTGACTTCGCCCCCCGATTCGACCGAATAACTTTCCGTAAGCTCGCCGCCCTCGGTGATCGTGCCGTCGAGGTCGTTCGCGCCGAAGTGGAGCGCGACCTGCGCGAGCCGCTTCCCCAACATCACCCAGTAGGACTTGATGTGCGGGAAGTTGTCGAGCATGAGGCGCGCGACGGCCATCGTCTTCAGAGAATCAACGCCCGTCGGGCCGGGCAGGTGCGAGAGCTGTGTGCCCGGCGGGTAGAAGGCGAGCGGGATGAAGCACTGGAAGCCGCCCGACTTCTCCTGCTGCTCTCGAAGTTTAATAAGATGGTCAACGCGGTCTTCGATTGATTCGATGTGGCCGTAGAGCATCGTCGCGTTGGTTTTGAGTCCCGCGGCGTGGACTTTGCCGGAGAGTTCGAGCCAGCGCCCGCCGTCGGTCTTGTGCGCGCAAACCAGCGAGCGCGTCGGCTCGCGGAAAATCTCCGCGCCGCCGCCGGGGCACGAATCCATCCCGGCGGCCTTCAGTTGTTCGATCACCTCCTCGTCCGACATCTTGTAGAAGCGCGCGAAGTGGTCAAGCTCGACCATCGTCCACGCCTTCAAATGTAGCTGCGGGTACTTCGACTTGAGCGACGAGAGCAAGTCCGTGAAGTAGCTGAACGGCAGCTTCGTGTTCAGGCCGCCGACGATGTGCAGCTCGGTCGCGCCCTCGCGCACGGCCTCGCCCGCGATGCGGAGCGAGTCTTCGATGTTGTGCGTGTAGGCGTCCGCCTCGCGCGGCGTGCGGAAGAAGCCGCAGAACTTGCAGTCGGCGTAGCAGACGTTGGTCGGGTTGAAGTGGCGATTGACGTTGTAATAGGTCACGCGCCCGTGCAGGCGACGCCTGACGGAGTCGGCGAGGCGACCGAGCGCGGGCAGGTCGTCCGTCTGAAACAGAGACACGCCCTCGTCGAATGAAAGCCGCTCGCACGCTTCGACTTTAGCGGCGAGTTCGTTGAGCCTGGTGTCGTGTGAAAAGTTCATGGTTCAAGGTTTAAGATTTAATTCAATTCCAAAGTGCCTGCACGTCGAGCGTGAAGCCTTTGAGCGACGGCTCGCCAGAAACGGTCTGCGGGTCGTCGAGAACTTCAACCGCGGCCTGCGGACGGTAGACGTAAACTTTTTTCTTCAGAGGGTCTATAAGCCAACCGAGCTGCGCCCCGTTCTCAACATACTCCTCCATCTTCGCCTTCAGGACTCGAAGCGAATCCGTGCGTGAGCGCAGCTCGACGACGAAGTCCGGGCAGAGCGGCGGGAATTTCTCCTGCTCCGTTGTGGTCAGCGCGTCCCACCTTTCGTTGCGAACCCATGCGAGGTCGGGCGAGCGCTTCGCCCCGTTCGGCAGCGAGAAGAAGGTCGAAGAGTCAAAGCCCCTGCCCGTGCCATCTTTTTCCGCCCACATGCCGAAATCAACGATGAGTTTGAAGTTGCGGTTTCCCGTCTTTCCTCCCGTCGGCGGCATGATGATGAGGTCTCCTTCGCTGGTGAGTTCGATGCGGAGGTCTTTGTTGAGCATACAGAACTCGAAGAATTCGTCGTCGCCCAGCTTCTTCAGGAACGGGCGGAAGTGGAGCACCAGCGCGTTCGCCTGTTGCTCGTTCGGTGTGATTGCGGCAGCCATAAACAACCCAGCCTTTCGTTTCGAGAACCGTACCCCCTCAATCTCAAATCCTGACGAACGCCGCGCCGCCGAAAGTCGCCAGCAGGATGACGCTGACGAAGGCGTTCGTCGTGAAGAACGCCGCGTTCAGGCGGCTCAAATCGTCGGCGCGGACGAGCGAGTGTTGATAGACGAGCAGCACGCCGGTGGCGACGACCCCGGCGAGCGCGAGCACGCCTAAGCTCGTCAGCAAGTATAACCCGACGAGCGCCGCGAACGCCCCCGCGTGCAGCGCGCGGGAAATCCACAGCGCGCGCCCGATGCCGACGCGTGCCGGCATCGAGCGCAGGCCCGCCGCGCGGTCGAAGTCGAAATCCTGACAGGCGTAGAGCACGTCGAACCCCGCAGTCCACAGGAGCACGACGAGCGAGAGCAGGAGCGGCACGGCGCTGTCAATCGAGCCGCGCACGGCGACCCACGCGCCCGTCGGCGCGATTGAGAGACACCAGCCGAGCGCGACGTGCGAGAACGCGGTGAAGCGCTTCGTGTACGAGTAGAGCAGAACGCTTGCGAGCGCGACCGGCGAGAGCAGGAGCGTCATTCGGTTGAGCGCGCCCGCGGCAAGGAAGAAGAGCGCGGCGGCGGCGAGCGTGAACGCCCACACGAACGAGACGGAGAGAAGTCCCGCGGGGATGGCGCGCGCGCGAGTGCGCGGGTTCGCCGCGTCGTAGTCGCGGTCGGCGATGCGGTTGAAGGCCATCGCGGCGGAGCGCGCGCCGACCATCGCCAGGGTTATCCAGAGCGCCTGCCACCACGTCGGCAGCCCCCGCGGCGTGAAGCCGCGCGCCGCCAGCACCGCGCCCAGGAATGCGAACGGCAGCGCGAAGAGCGTGTGCTCGATCTTTATCATTTCGAGCGTCGTGCGGATGTTGCTTGCGGCGGTCGCCATCTCGGTTTCGTTCAAAGCAAGGGCCGGGCCGTCTTCGTCGTTGCCGGAGTCAATCCGTTTTTACCTTACATCTCGTCGGGTGATGCGGCCTGAAGCCCCGCGCGCATCGTCTCGGAGTCGGCAAAATGCCAAACGACACGGCGCGCGTGGCGCTTCGCAAAAGGTCAAGATTGACGCGGCTCCCAGTAGTCGGGCGACTCGGCCATATTCGGGTCGGGCCGCTCCATCCAGCGTTCCGGCCTGTGCAAATTGATGAAGCCAAAGCGTCGGTAGAGTTCGTGCGCGTCCCTCGTCGCCAGAACCCAGCGGCGGAAGCCCTGCAACTCCGGGTGCGAGATGATGATTTCCATCAGCCACTTCGACAGCCCGCGCCCGCGATGCTCTTCAAATACGAACACGTCGGCGAGCCAGGCGAACGTCGCGTAGTCCGTCACTACGCGCGCGAAGCCGACCAGTGCCGTGCTGCGGTAAATACCGAACGGCAGAGAATTCTCGACGGCGCGGCGCACCACTTCGATTGAGCGGCCCTTGCCCCAGTAACTCTCCTCGCTGATGTAGCGGTGGATGGCCGCAATGTCGAGCCGCCCACGCTCGCTGCTGATCGTGTATTCGCCTTTGTGCCACTCTTGAGTCATAGCTTTTGAAGTGATGAGTGATGAGTGATAAATGATAAGTGATAAGAAAAACCAAGCTCAATCACTTATCATTTATCACTCATCACTTATCTCTCTCTCTTGTTCTTCCCCGCGCCAGCGCGTGCCCGTCGGGTGCGGGACGGCGAACTGGTCGAGGAGGCGGAAGACGAGTTGGTCAACCAGTTGTTCGATGGTCTGCGGGCGGTGGTAGAAGCCGGGGCTGGCGGGGAGGATGCGCGCGCCCGCGTGCGCGAGCCGGAGCATGTTCTCGATGTGGATGGTGTTGTAGGGCGTCTCGCGCACGACGAGCACCAGCTTGCGCCCCTCTTTGAGCGTCACGTCCGCCGCGCGGTGAATCAGGTTTGTGCCCGCGCCCGAAGCAATCGCGCCGAGCGTGCCCATCGAGCAGGGGACGACGATCATCCCGGCCTGCGGGTGCGACCCCGAAGAAGGCGCGGCAGCCATGTTGTCGAGGCGTTGAAAGCGTATGAGCTTCGAGTCGGCGGGCAGGCCCACCCACTCGTTGACGGCGCGCGCGTCGCCCTCCTCGATCTTCGCGCCCGTCTCGACGCGCGCCACCACTCGCGCCGAACGCGACATGATGAGATTCACGCGCTCGACCGCGCCGCTCGAAGCCATGTGCGCGAGCGTGCGTTGCGCGTAGATCGAACCCGAAGCGCCTGTGATTGCGACGGTCAGTTCCATGTTTGCGAACTGGAATCTTAAGTGCCGCCGCGTGCTCGGCGCAAGCGGGCACGTTTCGGGCGCGCGCACGCCTGATGCTAGAATGCCCGCTCCGAAGGTGATTGGAGCGAAATGGATTCAAAGGAACTGGAGCGGCTTCTGCGCGCCTTCAAACAGGGCGAACTCGACGAGGCCGAGACCGCGCGCCAGATCGGAAACCTACACTTCGAGGACATCGGGCACGCGCGCGTTGACCACGCGCGCGCCGCGCGGCAGGGCTTCCCGGAAGTGGTCTTCGGGGCAGGGAAGACGCGCACGCAGGTGGTCGAAATCGTCGAGGCGCTGGCGCGACGCACGCCGAACGTGCTCGTGACACGAACTGATGAGGGCACATTCGGCGAGGTCAGAAACGTCTGCGTTGATGCCGAGTGGCACGAGTCGGCGCGCATGATTCGAGTCGTGCGCGACCGCACGGAGCGCGGCGTAGGGATAATCATGGTCGTCACCGCGGGCACGAGCGACATCCCCGTCGCTGAGGAGGCCGCGCTCACGGCCGAGGCGATGGGCAACCGCGTCGAAAGAATCTGGGACGCGGGCGTCGCAGGCATCCACCGCGTCATGGCCGAGCGCGAGCGCCTGCGGGCGGCGCGCGTTTGTATCGTCGCCGCCGGGATGGAGGGCGCGCTTCCCTCAGTCGTCGGCGGGCTGGTCGCCGCGCCCGTCATTGCCGTGCCGACGAGCGTCGGCTACGGGGCGAGTTTCGGCGGCGTGGCGGCCCTGCTCGGCATGCTCAACTCCTGCTCGTCGAACGTCACGGTCGTCAACATAGACAACGGCTTCGGCGCGGGCTTCGTCGCCGGCCTCATCAACCGCAAAGCAAGTGATGAGCGATGAGTAACAAGCGATGAGAAAAAACAAAGCCCTCGCCGGCACTCGATGCTTTCCTCTCATCACTCATCACTTATCACTCATCCCTCATCATACATCACACATCACTCTGGTCTTCGCGCTGCTCTGCGCCCCGCTGCTTGAGGGCTGCGGCGCGCGGCACGCGCCGAACCTCGAACGCGTCTTCGCGGGCGTGCGCGCGCGCAAGGGCAAGCGTCCCGTCATCGTCATCCCCGGCATACTCGGCTCGCGCATCGTGAACCGGAAGACGGGCGAGGTCGTGTGGCCCTCCGCCTTCCGCTCGAAGGTGGACGATCTGCCTCTGCCCGTGACGCACGACCTCGAAGCGAACCGCGACGACCTCGTGGCCGCGCGCATCGTCGAGACGGCGAAGCTGGCGAAGCTCGCCCCCGAAGTTTACGTCTACCACTACCTGCTGCGCGCGCTTGAAGACTACGGCGGCTACCGCGAGGGCGACCTCGACAACCCGCCCGAAGGCGGCGACCAGGACACCTTCTACGTCTTCGCCTACGACTGGCGGCGCGACAACGTGGAGTCGGCCCGCCTGCTCGTCCGGCGCTTGCAGGCTCTGAAGCTCAGGCTGGGACGGCCCAACCTTCGTTTCAACGTCGTCGCACACTCGATGGGCGGACTCGTCGCGCGCTACGCGGCGATGTACGGCGACCGGGATTTGCCGCCCGAAGGCATCGAGCCTAAACCCGACTGGCAGGGCGCGAGTCTGGTCAACAAGATTTTCATGTTCGGCACGCCAAACGAAGGCTCGGCGGAGGCGTTCGCCACCCTGCTCGAAGGCTACTCCGTGACCGAGGGTCTGCGCCCGCGCGTGCGCCTTCTGAATAAGCTCTCGCGCGAGGACGCGTTGACCTCGCCCGCCATCTTTCAACTGCTGCCGCACGGCGGGCAGGCGCGCATACTCGACGAACACCTGCACACCATCCGGGTTGACCTCTACGACCCGGCAGTGTGGCGTCGCTACCAGTGGTCTGCCGCGAACGATCCGGCCTTCCGCGCCGTTTACGCGCGCGGCGTCGGGCGCGGGCAGGAGTCGCCCGCGGGCGCGGGCACGCTCGCAGAGCTGGACGCTTACTTTGAAGTCGCGCTCCGGCGCGCGCGCCGCTTTCAGGAGGCGCTCGACGCGTCCGAAGCCGCAGCGGACGCAGCGCCGGACGCTTCTTCGCGCGCGCCCGTCAAGCTCTACGTCTTCGGCGGCGACTGCGAGGAGACTTTGACTGCGCCCGTCGTCCTGCGCGACGAGCGGCGCGGGCGCTGGCTGACGCTCGTGCGACCGAAGTCGTACCGCGCCTCCGACGGTCGGCGCTTCGCGCGGGCCGAAGTCCTGCGCGCGATGTTCGAGCCGGGCGACGGTCGTGTGACGCGCTCCAGCCTGCTCGGCCTCGACCTCGCGGGGGCGCGCGCCAGCGCCTTCTACGCGACCCCGCTCCCCGTCGCCTACGCGGCCTTCGCCTGCGACCTGCACAGCGACTTGCAAAACAACAAGACCTTGCAGGACAACGCGCTCACGCTGCTCGTCAACGAGATGATTGACTGAAGCTCTGCCGCGCTGAAGTCGTCTCCATCTGAGTGTCTTCCTCGTCTTCGCTGTTGAAAAAAAAGCGCGCGGGGTTTAGATTCGGGCATCGCCTCAGTAAGAAAACCGTCGGAGCTTTAAGACGCGATAAGGACGCGTGAGACGGCGCGGCCTATGAGGGCGCGCGCGCCCGCGCGCCGAAACTTTCTTTCAACGGAGGAGCTTATGAAAAAGAGATTCGCACTGCTTTTGTCCGTCCTGTCAGTCCTCTTGCTCGCACCGGCACAGGGCCGGGGCGCGCTCGTGCAAGGGGGCCGCGGCTCTCAGGCGGTCAGGCTCTCGGTGGACGCGACCGACGCACCGCGCAAGCTCTTCCGCGCCGTCGAGACGATCCCCGCGCAGCCCGGCCCCCTGACGCTCTACTACCCGGAATGGATTCCCGGCGAGCACGGGCCGACCGGGCCGATCATCAACCTTTCGGGGTTGAAGTTCACGGCTTCGGGCAAGACTCTCCAGTGGCGGCGCGACCCCGTGGACATGTACGCCTTTCACCTGGACGTGCCGCCGGGCGCGAGCGCCGTCGAGGCCGACATCGAGTTCCTCGCGCCGACGTTCGCGGGCGGTTTCAGCGCAGGTTCTTCGACCACATCGCATCTCGCCATCGTGACGTGGAACTGGTTTCTGCTCTACCCGCAGGTGACGCACACCGACGACATCACGTTCGACGCTTCGCTGCGCCTGCCGCCGGGCTGGAAGTTCGGCACGGCCCTGCGCGTCGAGCGCGAGTCGAAGGGCGAGATCACTTTCGCGCCCGTCTCCCTGACGAACCTCGTTGACTCGCCCGTGCTCGCGGGCGAGTACTTCCGCGCCATCCCGCTCAAGACCGGGGAGCGTCCCGTCGAGATAGACCTCGCGGCGGACAGCCCCGCGGCGCTCGGAGCCAGCCCGAAGTTCGTCAACGCGATGCGTAATCTCGTCCGCGAGGCCGAGTCGCTCGCCGGAGCCGAGCACTACGAGCACTACAACTTCCTCTTCACCCTGAGCGACCGCGTCGCGCACTTCGGCTTGGAGCACCATCAGTCGAACGACAGCCGCGTCAATGAGCGTGCGCTGATAGATGAACAGTTGGGCCGTCTCGCCTTGAGCGTCCTGCCGCACGAATATTTTCATTCCTGGAACGGCAAGTTCCGTCGGCCCGCGGGCCTCGCCACGTCCGATTACCAGAAGCCGATGCAGGGCGAACTGCTGTGGGTTTACGAGGGACTGACCGAGTATTACGGCGACGTGATGACGGCGCGCAGCGGACTCTGGACGCCGGAAGAGTACCGCGACAATCTCGCCGAGGTCGCCGCCGGACTCGACCACAGGCCGGGCCGCCTCTGGCGACCGCTGATTGACACGACCGTCGCGGCGCAACTGCTCTACAACGCACCGGGCGAGTGGGACGCCGAGCGGCGCGGCGTTGATTTCTACGACGAGGGCGAACTCATCTGGCTCGACGCCGACACGCTGATCCGGCAACTGACGAACGGCCAACGCTCGCTCGATGACTTCGTCAAACGCTTCCACGGCGCACCCTCGACCGCGCCGATGGTCAAGCCCTACACCTTCGACGACGTGGTGAGCACCTTGAACGACGTTGCGCCCTACGACTGGCGCGCGTTCCTCAACCAGCGGCTCTGGTCGAACGACCTCCACGCGCCGTTCGGAGGAATTGAGCGCGGCGGCTATCGTCTGACGTATGACAACGTCCGCAGCCAACACATAGAGGACTTGGAGGACGAGCGCGAGCGCGTCGAGATGGGCTACTCGCTGGGGCTTCGGGTGGACACGAAAGGTCTCATCGCGGATGTGATTCCGGGGATGCCCGCGTTCGCCGCGAAGCTCGGCCCCGGCATGACGATCGTCGCCGTGGGCGGCAAGGCGTTCTCGCCCGCCGTCCTGCGCGACGCCGTGAGCGCGGCCAAGACGGAGAGAGCGCCGATTCAACTGCTCGTCAACAACGAGGGCACGCTCATCAACTACTCGCTCGACTACCACGGCGGAGAGCAGTACCCGCACCTCCAGCGCGACAACTCGAAGCCCGACGTGCTCGACCAGATCATCGCGGCGGCGGCGAAGTAAGCGAAGACTGCCGGTACCGCTCGCGCGTGAATCGGCAGCGCAATCTAAAAGGGAAGAGGGCGGCAACCGTTGCCGCCCTCTTCCCTTTAAAAGTAAGGCCGCGCCTGTCAGGTGCCGGACAGTGCAAGCTCCTGTACCTTCGCCGATACGTCCGCGAGCGCGATGTCGGTTGACTGTTTCGACGCGCGCTCGAACAGCTCGACCTTGCCGTCGGCGATCTTCTTACCGACGTTGATGCGGAAGGGGATGCCCACGAGGTCTGCGTCCTTGAACTTGACGCCCGCGCGCTCGTCGCGGTCGTCGAGGAGGACTTC
Organism: Pyrinomonadaceae bacterium; assembly: GCA_036263975.1. GTDB lineage: Bacteria > Acidobacteriota > Blastocatellia > Pyrinomonadales > Pyrinomonadaceae > QHXN01. Next base: position 19,827 of record DATARW010000038.1, read on the forward strand.
GAGTCCCGCGCGCCGTAGCTCTTCGTAGAGGCGCTCGCCCGCGTCGGTCAACTCCTTCTGCCTGACGTTCGTGACGGTGACGACCACGTCGAAGGGCGCGATTGAGCGCGGCCACACGATGCCGTCGGCGTCGTGGTTCTGCTCGATGGCGGCGGAGAGTATGCGCTCGACGCCGATGCCGTAGCTGCCCATGACGATTGGAACTTCCTTGCCTTCGGCGTTCAGGACGGTCGCACGCATCGAGTCGGAATACTTCGTGCCGAGCTTGAAGATGTGGCCGATCTCCATCGCCTTGAAGATGTCGAGCACGCCATCGTCACAGTTCGGGCAAGCCTCGCCTTTCTGCACCGTCCGCAGGTCGGCCCAACTATCGGGCTTGATGTCGCGCTCGACCGAGACGCCGCGCAGGTGATGATCGTCCTTGTTCGCGCCCGTCGTCATGTTGCGTCTGCCTTTGAGCGACATGTCAGCGATGATGTGTAAGCTACTCGTGATAGGAATTAACTCCTCATACTCCTGACCCCCAACCAAAAGCGGCTTATCAGCTATCGCCAGGAAAGTGCTCTTAACAGCCTTGCCGCGCGCACCGACGCCGCCGAGGCTGCCCGCACTCGCGCCCAGCAGCTCGCGAATCTCTTCCGGGTGCGCGGCGCGAACGGCTGACGCGCCCAGCGAGTCGGCGAGCTTGATCTCGTGGAGCTGGTGGTCGCCGCGCAGTAACGCGAGCACAGGGTATTGCTTTTGCGTCGCGGCGTCCGTGGCGACGTAGACGAGCGTCTTGATCTGACGGGAGGCTTCAGCGCCGCCCGGAAACGTCGTCAGGTCTTCGATGGTTCTGACGCCGGGCGTCGGGAACTCTTCGGGCGCGTCCGGCCCGGCCTCGTCTTCAACGATGGGCAGGCGCGAAGTCGCCTTCTCAAGATTTCCGGCGTAGCCGCACGACTCGCAGATGGCGATGAAGTCCTCGCCCGCCGGCGTGCGCGCCATGAATTCGTTGGACTCGGAGCCGCCCATCGCGCCGGAAGAGGCTTCGACGATGTGGTATTTGATCCCACAGCGGTCGAAGATTTTCTTGTAAGCCCCGCGCTGTTTTTCAAACGAAGCGTCGAGGCCGGTGCGGTCAACGTCGAAGGTGTAGGCGTCCTTCATGGTGAACTGGCGGAGGCGCATCAGGCCGGACTTCGGGCGCTCCTCGTCGCGGAACTTGGTCTGAATCTGGTACCAGACCTGCGGCAGTTGCTTGTACGAGCGTATCTCGTGGCGCGCAATCGAGGTGAACACTTCCTCGTGCGTCATGCCGAGGCACATCTCCGCGCCCTTGCGGTCTTTGAGCCGGAACAGCGTCTCGCCCATCACGGCCCAGCGCCCCGACTCCTTCCAGACCTCCGAAGGATGCAGCGCCGGCAGGAAGAACTCCTGACCGCCGACGGCGTCCATCTCCTCGCGGATGATCTTCATCGCGCGCTGCGCGACACGCCAGCCCAGCGGGAGGAAGGAATAGATGCCCGCGCCAAGCTGTCGGATGTAGCCCGCGCGCAGGAGCAGACGGTGCGAGACGGCCTCGGCGTCCGCCGGGTCTTCACGCAAAGTAGGGATGAAATACTGTGACCAGCGCATAAAGTTTTACTCGAATCTCCTCGGCGGCAATCCGCGACGGAAAATGAACGGCCATTCTCGCGCAGCGGGCGAGGGGAAAGCAACCGGCGGACTCGACACCAGACCGCCCGGCCCGCGCGCCTCGCGGCGGTGGAATTATTGCGGAGCGTCTGTGCGTGATGTAACATCGGGCCACTTCAAACAAGCCGTTCTGCCGAAACCATCCGGAGAGGGAGAAGAGATGAGCGATCTTTTGAACGCGTCTTTGTCGGAAGTTGACCCGACCGTGAGCCGCGCGATTGACGACGAGGCGCGGCGTCAGGCCGACGGGCTTGAGCTGATCGCCTCGGAGAACTTCGTCTCGGAGGCCGTGCTCGAAGCGATGGGTTCGGTCTTCACGAACAAATACGCCGAAGGCTATCCGCGGAAGCGTTACTACGGCGGCTGCGAGTTCACGGATGTGGTCGAGCAGGCGGCGATTGACCGCGCGAAAGAGTTGTTCGGGGCCGAACACGCCAACGTCCAGCCGCACAGCGGCTCGCAGGCCAACATGGCCGTCTACTTGGCGGCGCTCTCTTACGGCGACCAGATACTCGGCATGAACCTCTCGCACGGCGGCCACCTGACGCACGGACACCCCTTGAACTTCTCCGGCTTCAGCTACAAGGTCGCCGACTACGGCGTCTCGCGCGAGACGGAGCAGATTGACTACGACGAGTTGGAGCGCATCGCGCAGGAGCACAACCCGAAGCTCATCGTCTGCGGCGCGTCGGCCTACCCGCGCACGATTGACTTCGAGCGCATCGGCGAGATCGCGCGGGGCGTGGGCGCGCGCGTCATGGCCGACATCGCGCACATCGCCGGCCCCGTCGTCGCCGGACTTCACCCCTCGCCCGTCCCGCACGCCGACTACGTGACGACGACGACGCACAAGACCCTGCGCGGCCCGCGCGGCGGACTCATACTCTGTAAGGCCGAGCACGCGGCGGACGTTGACCGGAAACTCTTCCCCGGCGTGCAGGGCGGCCCGCTCGTCCACATCATCGCCGCGAAGGCCGTCGCCTTCGGCGAGGCTTTGCGCGAAGACTTTAAAGACTACCAGCGCCGCATACTCGCCAACGCCAGGGCGCTGGCAGATGAGCTTCAGGCGCAGGGCTTCCGGCTCGTCTCCGGCGGTACGGACAATCACCTCGTCCTGGTTGACGTGTTCATGGGAGGCCGCGGCGTCACGGGCAAGGTCGCGGAGAAGGCGCTCGAAGCCGCAGGCATCACCGCCAACAAAAACACCATCCCCTTCGACACCAACAAGCCCTTCATCGCCTCCGGCATACGCCTCGGCACGCCCGCGCTCACCACGCGCGGCATGGGCGAGGAGGAGATGCGGCAGGTCGCGCGCCTCATCGCCGCAGTCCTCCACGAGCCGGAGTCCGAAGAGGTCAGGAGTCGCGTCCTGCAATCCGTGCACGAACTCGCCTCGCGCTTCCCCCTCTACCCGAAGCGCCTGAAAGAGCGAGAGCCTGAGACGGGCGCGGTCGGCGCTGACTGAAAGCTCCGGCGCGCGAGTGTGAGAAAACCATCAAAGTTGTTGCTAAGGCCGTGGGGCGTGGGCTAGAATTCCGCCCGAGGCGGGAAAGAGTAAGATAAACTTGCCCTGCCGCGCCCGTTTGGTGCGGCCCAACAAAAGGAGAGTGACCTCCCATGAGCGCTAACGAGAATGAGTTCAATCTGAAAGTTGACCCGTCCGAGCGGACGGGCGAAGACCGGATGCAGGCGTCCCCGCAGGATGAGATCGAGTTGAACGTTGACCCATCCGAAGGGCCTTCGGAGCCACCCGAATAGCAAACCTTTTCGCGCCCGTCCCGCGCTCCCGGAAAGTGAGCGCCCGGCAGCGGCGTCGAATCAACCCCCGGAAACATCCGGCCATCAGCCAGTAGTCAGCACGAGGGCGCAGCCTTTATACTGACTGCTGGCTTTCGCTATGGAAGAAATCTTCGGCCCCCGCGGCCTCATTGCGCGCGCGCATCCGGATTACGAATACCGGCCCGGCCAGGTGCAGATGGCCGAGGCCGTTCTGCGCGCATTCGAGGAGGGCCGCCATCTCATCGTCGAGGCGGGCACGGGCACGGGGAAGACTCTGGCCTATCTCGTCCCGGCGATTGCGGCGGCGGTTGCGCGCGGCGGTCGGGTCGTCGTCTCGACGGGCACGAAGAACCTGCAAGAGCAGTTGATGGAGAAAGACATCCCCTTTCTCCAGCGCGTGCTCCCGAAGAAGTTCACCGCCGCCTACATGAAGGGGCGCACCAACTACGTCTGCCTCAACCGCGTGAAGCGCGCCGAGACGACGCCGATACTCGACGGCCTACAGGACGTTGACCACTTCGAGGAGGTGCGCCACTGGTCGCGCGAGTCGGAGACGGGCGACCGCGCCGAACTCACGGAGCTTCCCGAAAACCTCTCCTTCTGGCGGCACATAGACGCGCGCTCGGAAATCTGCACGGGGCAGAAGTGCTCAGACTACGACGCCTGCTACATCACGCGCATGCGCCAGCGCGCCTCCGACGCAGACATCGTCATCGTCAACCATCACCTCTTCTTCGCAGACCTCGCCCTCCGAGGCGGCGAGTACGGACAGGTCATCCCCGATTACTCGGCGGTCATCTTCGACGAGGCCCATCAGGTCGAGGACGTGGCCGCCGAATACTTCGGCGCGCAGGTCTCGAACTATCAAATCGAGGACATGCTGCGCGACCTCCAGATGCTTCCCGTCACCGACTCGGGGCTGAACCGCGAGCTGACGCGCGCCTCTTCGCGCGTCGCGCGCTTCGCCGAACAGTTCTGGATGGGCTTCGCGCGCGAGCGAGCCGAAGAGGGGCGCTCGTCCCTTGTGCCCGGCACGTTTGCGCGCAAGAGCAGGGGCGGCGAGATCGAGGCGACGCCGCTCGGCGATGCTTACCTGAAACTGGACGGCGCGCTCCGGCAGATGGAGACGACGCTCGACCTTGTTCGGGAGAAGCCGCCGGAGATCGAGAACCTCCTGCGCCGCATACGCGAGACGCGCTTCAACCTTGAGTTCATCGTAGCGGGCGACGACCGGCGCTACGTCTACTGGGTCGAGCGCCGCGGGCGCGGCACGTTCCTGCGCGCCTCGCCGATTGATGTCTCAACCTTGCTGCAAGACAAACTCTTCGACCGCGTCGAGACGGTCGTGCTCACCTCGGCGACGCTGGCGAGCGCGGGCAACTTCGACTTCATCCGCCGCCGCCTCGGCCTCGCCGACGCCGAACTCAAGGCAGATGCCGAAGAGGTCGCGGCGAGCAGTCCCGCCGCCGGGAAGACGGATGAACTCATCGCGCCGTCGGGCTACAACTACGAGGAGCAGGCCGTGCTCTATCTGCCGCCGCGCATGCCGGAGCCGCGCTCGCCGCAGTGGATCGAGAGGGCGTCGGAGGAAGTGGTCGAGCTGCTCAACGTCTCGCAGGGCCGCGCCTTCGTGCTCTCGACCTCTTTGAGCGGCATGCGCGCTCTGTACGAGCGCGTCGCGCCCGCGGTTGACTTCCCTTGCTTCGTCCAGGGCAGCGCGTCGAAGGCGGGCGTGCTCGAACGCTTCCGCGCGACGCCCCATGCCGTCCTCTTCGCCACGGCGAGCTTCTGGCAGGGCGTTGACGTGCGCGGCGAGCAACTGTCGTGCGTCATCATAGACAAGCTGCCGTTCGCCGTGCCGACCGACCCCGTGGTGGCCGCGCGCCAGCGCTTCATCGAGGAGCAGGGCGGGTCGAGCTTCTACGAGTACAGCGTGCCGCAGGCCATCATCACTTTGAAGCAGGGCTTGGGCCGTCTCATTCGCGGCGCGACCGACCGCGGCCTCCTCGCCGTCCTCGACCCGCGCCTGCGTACCGCAGGCTACGGCCGACTCTTCCTCGCAAGCCTCCCCCCTTGCCGCATTACCAGCGACCTCGAAGAGGCGGCGGGCGTGTTCGACAGAATCACCAGAGTTTGAGTCGGACGCGGGCAGGGCTTTTTGTGAACACACGGCGTTATGATAAAGTCGCCGTGCTGAATCCGGGTTAGTCCTCCGTCAAAATTAACTCAAGTTTGAAGTGAGGCATTTATGAGTTCAGACGCCCGCCAGCCCGCCGGGTCTTTCCGCTTTTACAAGCGCCGGCAGGCCGCCATCTCCCGCGGCATGCTTTACCCGATCACCGCGTTTTATACCGTCTATTCGCTCATCCTGATTGTTCTGGCTCTGCGTTCGGCGCATCCCTACATGGCCGCAGCCTTCTTCTTCGCCGGTGTGCCGACGTGGACGATTGTGGAGTACCTGTTCCACCGCTTCGTCCTCCACGGGAGATTCAAGAAGTCGAAGAAGTTCTACAAGAAGTTTTACACCGGCCTCGCCAACAAGTACCTCGACCCCGTTCACTGGGAGCACCACGCGCGGCCCACGGACGGCCTGCACATCAGCGGCGAACTGAAAGACCTCCTGCCCCTCTTCGCCGTCGCCGTCCCCTTGAGCTTCATCTTCCCGCTCTACACGACGCCCATGTTGCTGGCCGGGACGATTCAGTGTTACGTGGCCGAAGAGTGGGTTCACCACTGCATACACTTCTACAACTTCCGCAATCGCTACTTCAGGCACATCAAGGGCTATCATCTCTACCACCACAGCTCCCACGGCATACGGACGGGGTTCGGCATCACCAGCGGGTTCTGGGACATCATCTTCCGAACGCGCTTCCCCGCCACGATCAGACAACGCCTCTCCGGTCGCGCCGGAGCCTCCGGCCTTCTCGCCAGCAGAAACATTTCCGGGGCCGCAGGTGAAGTCACGCACGCCGCGCGGAGATCGTAACGGATGACTCCGGCAGACTACGCACTCGTCACGGGCGCTTCGCAGGGACTCGGCAAGTTTTTCGCACGCGCACTGGCGGCGCGCAAACAGAACGTCGTCCTCGTGGCGAGGTCGGAGGAGAAATTAGGAGCGTTGGCCTCCGAGTTGCGGGCCGCACACGCGGTCCTGGCCGAGACGCTCGTCTGCGACCTGGCCGAGCCGGACGCGGGGCGGCAACTGGCCCGGCAGCTACTTGAACGCGAGTTCTCAATCGAGCTGCTGGTCAACAACGCCGGCTTCGGCCTGCGCGGGGAGTTTCGAGAGCTTCCGCTTGAGCGCCAGTTGGAGATGATGCGTCTGCACAACTCTTCGGTGGTCGAACTGACGTTCGAGCTTTTGCCGCCGATGGTCGAGCGCGGGCGGGGCGGCATCATCAACGTCTCCTCGATGGCCGGCTTCCAGCCCATCCCCTACGCGACCCTCTACTCCGCCACCAAGTCGTTCCTGACGACCTTCTCGATGGCGCTGCGCGAGGAGGTGCGGCGCTCCGGCGTGAGGATCGTGACGCTGTGTCCGGGCCGCCTGCGCGTTGACCCAGAAGAGGCCGCGGAAGAGGAGCCGAGGGAGAAGGTTCCCGGCGGCGAGCAGGGGCACGAGGAGGTTGTGGCCGAGGCGCTGAAGAAGCTGGACGCGGGCGGCGGCCTCGTCATACCGGGCCGTGTGAACCGGCTCATCGCCGCCGCGCAGAGGCTCGTCCCGCCCAATGCCGTCCCGAAGATTGTCGTCCGAATGTCCAAGCGCTGACCCCCGCATACTTTTCGCCCGCCCTCATCTCGCGGCCTGCGAAAGCGAAACGAATCCTTCGACCAATCTTGCTGCGTGCGAACGTGCTGCGTGCGAACGTGGGCCGACGGTGTAGGCGGGCGCGCGTGGACTGCGACGGTTGCGACCGGGGCGCGCGGAGATTTAGACTCGGAAGCATGTTTGAGGTGATGATCGAGCGCAACTTTTCGAGCGCGCACCAACTGCGCGGCTACCGCGGCAAGTGCGAGAACCTGCACGGCCACAACTACCGCGTCGAGATTTACGCGCGCGGGCGCGAGCTGAACAGCACGGGGCTGCTCGTTGACTTCGTCGAGCTGAAGGCCGCGGCGGACGAGGTGGTGAACTACCTCGACCACCGCAACATCAACGAGCTTCCACCCTTCGACGAGGAGCTGAACCCCTCGGCGGAAAACCTCGCCCGCTACATCCTCGAACGCGTCGCCCGCCGCGTCTCCGACGAGCGCGTCGAGGTCTTCAAGGTTCGCTGCTTCGAGACGCCGACGAGCGTCGCCACCTATCAGTTGGATTAAGCTGCGCGGGCGGTTTAATCTCGCGCGTCTGATTCGTTGACATAAAGACGGGACGGATATACAAAAGTGTCGCTCTGCCAAATTTCATGAGAGGGGATTAGCGATGAAGAAAGCCGTCAGCATCCTGATGATGGCCGCTGTCCTGTTCTCCGCGACCGCCGTGTCGGCGCAGAACAGACGCCACCACCGGCACCACCGGAGGCACCACCGTCACTACCGTCACTACCGTCACCACGGATAAAGCGAAAGCCGACGGACGCCGCTCCGCCTGAAGGCCGCAACAACACTCTCCCGCAAGTCGGCCCACCTCCCAGCAGTTAGCAAGAGGCGGGCCGACTTCTGTGCGACGCGACTCTGGCGGGCCGCGGCTCCGCGCTTACGTGGTGATAAGCGCCGGGATGTCTATCTTGTACTTCTTGATTTTACTGTAGAGGCGCGGGCGGTAGATGCCGAGGAGGTTGGCCGCGGCCTGCTTGTTGCCGCCCGTGCGCTGGAGCGTGCGCTCGATGACGAACTTCTCGATCTCCTCCAGAGTCATGTTCGGCGGCACGTCCCAGTTCGCGCCCGCCCCGCCCTTCTCCGGCAGAGAGCCGTTGTCGAAGGGCAGGTCTACGGGCTCAATCTTGTTGTTCTTGGCGAGCAGCACGGCACGCTCCACCACGTTCTGTAGCTCGCGCACGTTGCCGGGCCAGGCGTGGCCGAACAGACGCTGGTAAGCCGACTGCGAGATGCCGCCGATGGGTCGCTGGTACTTGCGCGCGTACTGCTTGAGGAAGAATTCGGCGAGTAGTTGGATGTCCTCGGAGCGTTCGCGCAAAGGGGGGACGTGAATCGTGATGGTCGAGATGCGGTAGAACAGGTCGTCGCGCAGCGCCCCGTCGCGGATGGCATCCGCGGGCAGGCGGTTGGTTGAGGTGATGAGCCGGAAGTCCACGGGGTATGTCTTCTCCGAGCCGAGCTTGCGGTAGCTGCGCTCTTGCAGGACGCGCAGAAGCTTCGGCTGTAACTCGACCGGCATCTCGGCGATCTCGTCGAGCAGAAGCGAGCCGCCCTCGGCGTGCTGGATGAGTCCGTCCTTGTCTGCGTGCGCGCCGGTGAACGCGCCCTTCGTGTGGCCGAACAACTCCGACTCGATGAGTTCCTTGGGGAGCGCGGCGCAGTTGACCTTGATGAAGGGCTTCTTGTGGCGGAGCGAGTTGTAGTGGATGGCGTTGGCGATGAGTTCCTTGCCCGTGCCCGACTCGCCGACGATGAGGACGTTGGCGTCTGACTTCGCGACCGACTCGATGGTCTCGTAGATTTGCTGCATCTGGCGCGACGCGCCGATGATGTTGAAATACTCGGTGCGCGTCGAGAGCTGGCGGCGCATCGTCTCGGTCTCGGTCAGAAGCTCGTGGCGCTCCAGCGCGCGCTCGACCAGCGGCAAGAGCACCTCGAAGTCGAAAGGCTTTTCGAGAAACCAGAACGCCCCGGCTTTCGTCGCCTCGACCGCGCGCTCGACCGTGCCGTAGCCGGTCATCACGATGACCTCGGTGGACGGGCGCGTGTCCTTGATGTGCCGGAGCACGTCCATCCCGTTCATCTCTTTGTCGGGCAGTTGGAGGTCGCAGACGACGATGTGATGACCGCTCCCGTCGAACAGCTCGATGGCCTGCGCCCCGTTCGACGCCGTGTCAACCGTGTAGCCCTCCTCGACGAGATTCTGCTTGAGCGAGTCGGTCATCATCGGCTCGTCGTCAACCACCAGAATGCGTACATCCTTACGTTCCACGTTCGATCTCCCCCGATGAATAAAGTCAGAAGTCGGAAGTCAGAACCCAGAACTGAAGACCTCTGCCTTTCAATTCTGCGTTCAGCCTTCCGCCTTCATCGTTTCTGTAATGGCAGCCGCGCCCGCGCGACGCCGCTTTCGTGCGAGACTTCGCCGCCGTGCGCGCGGATGATTTTGGCGGCGAGCGCAAGGCGCAGGCCCGCGCCGCCCGCGAGGCTTCGGAAAGGGTCTTCCTGCGCGCTCGGCCCGAAGACGCCGCGCCACTCGACGACCGCCACACGCTCGCCCGCCGCCTGCTCCTCGCGCAGTCTGACCTCCGCCGCGTCGCCGTCCTCCGGACGGCCTTCGCCCCGACCGCCGCCGGTGATATTCTTCAAAGCTTCCGCGAGCAGCGCGGGGTCGAAGTCGCCTTCGTAAGAGCCGCCGACGGCCTCGACGCGCGCGCCGTCTGAGGCGTCTGAGAGCAGACGCGCGAGGTCTGTGCCGGGCTGCCGGCGCAGTTCGAGCGGTCGCCCGTAGCGGACGAGCACCGTCATGTCTGTGGCCGCGCGTTCCAGCCCCGCGATCAGCTTGGTGACGGTCTCAAGCTCGTCTGCCGGGCGTTCGCTCTTCTCCATGCGCTTGCGTAGGAACGTGGCATAGAGTTTGAGACCATTTAGCTGATTTTTCAGATCGTGCACGATCTGTACGGACGCGCTGCCGAGTTCGCGAAGCGTCTCTGCGTCTTGGGACTCTGTTTTTAAGGGCTCCATCGTAATTGTCGCAGCCTTCCGCCGGGAACCAGTCCGCGAGACAGAAGACTTCAAGGGCCTTCGCGCGATGTACGGATTAAGCCCAAGTCGCCTTGTTTTTTGTGTTGCGTTTCGATTCGGCATCTTAACAAAAAAATTGAGTGTTTGCTAGTAGTACGTGGGAGACGGCGGTACGAGTGTCTCAAGTCTGAACGGGGAACAGAGGGAAAAGTCCGGCATGAATGAGAACAACGACTCGCGCCCGACCGTCCTCGTGGTCGAGGATTTCGAGGACAATCGCTTCATGATGCGGCGGCTGTTGGAGATGAGCGGCTACCGTGTGATTGAGGCCATCAACGGCCAGCAGGCCGTCGAGTCCGCGCGGCGCGAGCGGCCCGACCTCATCCTGATGGACTTGAGCCTGCCGATGCTAGACGGGCTGGCCGCCACGCGCCGCATACGTGAGTTCGACGGTCTCTCGAAAGTCCCAATCGTCGCCGTCTCCGCGCACGACTCCGCTGACTTCCACGCCGAGGCGCTCGCCGCCGGCTGCAACGAGTACGTCACCAAGCCCATTGATTTCGATCAGCTCGTACAACTTCTCAAACGTTTGACGAAATGAGCGGTCAGCTATCAGCAAGCAGCTTAAAATGCCTTCGCGCTCTTTGCGAACACTTCGCGTCCTGCGGCGGTTAAGTGCGACCCTCTCAACCGCCGCAGGACGCGAAGTGTTCGCAAAGGACGCAGAGGTTTTAGCTGACTGCTGACCGCAGATTGCCGACGGCTTCCCATGCGCCGATTCTCAACGCTCTTCCGCCAGCACCTCGACTCGTTCGCGCGCGCGTGGGTTGACGAAATTTACGCCGACCGTCGCACAGACCTGGCGACCATCCTCTCGGCGCGCGAGTTGGTCGAAAACCTTCCGGAGATATTCGACCAGCTCGGCTACGTGCTCGACGAGAGGGCGAGCGCCGCCGAAATCGCCGTGGCCGCGCCGCGTCTGCGCGGCTTCGCGCATGCGCGCTTCCAGCAGGGCGTTTTGATAGACGAAGTGGCACGCGAGTTGATGCTTTTGAGGGATGCTTTGTGTGAGTTTCTTTGGGAAGAAGGGCCGGGCATCGTCGAGGGCGACGTGCGCGAGTTGCGCGGGGCGTTGCGGCGCACGCGCCTCTTCTGTGACGAGTTGATTGTGCAGGCGATTCTGGTTTACGCGGCGAGCCTGCGCCCCGTCGTGCCGACGCGCGGCTCGGTCTGGCCGCCGCCGAGGCGTCGCAGATGATGGGCCGAGGACGTGGGAAATGAGACGTGCGGTAAAGTTACATAATGCGCTCGACGTGCGTACCAAACTGCTTCTGATGCTCGGCGCGCTTTCCTTGCCGCTGCTCCTCGTCGGACTCTATCAACTTCACAGCTACCAGCAGAATTTGACCGACCAGGCGGCGGCCAACGCGCGCTTCGAGGCCGAAGGCAAGGCCAACGCTCTTGAGTCCTGGGCCGAGTCGCACCCGGCTCTGGCTGCCGACCCCCGGTTGCTCTCCGGCTCGGACGCCGACGAGCTTTACGCGCGCCTGACGAGGCGCACGCCGCAGGGCACGCAGGTGGCCGTGTTCGACGCCGAAGGCCGCACGGTTCTGCCGAAGTCAGGCGCGGCGGCGCTCGCACCGGACAAGCTTCCCGAATCAGTCGAGCGAGTTCACTGGGGCGACGGCACACGGCGCGTGACGGGCCTGGCGCACGCGCAGCCTTCGGGCTGGAGCGTGGCCGTCGGCGTGCCCGCGCCCGAAGGGTCGCCCGCGGGCCGCCCTTTGCTTTTGCTCGCGGCTGCGTGGGCGAGCACGCTCGCCGCCTCGTGTGTGCTCGCGGTGTGGGCGGTCGGTCGCTTCACGAAGCCCTTGCAGAGTCTCGCCGCCTCGGCCTCGACGCTCGGCGAAGGGAACCTGCACGAGCGAGCGCGCGTCGAAACCGACGACGAGGTCGGCACGCTCGCGTGCAGCTTCAACACGATGGCCGAGAGCCTGGAGGCCAAGTTCGAGGCTGTCGCCAGCCAGAGCGCGTTCATCGGCGAGGTGCTCGACAGCCTGCCGCTCGGCGTCGCCGTGCTCGACGCGAAGCTCGTCGTGCGAAAGGTCAACGCGGCGTTCGCACAGATGATGGGGCGCGACGCGGGCGGACTGACGGGGCGCAGTCTGTACGATGCCGCCGCCGGGCTTGCGGTCTTGAGCGAGGTGGTCGAGGGCGTGCGGCGCACGCGCCGAGCCTTCGTCAACTACGGCGTGCCGCTGGAGCTTGCCGCACGCTCCGAAGACGACGGGCGCAACGGGCAGAAGTTCTGGGACGTGATCGCCTGGCCCGTGACGGAACAAAGTGAAGGGCGCGGCGATCTAATACTCATCCTGTCGGAGGTCTCGAAACGCGTCCGCGCCGAGCGTCTGGCGACCGCCGCCTTCGCCGCCGAGAAGTCGCGGGCGGCGGAGCTGGCGAGCGTCATCAACCAGATGGTCGAGGGCGTCGTCATCGTGGATGCGGACGGTCGCTACCGCGTCAACCCGGCGGCGGCCCGCATCCTCGGTCGCAAGCCGGGGGAGTTCCGCGACGGAGTTCACGCGCTGATCGCCGACATGGCGCTACGCGATCTGGACGGCCACATCATCGCGGCGGGCGAGACGCCGATCAGCCGCGCGCGCGAGCGCGGCGAGCACGTCTCCGCGGAGCGTTGCAAGCTGCTGCAACGCGACGGCGGCGAGCGAGTCGTCTCCGTGAGCGCCACCCCGCTCGTCGGCGACAGCGGACTGAGCGAGGGGGTCGTCGTCGTCTTCCGAGACATCACGGACGACGTGCGCCGGCACGACGAGATTCTGGCGGCTTACGACCGCCTGCGCGAGCACGACCGTCTGAAGTCGGCTTTCGTCGCCAACATGAGCCACGAGCTGCGGACGCCGCTGAACGTCATCATCGGATTGTGCCAGATACTCGCGCGCGACTCTTCGGCCCCGCTCGCGCCCTTGCAGACGGACGCCGTCGGGCGCATGGAGCGCAACGCGCGCTCGCTGCTTGTCCTCGTCAACGAGATGCTCGAATACTCGCGCCTCGAAGCTGGCCGCTCGGCGCTGCATCTCGAAGTGCTGAGCGTCACGGAGGTGGTCGGCTCCGTGGCCGAGAGCTTCGCCGAAGAGGCGCGCTCCAAGAAGATCGAGCTGGCGCTCGCCGTCGCGCCCGAACTGGGCCGCGTCCGCACAGACCGGCGCAAGCTGACGCAGGTGATTACGTGCCTCGTCTCGAACGCCATCAAGTTCACGTCCACGGGCCACGTCTCGGTGACGGCGGGCGCGGAAGGCGCGGATCGGTGGTATATTGAAGTCGCGGACACCGGCATCGGCATTTCGAGCGACGCGCTCTCCATCATCTTCGAGCGCTTCCGGCAGGTTGACGAACGGCTGGCGCGCTCCTACAACGGAGTGGGCCTGGGACTGGCGCTCACGCGCAAGATCGTCGAGCTGCTCGAAGGCGAGATCACGGTCGAGAGCCAACCGAACGAGGGCAGCCGCTTCCGCATCACCTGGCCTTGCGACGCGCGACTGCGCACCGGAACCGGCTCGCTCGTCCAACCGCAGGCGCAGCAGCCGGAAGAGTTTGAGCGACGCCTGCGCGCCGTCTGAAAAAAACGTTCACCCGTAGCCGCCTGGCTTTCAAGAGCTTTCTCCCGGTCGCCGAGGCGTCTGAGATTGAATCTTCGTTCGTGAGGAGGAGAGCCATGCGGGCTGTGGTTCGCTGCCGGCACTGTGGAGGCGAGGTCGAAGAAGGGAAGGACTTCTGCCCGCACTGCGGCAAGGCCATGTCGCCCACGGCTGAAGCCGCCGCGCAGGATGAGGGAAGCGAGACCGCGCCGTCGCGCGTCGTCACCGCGCCGACGTTCGGTCGCCCGCGCGCGGAGGCGGACAAGTCGCGCCGCGTCATCTTCGCCGTCGTCGCGCTCTTGGCGCTCTTGCTCGTCGCGGGTTTGGCTTACCTTGTGACGCGCCCGTCCGTGCCTCCGGGCGAGGAGAGGCTCGCGGGCGCGATTCGCCCCGGCTCGCCGCAATTCCCCTCGAAAGAGCGGCTGATAGTTGACTTCGACCCCAACGAAAACGCGGACATCAGCCCGACCGCCCTCGGCACCTGGGCGGTCAGGCTGATGCCGACCATCCGCAATTTCACGGGGCGCACGGTCAACGGTCTCGAATTCCACGCCTCGGGAGTTGACCTCAACGGAAACGTCATCCGCGAGCGGACGTTCGTCAGCCAGGCGGAGATCGAGCCGAACAAAATTTTAGTGCCGCCAATCTCGATGAGCTTCCCGCAGGACAATAAGCCAGCCGATCTCAAGCTCGAATTGACGGGCGTGAGATTCAAGTAGCACCTGTCTCCTTCACGAAAAGTTCTTCCAACGCGTTGCCGACCGGGTGAACCGAGACGAGGCGCGCGCCCGCGGCGCGGACTGCGCGCAGCGCCTCGTCCACCTGCGTCTCCGAGGGAACTTCGACGCGCGCGCCGCCCGGCGTCGCGGCGACGCGCGCGCCTTCGAGTCCTGTGAGCGCAGCTTCGAGACGCGCCGCGTCCGCTCCTGAAACCACCAACTCCATCGCACGGCCGCCGCCGACCTCGCGCAACTCTTCGAGCCGACCGACGTGCGCGAGCCGACCGCGCCGGAGGATGGCTGCGCGGTCGCAGAGCACTTCGATGTCGGCGAGGATGTGCGAGCAGAGGAAGACGGTCGTGCCGCTCGCTCGCAAAGATGCGATGAGGTCGCGCACCTCGCGCCGCCCGATGGGGTCGAGGCCCGACATCGGCTCGTCGAGGAAGACGACCGAAGGATCATTCACCAGCGACTGCGCCAGCCCGACGCGCTGGAGCATCCCCTTCGAGAACTTGCGGAGCTGCTTGTCCCAGCTCTTCTCTTCGAGCCGGACGCGCGCGAGCAGGTCGGCGGCGCGCGCGCGGCGCTCCGTGCGTGCGTAGCCGAAAAGCTCGGCGCAGTATTCGAGGAACTCGCGCGCCGTCAGGTAGTCGTAGAAGTACGGATGCTCCGGCAGGTAGCCGATCTCCGCGTGCATCCGCGTGTCGGCGATGTCGCGACCGAGTATGCGCGCCGCGCCGCCCGTCGGGTACATCAGGCCCATCAGGAGCTTCAAGGTCGTCGTCTTGCCCGCGCCGTTCGCGCCGAGGAAGCCGAAAATCTCGCCGCGCCCGACCGACAGCGTGAGTCCGTCGAGCGCGCGCACACGGCGCTTGCGCAGGAAGCCGACCTCGTAGTCCTTCGTCAGATTTTGAATCTCGACCGCGGGTGAAATCATCTGCTCAAACTCCGGAAGAGGGAAGAACTGCCGGTGCACGGGCGAGCCGCGCCCGCTCGTCGTCGCGTCAAAAGTTGCGGCCCGCTCGCCGTCACGTCAAAGGCCGTGCGTCGTGTGAGCGTTGAATCTCAGTTCGCAAGGGACTCACCTTTTCGGAATCGGCGAACGCTCGTCGAGTCGCACGTCGCACGCGGCAGCGTCGAGCACGTAAGGCCAGCCGGTCGGGTCAAGCGGCGTGCCCGCCGCGTCAAGCTTCAGTCCGTTTGCGCGAAGCGCCGGGGCGATCTCGCGCCAGGCGGCGGGGCAGCGCCCGGAGCGAGACTGAAAGTCGGAGAGCACACGACGAATCAAGTCTCTCTGATCGAGCGAGTCGAGCTGCGCGAGTCGCTTGAGGGCGAGCGTTCTGACCTGCGCGTCCGCCGACTCTTCAAACATGCGCCGGTACATCTCGCGCGCGAGGCCGCGGCTGCCGCCGTTGGCCTGCATCTGCGCGGCCATCGCGTTCATCCACGCGGGCGCGCCGGGCAGACGCGCGCCAGCCGCGTAAGCCTCGCTCGCCTCGCCGAAGCGTCCGGCCTGCCAGTAGATGTAGCCGAGGTGCTGGTAGAGATGCCAATCGCGCGGGTTCTCGCGGATGCCCTTTTGGACGAGGTTGATTGCGGCGTCGCGGTCAATGGCGGGGAGGACGACCGCGCCGAACTCGTATGCGGCCATGAACTGCGGGTCGAGCGTCGTCGCCTCTTCGAGCAGGGGGCCGAGGTTGCGTATGCCGAGCGCGGTCATGTCGTCGAGCGTGAAGTCGCCGGGGTAGGCGTCAACCTTGCGCCCGACGTACTGGAGCGAGCGCAGCCAGTACCAATCGGCCACCAGTCCGTTGAATCCGAGGCTCAGGCGGCGGGCCGTCTCCGGCCTGACGTAGAGTTCTTCGTAAGACTGGAAAGGGTCTTCGGCGGGCCGCCGCGCGTCGAGACTGCGCGAGAGCGTGAAGACAACGGCGAGGCCCAGGACGACGACGAGCGCGAGCAGCGCATCGCGTCGCGCAGCGCGACGCGCGGCCTCTGCGCGTGTCGCCTCGAAATCTGCGGGGACACCCTCCTCGACATTCCGCCCCGCGCCCGTCTTTTCGTCCGTCGCGCTCATTTGAAGTTGCGCCGTTTGAAGATGAGGGTCGAGGCCGCGAGCAGCACGGCGATGTAGGCGAGTCCGTAGATCAACCCACCGAGGAAGTTGGCCGTCGTCGGCGTCTGGCCGTGCGCGGCGGCGGTGATGTATGCGTAGTTCGAGAGGTTCGGCAGGAGGTAGTAGAGCGCGACGAAGAGGAGGCGCGCGCCGCCCGTCGCGGCCAGAGATTTGAGGTCTGCGCTGAAGTGACCGATGACGAAGACGAAGAAGGTCAGGAGCGCCGAGAGCGCGGGCGTCGAAAAAGAAGAGAAGAGGAGCGCCACGGCGACGACGATCATCAGCTCGATGTAGAGGAGCGCCACCGCGGGCCAGATCAGAAGCGCCAGAGGGTCGTAGCCGCCGCGCACGTACAGGAGCGCGAGCGACACGCCCGCGCCCATCACCGAGACGTTGACGGCGAGCGTCAGGCAGAGGCCGAGGTACTTGCCAGCGAGGAACTCGCCGCGCCCGACGGGCTTCGAGAAGATGGCGTAGATCGTCCGCCGCTCGATCTCTTTGTAGACGAGACCGACGCCGACGAAGATGGCGATGAAGACGCCGAACAGGAGCATCGCGGAGAGGCCCATGTCAACGATGATCTTCGCCTCCTGCGCCGCCGACAGCTCGCCTAAGAAAACCGCGCCGCCCGTGAGGAGCAGCACGAAGAGAACGAGATTGTAGAGCACACGGTCGCGCACCGCCTCGCGAAAGGTGTTGCGCGCGATGGTCAGGACGCGCGCGAGCGCGCCCGTTGAAGTTCGCGCGTCGCCGCGGGCGCTCGCCTCGAAGGTCGCGCCGTCGCCGGAAGTCGCGCCGTCGTCGGAGGTCGCGCTGTCGCGCGCGTCGTGGCGGTCGCGCGCGTGAGTGTCCGAAGCGTTCGCGGCCTGGCGCGCGCCGGGTGTAGTTCGTTGGACGACTTTCTCTTCGGGCGTTGAGAGTTCGCTGCTCATCGGAGTTCGCTTGCACGCATGCGCGCGCGCCAACCCGACATGACGGCATCGGGGAAGCGCCGCTCGTTCTCTTCGAGCACGGCGAAGACGGCATCTTCGGGCTGGAGTTCGCCGGGCATCGAAACTGTGGGGTCGCGCCGGGCGTCGGCGATGGCCGCGTCAATGTCTTCGTCTATGAGACGCCGCCAGCCGCGCGCCGCACGCGAGTCTAGCAGGAGAGCGGCGCGCATTTCCAACTCGCTGTTGCCGGGGCGACCGAGCCGCGCGAGCGCGGCGGCGTGGCGCACCCGCATGAAGACCGAGCGCGGATAGACGCGCGCGCCCTCGGCGAGCGTGCGCTCCGCCGCCTCCGCCTGCCCCGCGTTCGACTCTGCGCCCGCCAGATACTCATAGCAGGTCGAGGTGTGGAAACCGCGCGCGAGCGCGTAAGAGAGATGCGGCACGGCCTCGCCGTCGCGCTTCCGGAAGAGGAGCCAGACACCGTAGTTATAGTGCGTCGCCGCGTCGAGAGGATTTAGGGCGAGCGCGGAGCGATAGAGTGTTTCGGCGCGCGCGTCGTCCGTCGTCGCCTGTGCCGAGGCGAGCAGCAAAACGTTCGTCGCCTGCGCGCACATCGCGACGAGCACGACGAGCGCCGCGGTGAGTCCGAGCGCGTATCGTGCGCGCGCCAGCGCGTGCGTGAAGTTTGCGACCGCTGGCGGGAAGTGTAGAGGCTTGAGCGTTGTCGCGCGCGTCTTGAGCGTTGCCGCGTGCGGCGCGGACTGCGCCGGGTCGGGTTCGCGGCGCGCGTCGAGGGCGAAGCGCGTGACGATGGCGGCGGCGAAGAAGAAGATGAGGCCGCTGCCGAACCAGCGGAAGGAGACGGAACTCGCGCCGGAGCTGACGGCGAAGACGGCGAGGCTGGCGACCGCGCCCGGAGCGAGCGGGCTGTTGGAGTTTCGCAGCGCGCGCCACGCGGCCCACGCCAGCGCGGCACAGAAGGCGGCGAAGAGCGAGAGGCCGACCGCGCCCAACTCGGAGAGGATTTGCAGGTACTCGTCGTGCGCGCCGGAACTGAGATACCTCTCGTTGATCTCGACGAGCGGCGAGTCGGGGTGTCGTGCGGCGAAGGCCGCGCGCGCCAGCGGGAAAGCGCCGTCATAGCCGCCCGCGCCGACTCCGTTCAAAGGATGCGCGCGCCACATCTCGATGGCCGCGCCCCAGTAAAGCATGCGCGCGCGCGTGTTCACGTCGGCGGGCGTTGAGGTTTCTTTGACGCGCGCCAGCATCGTCTCGTGGCGCGACTGCGCGAAGGGCGAGGGGACTGTCTGAAGCGCGAGGCAGGCGGCGAAGGCGGCGGCGAGCGCCAGCGCGCGTGTGAAGGAGCGCGGCCTGAAGGGGGCGCGGGCGAGCGCGAAGGCCGCGACGAGCGCGAGGCCCGTGAGGACGCCGAAGAAGGGCGCGCGCTCCGCAATCTCAAGCATCGAAAGCCAGCCCAGAGTCGCCGCCGCGCCACAGAGCAGAGCGGCCCGCGCGCGCCTGAGTCGCAGGGCGAGCGCCGCAAACAGTGGGATGCTGACGGCCAACGGCTCGCCGAGTCCGTTCTGACGCATGAGCGAGTCGGGCGAGCCGTAGTAGCCGACGATGTTTGCCGCGCTGACGACGACGACGACCACGGCCAGAAGCGTCAGGGCAGCGCACAGCAGCCGTGCGCTCTCGGCGGCGCGGCGGAGCGTGAAGAAGAAGAGGAGATAGGTCGTCCAGGAGAGGGCGTAGTGAACTGCGGGGAAGAGGTTCCCGGCCCAGAGCGTCGAGGCCGCGCCCCACGCGACGAACGCCGCGAGCGTGACGACGAGCGCCGGCTCAAGTCCCCGTATGTTTGGAATGCCGGCGGGAAGAGACCGCTCCTGCGCGCGCCCTTCGCGTCGGCGCGATTCGCGCGCGCGCCTCCAGAGGAGCGCGAACGTAGCGCAGAGAAGGAGCGCGACTGTGCCCTCCTGTCGCCACGTGAGGCCGCCGTTGGCGGGGCGCGGCAGGCCGGGCAGGAACGGGACGAGCAGAGCCAGCGGCCAGAGGACGCCGACGAATCGGAGTGGCTCTCTGGCGAACGTTCGGGCGGAGGTGAGCATGCTCGTTCGTGCGGCGCGCGCGGCGTCGGACTCGACGAGTGTTGACGGGCCTCGACAGGCGTCGGCTCGCGGAGTCTCAGTCGTTCATCAGTTGCTGAGTGGCGTGCCGCCGGATGTCGAGGTCGGCGGGTTGGCGGCGCTGACGGGGTGGACGTAGATGACGCCCGGCTCGTCCGAAGAGAAGTTGCGCGTGCCCGTGAAGTCGGACGCAGGTGCCGCGCCCGCGCAGAAGTTGACGCCGCCGCCCGACGTGATGACGCTGTAGATGTAGCCGCTCTTGGCCTTCGCCACGGTCGTCGCCGAGCTGAGCGCGGTGTCAACCATCTGCTGCGACGCGAGCGCGGCGAAGTCGGCGAACCGCTGGCCGACGCCGAAGGTCGAGCGATAGGCTTCCTCGGCGCTGGAGAGGGTTCGGATGGCGGAGATGGCCGACGCCTCGTTGGCGGCGCGACGCGAGGCGAGGAGGTTGGGGATGGCGATGGCGGCGATGATGCCGATGATCGCCACGACGATCAATAGCTCGACGAGCGAGAAGCCGCGCTGGGAGTTTACGTTTTGACGTTGCATCGCGAATGTCTCCGCGGTAGTCGTGCAAGGCGGAAGCTCAGGCGGCTTCAGCCGTGGAAGTCGCCGCGCCAGTCCCGGTCGGGTCGTCGAGCGCATGTCGCCTCCGTATTTCGCGCGACGGGAGCGGGTCAGAGAGTGTCATAACAAGCCGCGTGCCGACGCTGTGAGGGGAAGCCGCCTTCGCTCGCGACATACAAACGGGGGGTGCGACGTGTTTAGGCCGCACCCCCCACGCGAGTTTTCAGGTCAGACTGAAGGCTTAGTTGCCGACTGCGGTGCCGCTGGTGGTCGTGTAGTCGAGCGTCCCGGCGGCGCTCGTCATGGCGTAGATCACGCCGGCCTGATCCGAGGAAAAGTTGCGGGTGCCGGTGTTGGCGCTGCCACGAGCCGCGCCGGACTGGAAGCCGGAGGCCCCAGGGTTCTGGATGCCGTAGAAGTAGCCGCTCTTGAGCGCGGAGGAGCTGGTGGCGTTCCCGATTGACGAATCAATCAGGTTGTTCGACACGAGCGTGGCGAGGTCAGTGTATGAGCCGGAGCCGAGGGTCGAGGAGTAGGTACTTTCGGCGGTGCCGATGGTGCGGAGGCTGGAGATGGCCGACGCCTCGTTGGCGGCGCGACGCGAGGCGAGGAGGTTGGGGATGGCGATGGCGGCGATGATGCCGATGATCGCCACGACGATCAATAGCTCGA
>DATARW010000073.1:0-7439 GCA_036263975.1 Pyrinomonadaceae bacterium
TGTCGCCCCGTTCAGATTGCGAGGGGCGCGACTCTCAGCCTGACCGAATCGGTCATCATGCGACAGCCCTCCAGCCTCACAAATCTTCGTTTTTCTCAGGAAATTTGCAGATTCCCCGTTGGTACGACTCTTGACAAAGGAGGGTGGCCGAATCTCGTCGGCCACGGTTCATTACATCGCGCGAAGTTTCCGTTTGACGAAGAGTTTTTAAAATGAAGCTCAACACACGCTCTTCAGCCTTAACTTACCTGACGCTCTTCTCGCTGCTGCTCTCACTCAGCGGGTTCTGGACGGTGGGCGCGCAGTCGCGCGTCGGCAGCGAGAAAGAGACGGCGCGCTTCGAGGCGCTGTCGGCTTACGCGCAGGACTTGACCGCGTCGGCACAGCGCGGCGCGCCCGCCGCGGACGACTTCGGCGCGGGCGTCCGCAGCGTGCTCCGCGTGTTCGCGCGCCGCGAGGGGAGGAACAACCCCCTGCTCGTGACGGACGACGCCGCGGGCAGCAGGGCCGTCGTCGAAGCTCTCGCGCGCCGCGTCGCGGGCGGAGAGGTGCCCGCACAGTTGCGCGGCAAGAGAATCTTGGCGCTCGACGCGGGCCGCATGCTCGCCGACGCGAAGGGCGGCGCGGAGTTCGGACGGAGGTTCGCGGCTGTGTTGCGGGACGTGAAGAGCGCCGACGGTCGCGTCGTCCTCTTCGTTGAGAACATGGACGGCCTGCTCGCATCGGCGGACGAGCGCCAGTCGCAGGCCGCGCTCGACCTGCTCGCGGGCGAGGTCTCGCGCGGCGCGGTGCGTCTGATCGGCGCGGTCTCGCCGGCGGCCTTCGAGTTGAAGCTGGCGCAGAACGAAGCGCTCAAGTCGCGCCTACAGGAAATCTATCTCGACAGGCCGGAGCAGTCCGCGCAGGCCGATGAAGAGGACAAGGACGAGTCGTCCGACGAAGATCAGTCGAGCGGCGCGGGCTTCGTCGGCGACAAAATCTCGCCCGACCTGCGCGAGGCTCTGAGCGGCAACGGCTCTGACCGCGTCTCTCTCATCCTTCAGGGCGACGACTTGAAGAACGCCTCGGTGCGCGAGTACCTGAAGGCGAGCGGCGCGACCTTCGGCGGGAGCTTCAACAGCCTCGGCGCGCAGGCGGTCGAGGTGCCGCTGTCCGCCGTCAAAGGTCTGTCGGAGCAGCAGGGCGTCGCACATCTCTCGCTCGACCGCGAGCTGAAGGCTCTCAGCGACGGCCACGTCTCGACCACGACCGGCGAGAGCGTGATAGAGAAAGATGAACAGGTCTCGCCGACGACCGGCGCAGTCACCGTCACGAAGATTGACGGCAAGGGCATCGGCATCGCCATCCTCGACTCCGGCATCTACGCCGCGCACGAGGAATTCCTGGGGCGCGACGGCAAGTCGCGGATCATTTACAGCAAGGACTTCACGGGCGAGAACCGCACCGACGACCCTTACGGCCACGGCACGCACGTCGCCGGCCTCGCCGCGGGCAACGGTCAGGTCGCAGGCGGGATGTACAAAGGCATCGCGCCCGACGCCAACATCATCAACCTGCGCGTCCTGAACTCGCAGGGCACGGGCACGGTTTCCGGCCTCCTGAACGCCCTCAACTGGGTCTACAACAACCGCTCCACTTACAACGTCCGCGTCGTCAACATGAGCCTCGGCTCGTCCGCCGTTGACTCCTACCGAAACGACCCCGTGTGCAAGGCCGTCCGCAAGCTCGTTGACGCAGGGATAGTGGTCGCTGCCGCCGCAGGCA
Organism: Pyrinomonadaceae bacterium; assembly: GCA_036263975.1. GTDB lineage: Bacteria > Acidobacteriota > Blastocatellia > Pyrinomonadales > Pyrinomonadaceae > QHXN01. Next base: position 1,765 of record DATARW010000073.1, read on the forward strand.
ACGACGGCAAGGACGCGAACGGCAAGAAACTCTACGGCCAGATTCACTCGCCCGGCGACGAGCCTTCGGCTATTACCGTGGGCGCGGCCAACACCTTCGGCACCGACTCGCGCGCCGACGACGCCGTCGCGACCTACAGCTCGCGCGGCCCGACGCGCGGCTTCTGGACGGACGCCAGCGGCACGAAGCATTACGACAACCTGATTAAGCCTGACCTCGTCGCGCCCGGCAACAAGCTGGTCAGTGCCGAGTCGGCCAGTAACCTGCTGGTTAAAAAGCAGCCCACGCTCGACCGGAAGGTCAGCGCCACGCCGACCTCCAACATGATGACGCTGAGCGGCACTTCGATGGCGACGCCTATCGTCGCCGGCTCGGCGGCGCTGATGCTCCAGACCAACCCGAAGCTGACGCCGAACATGGTCAAGGCGCTTCTGATGTACACGGCGCAACAGCTCCGCGGCTTCAACGCCTTCGAGCAGGGCGCGGGCGAGTTGAACATCGCCGGCGCGATCACGCTCGCCAAGTTCGTCCGCACAGACCTGACGAACAACACTCCTCTCGGCACGCCGGTCTTCACGAAGATGCCCCCGCCGCCCTACACGACCATCGCGGGCTACACCTTCCAGTGGTCGTGCGGCATCATCACCGGGCAGACCTTCGCCACCGGCGCGGGCCTCGCCTTCTACCAGAAGAGTTACGCTCTCGGCACGCTGATGGGCGACGGCATCACGATCTCCGAGGGCGTGTTGATGGCAGACCACACGGTCTGGACGAGCGGCGTGCTGCTCGGCGACAACATCCTGACGAGCAACGGCGCGATGATGAGCGACGGCACGCCCGTGTGCAGCGCCGGTGCCCTTCTGGGCGACGGAGTGATGCTGAGTGACGGCGTCCTCATCAGCGACGGCGTGCTCCTCGGCGAAGGCGTGATGCTGAGTGACGGCGTGCTCTTAGGCGACAGCACGCGCGCGCTGCTAGCGATGCTCAACGGCGACGCGACCGCTTCGATGACCGTGGTCAAGGACAACGGGGTGGTCAACCTCGACTATTAAAGCCGTGGCGTCGCGCTGACGCGGGCGCGGCTACGTCATCCGTGGCGGGCGAAGGCGGCGATGCGAGGGGACTTAAACCTCGTCGCGCCCGTCCCACGCGGGACTCGCCGAGGCCGAGAGCGGCGTCAACCCGCTCGACGTTGACCCCGAAGGCTTCCGCGCTAGCTGCCTGCGCCGCATCGAGCAGGGGCGCGTGTGGCTGGTCGTCTCCGAAGATGGTCGCCTGCTCTTCAAGGCCGACGTTCAGCCGAGACGCCGGAAGTAATCTACCTCGAAGGCATCTACGCTCACCCGGCGGAGCGGGGCGCGGGCGCGGGCCGCCGCTGCCTCAAGCGTCTCAGCCGCGAACTGCTCCTGCGCACACGCCGCGTCTGCCTCCTCGCCAACGAGGAGAACGAGCGCGCGCACTCCTTCTACCGCATCTGCGGCTTCAAGCTGCGCGGCGTCTACGACAGCCTCTTCCTGCGGCTCGACTAGCCGACACGGATCAGCCTACCTGCTTGGGGCAGGCCAAGCCAGTCTCTAAAAGAATCAAGAAAATGGATTGACCGTCTACGACGCGGCGGCCTCTTCGGCGGTGATGATGCGGAGCTTGGGCGAGTCTTGAAGCACGCGCGTGCCGGGCGGGACGGAGTGCGTGAGCCAGACGTTGCCGCCGATGACCGAGCCGCGACCGATTGTCGTCTCGCCGCCGAGGATGGTCGCGCCCGCGTAGATTATCACGTCGTCCTCGATGGTCGGGTGGCGCTTGGTGTGGCGGATGAGTTGGCCCGCGGCGTCCTTGTCGAAGGAGAACGCGCCGATGGTGACGCCCTGATAGAGCTTGACGCCCGCGCCGATGATGGCCGTGCCGCCGACGACGACGCCCGTGCCGTGGTCTATGAAGAAGCTCGAACCTACGCGTGTGCCCGGATGGATGTCTATGCCGGTGCGGTGGTGCGCGTGCTCGGTCATGATGCGCGGGATGAGCGGGACGCCGAGCGTGTGCAGCTCGTGCGCGAGGCGGTACGTCATTATGGCGTGCAGGCCGGGGTAGCTGAAGATGATCTCATCGTAGCAGACCGCCGCCGGGTCGCCGTCATAAGCCGCCTTCACGTCTGAGGCGAGCATCTCGCGCACGTGGGGCAGGCGCGCGATGAACTCTTCAGCGCACTCGGCGGCCTGCCGCTCCGTGACCGGGCACGCGTCGTCGAGCCGCTGGCCGTGGTTGATGGCGCGGCTGATCTGCTCGGTCAAAGTCTCGTAGAGCCAGACGGTCTGCGACTCCACGCGCAGCCGGAGGCTCGCGCCCGTCAACCCTTGTGCGCCGGTGTAACCGGGGAAGAGAAGCTCCTGGAGCGCGTCGAGCACGCGCACGGCCTCGGCGCGCGAGGGTAATGGCCTTCGGTCGAGGTGGTGAATCTTCACGCCCTCGCGCGTGTACGACTCGACGAGCGCGTCGGCGGCGCGGCTGACTTTCTCGTTCATAGAAGGCTGTTAGCTGTTGGCTGTTAGCTATTAGCTTTCTTCTTTCTCGGCGCGCGTGTTTATTTTTGAATGCTCGCCGTCTGCGGGAAAGAGTCAACAGCTAATAGCTAACAGCTAAACGTTACTCGATTTCAATCCCGCGCTCCTGCGCGATGCCGCGGGCCTTGATGATGATGTCGTCGTCGGGTTGTTCCGAGCCTTGCATCCACGCCCCGACCTCTTCGACGGGGCGGCCCAGGGCGACGGCGAACTTCTCGTCGTCGGACTCGAACCCTTCGTCGCGCAGCCGCCGCAGAAGCGCGAGGCCGGCGGCGGCGTCCGTGCCGCGGTCGTCGAGCGCGCTCGCGTCTCTCTCAAGTTTGTCCTTCGCTTCAGCCATTGGTTGCCCCCTTTTGTTGATTGCCCGCAGTCGCCTGATAACCCAAGTCCTGAATCTTTTTGACGAGCGTCGCCTGCTGCACGGTGTTCTCGTCGAAGTTGACGACCGCCGTCTTGCCGCCGAACGTCACTTCGGCGTGGTTGACTCCGGCGGTCTCTTCGAGAGTCTCTTTGATGAGCGCGGCGCACGACTCGCAGTGCATGCCGTCAATGTGAAACTCGGTCTTCATCCGTTGACTTCCCCCTTGAAAGCGGCGCGGTCGCTGATGAGAAAGAAAGACGGACTGCCCGGCTCCGTTGCGCGCGCCTGAATTTTGCCTTGCTCTCGTTGCCGCGTATTATAACCCACACCGCGCGCGCGAGGCCACGCGCACGCGCGAAGTCAAAAGTGATGAGCGAGCGAGCAATTACACGAACGATTGCCGATGCGCTGCGCGAGGCCGCGACGAGCTTGCGCGTCGCGGGCGTGGCCGAGGCGCGGCGCGAAGCGGGGTCGCTCCTCTCTCACGCCACCGGGCGCGAACGCACTTTCATCATCACGCACGCCGACGAAGAACTGACGCCGGAGCAGCTCAAGACCTTCCGCGACGCGGTCGCCCGCCGCGCCGCAGGCGAGCCTTTGCAGTACATCGAGGGCCGGCAGGAGTTCTACGGACTCGACTTCGAGGTCACGTCCGACGTGCTCATCCCGCGCCCCGAAACCGAGCTGCTCGTTGAGAAGGCGCTCGAACTCCTGAAAGAGACCTCTTCGCCTTTCGTCTGCGACGCGGGCACTGGGTCGGGCTGCATCGCCGTCTCGCTGCTCCACGCGCGCACGGACGCGCGCGCCCTCGCGCTCGACATCTCCGGCGAAGCTCTGCGCGTCGCCGCGCGCAACGCCAAGCGCCACGGCGTCGGCGAGCGGATGCTCGCGCTCGTCTCCGACTGCTTCGACGCGTTACGCGCCGGAGAGTACGCAGACCTGCGCTTCGACCTCATCGCCTCGAATCCGCCTTACATCGCCGAGCGTGACCTCGCGGACTTGCAGCGCGAGGTGCGCGAACACGAGCCGCGCGTCGCCCTCACGCCCGGCGGCGACGGCCTCTCCGTCATCCGCCGCCTCGTCAGAGAGTCGCCCCGGTATCTCAAGCCGCGCGGCCACCTGCTCATCGAAATCGGGTTCGACCAGCATGAGGCCGTCCGCGCTTTGGTTGACCCGCGCGTCTGGACTCTGCTCGACATACATGAAGACCTGCAAGGCATCCCGCGCACCGTCGCGCTCAGGCTGGCGGAGTAGCCCGCCGCGCGCGCGCCGTGCTAGAATCCGCGGAAAATAGCCATCAGCCGCTCAGCTTTCAGCCGTCAGCTTCAGACCTTGAAGACTCGACGTTGGCCGGCGACAGAGTTTAAAAGCTGACCGCTGATAGCTGAGCGGCTGAAAGCTTTCCTATGGATAAATTTCGCATCACAGGCGGGCGCGCTCTCGCGGGGCGCGTGACGATCAGCGGGGCGAAGAACTCGGCGCTGCCGTGCATGGCCGCGGCGATCCTGACCGGGGAGACGGTGACGCTGCACAACGTCCCCTACGTGCGCGACTGTCTGACGCAGCGGCGTCTGCTCGAAGACCTCGGCGCGACCGTGCTCGTGCCGGACTTGCGGACACACAAGATCAAGGCGGCGAACATCGAGTTGTTTGAAGCGCCCTACGAGCTGGTGAAGACGATGCGGGCGTCGGTGCTCGCGCTGGGGCCTCTGATTGCGCGCTTCGGCAAGGCGAAGGTGAGTTTGCCCGGCGGCTGCGCCATCGGCACGCGCCCGATTGACCTGCACCTCGAAGCGTTGAAACTGCTCGGCGCGCAGGTGCGTCTCGAAGAGGGTTACGTCGTCGCGCGCGCGCCCACGGGCGGGAGGCTCGTCGGCGCGGGCATCACTTTCCCGAAGGTGACGGTGACGGGCACGGAGAATCTTTTGATGGCCGCCACGCTCGCGCGCGGCACGACGCGGCTCGTGAACGCGGCGCGCGAGCCGGAAATCGCAGACCTCGCAGACCTCCTCAACCGCATGGGCGCGCGCGTGCGCGGCGCAGGCACGGAGACGATTACCGTCGAGGGCGTCGAAGTCCTGGGCGGCGCGGAGCACACCATCATCCCCGACCGCATCGAGACCGGCACCTTCATCGTCGCCGCCGCGATCACGGGCGGCGAACTCGAAATCAAAGACTGCTGCCCGCAACACCTCGAAGCAGTCGTCTCCAAACTGCGCGAGGCCGGAGTCGAGATCGAAGAGGTCAACCCGACGACGCTCCACGCGCGCCGCGCGCCGGGGGGCCTCGCGGCGCGAGACGTTGTGACAGATCCGTATCCGGGCTTCCCCACAGACATGCAGGCGCAGTACATGGCCCTGATGACGCAGGCCGAGGGGCGCGCGCGCGTGACGGAGACCATCTTCGAGAATCGCTTCATGCACGCCTCGGAGATGCAGCGCATGGGCGCGCGGATTCAGGTCGAGGGCCACAACACCGCGGTCGTCGAAGGGCCGTCGGAGTTGTCGGGGGCGCGCGTGCAGGCTTCCGACCTGCGCGCCTCGGCCTGCCTCGTGCTGGCGGGACTCGCGGCGCGCGGCGAGACCGTGATTGATCGCGTCTATCACATAGACCGCGGCTACGAGAAGATCGAGGCCAAGCTGCGCTCGGTCGGCGCTGAGATAGAGCGCGTGCGCGAGTCGGTCACGGCCCAACTGCCGCCGGTCGAGTCGGTCACGGCATGATGCGCGAGTCGGACATAGGGGTCGGACGCCGCG
>DATARW010000014.1:0-142647 GCA_036263975.1 Pyrinomonadaceae bacterium
CACACGCTGCCCGTCCCCGTAGTCCGCCTCGAACAGTTCCTCCCCGACACGCAGCGCATCGGGCAGAACGTCGTCGTCGGCGTCGGAGATTGGCAGACGCAACTGGAGAACAACAAGAACACCTTCGCTCTTGAGTTCGTCATGCGCCCTGCCTTCATCTCGGCCTATCCGCTCTCTTTGACGCCCGCGCAGTTCGTGGACAAGCTCAACGCGAACGCGGGCGGCGTGCTCACGCAGGCGCAGCGCGACCAGTTCGTCGCGCAGCTCAACGCATCGCCCGATGTGGCCGGGGCGCGCGCTTCAGTCCTGCGCGCGGTGGCCGAGAACCCCGTGCTCAAGACGAACGAGTTCGACCGCGCCTTCGTGCTCATGCAGTTCTTCGGCTACCTTAGAAGGAATCCGAACGACGCGCCGGACTCGGACTACACCGGGTATGATTTCTGGCTCACGAAGCTCGACCAGTTCAACGGCAACTTCACCAACGCCGAGATGGTCAAGGCGTTCATCTCTTCGACCGAGTACACCAACCGCTTCGGCACTTAAACGCGGGCGGTCGGTCTTCTACACACGCTCCGGGCGATGCGCCGCCCGGCTCTCGCGGCAGTCGGGCCGAAAGAGCCGGGCGGCGCTGCTTTCGCGAGCAACCCGAACCAGCCCTGAAGCGTCGAAATGCGGGCGTTTTAAGTCAGAGCACGGCCACCCCGAACCGCTCCGACAGCCGGGGCGTTTTGGCGGGTCACGAGAGGCGGCCCGCATCAACGCCCTTCAGAAGTGACGCCGCGCTTCGCTAATCCAACAATCCGTCGCAAAGTTTTTCCGGCTCGGCTCGCGCGTGCCGCAGAACACGTAACCGTCCGGCGGCGCGCAAGCCCCGGACAAGTCTTCGACAGTAGTTCGTGCGTTACAAATCGAAGGGATTGCCAGACATGAAGAAGTCAAAGAAAACCGATCAGGGTCGCTCTGCCGCGAAGCGTCTGCGCGTCTTTCGCGTCGGCGTTTTCGCGAGCGTTTTGCTTGCGGTGGGAGTCGTTTCGGCCATCGCCAGATACGAGACGAGAAGCGTCGAGCCGTCGCGCCCAACACAGGGCGATGCTTCGGCTCAACCTGCGGCTCCACCCGCAAACCGCTTCGTCACGGTCGAAGTGGGAGGGAAGAGACTGCGTGTGAACGCGCAGACCTTGCAGCAGGGGCCGCTGACGCAGGCTCAGTCGCAGCAGATTGCCGACGCCCTGCAAGGCAACAAATCAACCGACGGCCTCGTTGAGGTGCAGCACGCCGACGGCGCGGTCTCGGTGGATTTACAGAATCGCTTCCAGAACGTGATGATGGCGAGGAAGAACGACGACGGCAGCGTCTCCACGGCCTGCGTTGACACTCCCGAAGCCGCCACGTCCTTCTTCCAGAACAGGCAAACGACCTCCAGTCCGGGGACGACCAGAAAGGCGGCGTCGAAGGAATAATGAAAAGAGTTTTTCTCTCGAAAGTAATAACCGCTGCGTTTACTCTGACCGTCTTGATGGCGGCCTCACACAACGCTTTCGGCGCGGCGACGATTGTCATTCAGAACAACGACGCGTCGAACGTGGGCTTCAACGACCCGACCCCGGTCAGCCCCGTCGGCAACAACACCGGCACGACGCTTGGCCAGCAGCGACTCAACGCCTTCCAGTTCGCGGCCAACATCTGGGGCGCGACCATCAACAGCAGCGTGCCGATCACAATCAGCGCGAAATGGACGGCGCTGTCGTGCACGTCAACGGGCGCGACGCTCGGCTCAACCAGCGCCGCCTCAATCTGGAGCGGCTTCCCGAACGCGCCGTTCGCCAACACCTGGTATCCGGCGGCGCTCGCCAACGCTCTGAGCGGAAGCAATCTCGACACCACTAATCCTAACAATCCTCAGATAAACACGCAGTTCAATGTGAACCTCGGCAACACGGGCTGTCTCGACGGCACGCACTTTTACCTGGGCCTCGACAACAACCACGGCGCGGACGTTGACCTCGTCTCAGTCCTCATACACGAGTTCGCCCACGGCTTCGGATTTGAAACCTTCACCGATGCCAGCACGGGCGCGCAAGCGACTACTAAAGGCGGCACCGCTCACCCGTCCATCTACGACAATTTTCTGACCGACGGCACCACGGGAAAGACGTGGATTCAGATGACCGCGGCCGAGCGCAAGGCTTCGGCAACAAACACGGGGAACCTCGTCTGGAACGGGGCGCAGGTGGACAGCGACCTGCGCGGCGTGTTGGGGACGCCGCGCGTGAGGGTCAACGCGCCCGCAGGCATCGCCGCCAACTACGCGGTCGGCACGGCGGACTTCGGCCCTGACGTTTCGTCCGGCGGCACGTCCGCCAACGTCGTCCTCGCGCAAGACCCTTCGGACGCGAGCGGGGCTTCGACAACCGACGGCTGCTCGGCGCTGACGAACCCGTCGGCCATCTCAGGCCACATCGCTCTGATTGACCGCGGCACGTGCAGTTTCGTCACCAAAGTCAAGAACGCACAGAACGCGGGCGCTATCGGCGTCATCATTGCGAATGTCACTTCGTCCTCCCCCGCCGTGATTCAGATGGGCGGCGGCGACTCGACGATTACCATCCCTTCGCTGATGATTTCCGGCGCGGACGCCAGCACGCTGAAGAGTCAACTGAACTCCGGCCTGAACGCCACGCTGCTGCTCGACAACTTGGCGCTCAGCGGCGTGGACGCTCAGGCGCGCGCGCTGATGTACGCGCCGAGCCAGTTCAACGGCGGCTCCTCGGTCTCGCACTGGGACACGAGCATGTTCCCGAATCAACTCATGGAGCCGGACATCAGCGGCGACCTCCTCCACAGCGTCGCCGCCCCCGCCGACCTGACCCTCTCGCAACTGCACGACATCGGCTGGTCGGTCAACCCCATCGGCGACCTGAACTTTTTCGTGCGCCAGCACTACCTCGACTTCCTGAACCGGCAGCCCGACACGAGCGGCCAACAGTTCTGGACGAAGGACGTTTTCGGTTGCGGGGTGGATCAGGCGTGCGCGGAGGTGCACCGCATCAACACGAGCGCCGCGTTCTTCCTCTCGATTGAATTCCAGCAGACCGGAAACCTCGTCTACAAGATGTACAAGGCGGGCTTCAGTAATCTGCCCGGCAAGCCCGTGGCCGTCCAGCGTGCGAGCTTCCTCGCCGACACGCGGCAAATCCAAAGCACGCCCACGCAGGTCATCGTCGGGCAGGGCGACTGGCCGACGCAGCTTGAGGCGAACAAGCAAGCCTTCGCGCTCGCCTTCGTCCAGCGTCCGGCTTTCCAGTCGGCGCACGGCAGTCAGAGTGCGTCGGCCTACGCTGACTCTTTGTTCGCCAACGCCGGGGTGACGCCGACTACGGGCGAGCGCAACGCGGCCATTACGGCCTTCGGCAGCGGCGGCAACGCAGGGCAGGCCGCGGCCCTGCGCTCGGTGGCCGAGAGCAATTCAGTCTCTGCGAACCTCTCGAACGAGGCGTTCGTGCTGATGCAGTATTTCGGCTACCTTCAGAGAAACCCGGACGACGCGCCGGATGGCAACTTCAACGGCTACAACTTCTGGCTCTCGAAGCTCAACAGCTTCGGCGGCAACTTTATCAACGCCGAAATGGTCAAGGCGTTCCTCGCTTCGACCGAGTACCGCTCGCGCTTCGGCACGCCGTAAAGAGAGGGTGAAGACGGAAGATGGAAGGCGGAAGTATTGAGAGCGAATCCCTTCAAGGGCGCGCTTTCAGCCTTCCGCCTTCCGCCCTCCGTCTTGCCCTTGCTTGCACGAGCGCGCGGCTTACGCGTAAAATGCCGTTTCTTTCACCCGCGGCGCGCGAAGCGGCTGAATCGCCGCTGTAAGTGCGAAGCGGCCCGCGCCCGAAAGTCTCCCTTGGGCCTAATTCGTCAGCGTTCTAATATGCTCTCGTCCGGAGGGTTTTTCGTGAAGCACTCTTATCGTCTGTCGCGCTTTGGCGCGGCGCTGTTCGCGCTCGTCCTGCTCCTCGGTGCATCCGCGGGCGCGCGCGCGCAGACGCTCTCGCCCACGCCGGACAATCTCATCCTCCAGGTCACTAACACGAGCATCCCGGCAGTCCCGACGCCGACGCCCAGCCCGACGCCGACGCCCACACCGACGCCGACGGGCACGCCCTTGCCTCTGCCGCGCAACTCCTTCGCCGGCGATGTGAGCGGCAACGGGCGCTTCGTCGTCATCGAGTCGGAGGGCGACATCGCAACCGAGCGCACCGCGGCGCGCAACAACGCCGACGGCAACTCGGAGATTTTCCTCTTCGACTACGCGCAGCGCCGCATCTTCCAGATCACCAACACGAAGAACGCGTTGATAAATACCGGGGCGTCGCCCATTGACCCGACTAACATTGACGTGCGCGTCGTCAACCTGCGCCCCGTCATGAGCCACGACGGGCGCTTCATCGTCTTCATCTCGAACGCCTACAGCGACGCCAGCCCCGCGCTCTCGCCCGCGAACTTCGACGGCAACGCCAACGCCGCCGCGCTCCATACGGACGGCAACACGGAGATTTTCATCTACCAGATTCCGCAGGCCCCGGAAGTTGACCTGACGAGCGGGACGGAGGTCGCGCCCGTTGATCTCTCGACGGGCACGATGACGCGCATCACGTTCACGCCCGCCTCGGCTTTGCCGCGTCCCGGAGCGACCAACGTCACGCCCTTCTTCGCGCTCGACAACGACGCGCCCGCCGTCAACGACGACGCCTCGTTCATCGCCTTCGTCTCGCAGTCGAAGGCAGGCATCCCCGGCGAGTCGAACGCCGACGGCAATCAGGAGATTTTCATCTTCAACCGCTTGACCGGCACCTTCGTGCAGGTGACGAACACGCTGGACACGCCGCCGACTTCGAGCAACCCGCTCGGCACGCTCGTCTTCAACAACAACCCCTCGCTTTCGGGAAGCGGAAACGTCCTCGCCTTCATCTCGAACGCCGACATCGGCACGAGCGAGGCGGCAGCCAACAAGGGCAACGGCGAAATCTACGTCGCCAACTTCAGCGGCTCCGCCGTCTCCGGCCTGCGCGCCGTGACGCAGACGCCGCACCTTCTCTCTAACGGGGCCGAGACGGGCGTCAGCGTCAACCTCCTGAATCCGGGGCGACGCCTGAGCCGCGACGGGAAACTCCTCGCCTTCGAGTCGCTGGCGAACTTCAACGCGGACGGCTCTCTGCCCTCGACGCCGCTCGCGGTCTCGACCGGCATCTACATCTACAACCTCACCGCGAACACCTTCACGCTGGTCGCCAGCCGACCGCCCTCCGATCAGACCGACGTGGGCGAGCGCTGGCCCACGTTCACCGGCGACAGCACGCGCATCGTCTGGTCTTCGGTGCTGAACCTGAAGGCGGACGGCACGGCCCTCGCCATAAACGACGCCACGGGGCTGAACCTCGGCGACAGGACGCAGGTCTTCACTGCGCCCGTCTCGGCGCTCAATCAGGTCTCGCGCCTGACCAACCAACCGAACGTCTTCGCACCGCTCCAGCCCTTCCCGGCGGACGACATCCGGCGCGTGGCGCTGAGCCTGACGGGCGAGCTGGGCGGCGGCAACACCGACCTCCTTTCCGAAGTCTTCTACGTGCTCACGCCGAACGTGACGAGCGAGACGCCCGCGCCCAGCCCGACGCCCGCGGCCTCGCCCGCGCCCGTCACCTTCTCCACCGGCGCGAGCGACGCGCCCGTCGTCTCGCCCACGCCCGCGCCGACGCCGCCCGCGGTGACGGGCCTCGCGCCCGGCATGCTCGGCATCATCAACTCGACGCTCACGCTCGCGCCCGCGCAAAGGCAGGTTGACCCGAACAACGCGCACGAGGTGAAGCGGCGGCCACCCCTGCCCATCGAGTTGAACGGCGTCTCCGTCTCCGTCAGCGGCGCGGCAGCCGGCCTCTATTTCGTCGCGCCGAACCAGATCAACTTCGTCGTCCCCGTCGGCCTCGCAGCCTCGACCACGGCGCAGCCCGTCGTCATCTTCAATAACGGCGCGCTCATCCGCACGTCCGTCCAGCTCAACCCGGCGCAGCCCGACATCTTCACCTCGACGAACGGGGCGGGCGGGCGCGCGGCTGTGCTGAACGTCACCAACCCCTGCGTCGCGCCTTCGGGCGAGCCGTTCGCGGTGACGACGACGATCCCGAAGGGTTCGCAGGCGACCGGCGACTGCACCTCGACCGACACGGAGACCGTGCCGACGCGCCTGCTCATCATGCTGACGGGCGTGCGCGGCGTCACGACGACGAGCAGCGTCACCGTCAACATCGGCACGACCGCCATCGTCGGCACCGCCGACCTCGTCGCCGGCCCCGTGCACTTCGTCGGGCCTTCGCTCACGCCCGGCTTCGACCAGATCATCGTCGAGCTTCCGGCGGCGCTCGCCGGCGCGGGCGATGTGCCCGTCGTCGTCTCCGTGACGACCAGCGCGGGCACCTTCACCAGCCGCCCGGCGGACTCCGCACCGCACATCACGATCCGGTGAGCGGTGAGCGGTAAGCAGTAAAAAGGTGGGGCTTGGACATGATCTCCAAGCCCCGTTTCCTTTGAACTCTTAGCTGCTCACCGCTCATCGCTCACCGCTCACTGCTTTTATGCTCATCGGTCTCGACGCCATCCCGCTCACCGAGCCGCTCGCGGGCGTCGGCCACTACACGCTTGAGCTTGCGCGCTCGCTCGCGCGAGCCGCGCCGCTCGAAGACTTCGAGCTTGTCTATCCGTCTTCTTACCCGCCCTTGAAGTTGAACGAAGCGCAGCCGCCCTCGCCCACGAACTTGAAGCCGGTGCGCGTGCGTGTGGGCGCGCTCGGTCGGCGCTGGTTCGCGGCGGGCTTGCCTCGCTACGTGAGGCGTCGCGGCCTCGCGCTCTTCCACGGCACGAACTACGAAGTGCCTCTGTGGGGAGGCGGCGCGAAGGTCATCACCATCCACGACCTCTCGCTCCTGCTTCGTCCGGAGACGCACGAGGCGGGGCGCGTGCGGCGCGCACGCCGACGGCTGCCGCTGATGCTGCGCGCATCGGACGCCGTCATCACCCCGACCGAGAGCGTGCGGCGCGAGGTCTGCGCGCACCTGCGCGCACCGGCCTCGAAGGTCTTCGCCGTGCCGGAGGCGGCGCGCGAGTGCTTCAAGCCTCTGGCCTTCGTTGAAACCGAAGAGACGAGGCGCAGGCTCGGCGTCGGCGACGAGTTCCTGCTCACGGTCGGCACGGTTGAGCCGCGCAAGAACTTGCCCGCGCTCCTCGCCGCGTTCGAGGAGGTCTTGCGGGCGCGGCCACGAAGCGAACTTCAACTCGTCGTCGCGGGCGGGCGCGGGTGGCTGAGCCAGCCCCTCTTCGAAGCCGTAGAAAAATCGCCCGCGCGCGAGCGCGTCGTGTTCGCGGGCTACCTCTGCGACCGAGACCTGCGCGCCCTCTACTCGTCCTGCCGCCTCTTCATCTACCCTTCCCTCTACGAGGGCTTCGGCCTGCCGCCGCTCGAAGCGATGGGCTGCGGCGCGGCGGTCATCGCGGGCCGCGCGCCCGCCGTCGCAGAGGTCACGGGCGGCGCGGCGCGTCTGGTTGATTCGACCAGCCCCGAAGAACTGACGCGCGCCCTCGTCGAACTCCTCGACGACGAAGGCGCGCGCCGCGCACTCTCGGACGCGGGCCTTCGCCGCGCCGCGGAGTTTTCGTGGGCGCGCACGGCACGCATGACCCTTGAGGTTTACGCGGAAGCGTTGAAGAGAAGAACGAAGACGGAAGGATGAAGACGGAAGGATGAAATGAAAAAGGATGAAGACGGAAAGACGGAAGACGGAAGTGAAAGCCGTTTGCCTTCACTTCCGTCTTCCGTCTTTCATTCGACCTTCAAAGGCACTCGAAGGGTGTTCGATCCTTTCGGCCCGAACCAGGACACGCCCTCTTGCAGCACGTCTATCTCTAAAAGGTAATCGCCCGCGCGCCGCGGCGCGTTGACGACGAGAGGCAACTCCGCCTCCTCGCCGGGATGAAGGTCACGCAGCAGCGGCGCACGCCCATCGTCGTTGGCGACCACGTTGCCGCTTGCGTCGAGCCAGTGGTTGCCTGCGCTCAACTGAAACGGCGAGGCCCCGCGCTCGCGCGCGAGCCACACGGCGTCGCCTGTGTTTCGCACGCGGACGCGCACGGTTGTCTGTTCCTTCGCGCGCAGATGCGCGGGCGGGCCAATCGCGCTCAGCTCCGCGCGAAATCCGCCCGCGTCCAAAGGCGCGTAGGCGCGCGGCTCGCCTTCCGCCACGTAAACCGTGTAGGGATTGCTCTGTGCGAGCACGCGGCAGCGCGGGCAACTGTCCTCGGTCGTGATGACAACCGCGCCTTCGGGCGCACCCGCGTCCGGCGCTAGCAGGACGAACTCGTCGTGTGGGATTCGCCGGAGCGTCGCCTGCCAGCGGGCCTGTATGTAGCCGGGGATTGCCGGAGCGTCGGCCAGATAGACGGGGCGCGGGCCGGCAGCGTCGAGCGCCGTCGGGAGAATCAGGGCCGTGTAGTCGGCGTCGAAAAGATGGAGGCGTCGCGGCGAGCGCGCACTCGCGCGATACTGCCACTGGAAGACAAGCCCCTGCGCCAGCGTCAGCGCGACCGCCGCGACGAGCAACGCGCGGCGCGCGCGTGCGCCCTTTTCCATGCGCGCACCATTCTCCGTGCGCGCGTCCTTCTCTATGCGTGCATCCGTCTCCGTGCGCGCGTCGTCTTCGAGGAGCCACGCGAGCGCGGGCGCGGCGAGCGCGACGAGAAAGACCGGCACGGCGGCGAGTCGCAGCAGATGGAAGTCGTCGTTGGTGAGCGAGGCGGGCACGAAGGATGCGGCGAGACCGTAGATGAGGAAGAGGCCCCACGCATCTCGCCGCGCCCGGCGCAGCATGAGACATGCGCCCGCGACGGCGAGCACGAAGGTTGCCGCGAGCACCGGCCCCGTGCCGTAGATGCTCGCAATCTGGTGCGCGTTCGGGTCGCCCGCGACGAGCATACGCCACGGGTTCAGGTTGGCCGCGTAGTGTCGGACGAACTCCCACGCGTCTTCCGCGAAGGTGCTCTGCGGCGTGATGTAGGTGATGATGCGGAAGCGCGCGCCGAGCGCGCCGGGGTGTCGTAGCTGGAAGACGAGGAGGGGCGCGAGCGACAGAGCGTAGCTGCTCCACGCGAGCAGCAATCCGCGCAGGCGCGCGCGCGTGGCGAAGAGCGCGAGGCCGAGCGCGAGCAGCGGGCCGAGCAGGCGACCTATCGAGTAGGTGTAAGTCAAAAGCGCGAGCGTCGCCGCGAGCGCCAGGGCATCCGCCCAAGTCCACCTGTGCCTCTCCGACGCGCGCCGCACGCACAGCAGGAAGAGCGCGAGCGCGAGCGGATACATCGCCACCTCGACGACGACACGGCTCAGCTCGAACAGCCACGGCGTCAGGAGCGCCGTCAGGCAGACGAACAGTCCCACCTCGCGCCGCCCCGCGACGCGCGCGCCGAGAAGTCCGAGCACGAGCGCCGCCGCCGCGCCGAGCGTCGCGCTCAGGAGCCGCGCCGCGAGGATGCTCGGCCCCGTCAAACGAAACAGCGCGGCGAGCAGGTAAACGTAAGTCGGATTCTTGTAGTCGCCGAAGGCGCGGAAGAAGAGCGGCCAAGCCTCTTCGTGCTCGTCGCGTCCGTCGCGCGCAATCGTGTGAGCGTTGTAGGCGATTGAGGATTCGTCTATGTAGAAGCCGGGCGGATTCGTGGCCGCATCCGACGCGTAGAGCGCGAGGCCCGCAGCGAGCAGGAGGAGAAAAATAACGCCCGCGCCGCGGCGTGTGAAAGGGCCGTGCAGTTGTCGCGGCGGCGTCATCGTGTCGGGGAGCCTACTGGCCGTCCTCGCGGTAGAGATAGATCGAGCCGCCGAAGACTGCTTCGGGCGCGCGGCGTCGGTAGGCGTCGAAGCTGTTGACGCGCTCGGCGTCGGTCTGCGTCGAGCCGTCCGGCCTCTTCCGGAGCGGCACGGTCGAGCCGTTGAGAAAACTCGCGCCGATGGCTGTGTAGCGAGCCGCGGGGAGCTTCGACGGGTCTGCGACGAGCAGGTCGAGGTAATCAACGCCGTAGTGGTGCAGCGTCAGGAAGCCGCCGAGGAACGCGCCGCGCACGCGCGTCTCGCCGCGTGCGCGCAGGTACGCGGCGAGGTCGTGCACGTCGTCGCCCCACTCGACGTTGGAGTCCGACAGATACCACCAGTGCGGCGCTCGGCTCGCCATTTGATTCATGTAGCTCATGTGGTCGGGGTAGGCGCGCGCGGCCTCGACAACAGTCCAGCACAGAAGCGCGGCGGCGGCCAGCGCCCCGGCGCGTCGCGCTCGGCGCGAGCGGAGGAGGCGTTCGAGCAACGCGCCCGAAAGGATGAAGAGGAAAGGGTAGGCGGGCAGGTAGTAGCGCACGCCGATGTCTATGTTGCTGAAGAGGACGAAGGCCGTGTAAAGGGCGAAGGGCACGAGCAGCCAGAGCAGCCGCGGGTCGCGCCTCTGCAACCACTCGCGCACGGCCCAGACGAGCGAGGCGAGTGACAGAAGGAGGAAGGGGAGCGGCGTCTTCAAGGCGAAGGCGACGGGGAAGTAGTACCACCAGCCGGTGCTTCGGTACATGCCGAGCAGTCCGGCGGGGTGCCCCTCGCCGTTGTGCCAGATTTGAAAGAAGACGCCGAGCACGAAGTCCGTCGGCAGAAGGTAAGAGAGCGCACTCGCCGTCGTCATCAACGCCCCGCCGTGTGAAGGGAACGCCTTCTGAATCCACAGCGCGTCGGCGTCGCCCAGCGGGCGGTGCTGGAAGAAGTAAGCCGCGTTGACGACGAGCAGCGCGGCCAGCGCGACGAGCGCGGCGTGCCTGAGCACGCTCGAACGGGCGTGCCCCGAACGCGGCGCGCGCCACAGCCGCGCGAGGAAGTAGACGGCGAGCACAGGCCCGGCGAGCAGCATCGAGAACTTCGAGAGCATCGCCACGCCGGCGGCGACGCCCAGCCACAACGCACGCCGGGGCGCGGGCGCGGCGTGGTAGCGTTGAAGCGCGAAGAAGAGCAGAAGGTAGCCGAAGGCGGCGGGGATGTCGGTCTGCACGACGCGCCCGTGGGCGAGCACCGTCGGCTCGAACGCGAAGAGCGCGACGGCGAAGAGGGCGGCGCGCGCCCCGAACATCTCGCGCGCGAAGAGGAAGACGAAGAGGCCGAGCGCACAGGTGAGTGCGATCATCGGCAGGCGCGGCCAGAAGGAGAGCGACTCGAAGAGGCCGGGGTTGTTCTCCCAGAAACTCTCCTGATAGGCCCACTTCCATTCGGGCGAGTCGGGCGGCAAGCCCGTTTGTTCGGGCCGCACCTCGTCCGGCTGCACGAAGAGGAGCGGGACGGCGGCGAGTATTTTCGAGAGCGGCGGGTGTTCGTTGACGAGTTGGAGGTTGCCCGCGGCGAGGTGGTAGTATGCCGCGGGAATCATCACGATCTCGTCAACGGTGATGCTCTTGCGCGCGACGACCGCGAGCATCTGCAAGGACGCGACGACGAGCAGAGCGGCGCACGCGAGCGCCGCCCGGCGCTCGACCGCCCAGCGCCGCACTGCGGCCACGGCGCGGCGCGGCTCGAAGACGAGGGCCGTGCTGTCCGCCGGTTCACGCTCCTGATTCAATGACTCGTCCATACACCTCTCGCCTGCGGGTGCGCGCCGACCGTCTGGCCGCGCTCGCCGTCGCGCTCGCGCCGCTCGCCTACTTCTTCCCGGCGGTCGCGCGCGAGCTGGTCATCTCGCCCGACGACGGCGTGATCTTCAACGTGCCTCTGCGCGTCGCCGCCGCGCGCATCACGCTCGCCGGAAGTCTCCCGCTCTGGAACCCATACGTCTTCAGCGGCATGCCCCTGCACGGCTCGGCGCAAGGGGGCGTGCTCTTCCCGCTCAACTGGTTCTATCTGGCCTTCAACGCGCCGGTCGCCACGAACCTGTTGATGCTCTCGACCTACTCGCTCGCGGGCCTCGGCGCTTTCCTTTACGCACGGCGGGGCGGGGCGAGCACGGCGGGTGCTTTGGTGACGGGCCTCGTCTGGCAGTGGAGCGCCTTCATGGTCTGCCAGATCGGCCACACGAACGTCGCGCAGACGGGCGCGATGTTGCCGTGGGTTCTGTGGGCCGTTGACGGTTACGGCTCGACGGGCCGACGCTGGCGCGGCGTGATGCTGGCCGTGCTCGTCGCACTGCAATCCTTCGTCGGCCACCAGCAGACGTTCGCTTACTCGCTGCTGCTGGCGTCCGCCTACGCCCTCGTCCTGGCGCGCGCCTCCGTCGAAAGGCGAGCCGACTACCTGCGCTCGCTCGTCCTCGTCGGCGCGGGCGTGCTTCTGTCCGCGATGCAAATCGTACCGACCTTCGAGTTGCTGCGCAACAGCCCGCGCGCCGACGCCACCTACGACTTCTTCACCTCGTTCTCGATGCCGCGCCGCTTCGTGCTCACGCTCTTCGCGCCGTTCCTTTCGGGCGGCGGCGACGGCAGACTGTTTCGCGCGCCTTACGTCGGCCCTTCGTTCTTCGGCGAATACGTCGCCTACGTCGGCGCGGCGACGTTGATGCTGGCCGTGCTCGCTGTAGTCCTCAGGCCCGACACGCGCACGAAGTTCTGGGCCGCGGCGGCAACGGTCTGTCTCGCGCTCGCGCTCGGACGCTACGCGCCGCTCGGACTCTACCGACTGATTTACTACGTGCCGGTGCTGAACCTCTTTCGCGTCCCGGCGCGACACCTGTTGGAAGTCGAGTTCGCAATGGCCGTGCTCGCGGGCCGCGGGCTGACGGTCATCGCAGAGCGGCGCGGCGAGTCGAAGACTTCGCGGCGCGCGCTCGCGGTCGGCGCGTGTGTATTCGTGTTGACGTGCCTCGCGGTGACGTGGGGGCGGCCCTTTGATTTTCGCCTCGGTCGCGTAGCCCCGGTCGGCTTGCTGCGCGCGCCGGAGCTTTTCCTGCCGGTCGCGTTCGCGGCGGCGGGCGCGTGGGCCGTGTGGGTCTTCGCGCGCGGGCGCAGGCGCGGCGCGGCGTTGTTGTTAGTCGCACTCATCGCGCTGGACTCTGCGGTGTGGGGGCAGTCGAGCGGCTGGCGCACGGGCAGTCCGAAGTTCGACTCCGAGCTGTGGGGCGAGCCGACGACGGTGCGTTACCTGCGCGAGCGCGAGTCGCAGGAAGGCGCACGCGCCGAGGTTCGGGGCGGGTCGCAGGACGGCGGCGAGGGCAGGTCACAAGCGGGCGTTGAGCCGTATCGCATCCTGACGGAAGACCAGCCGTTCGACCCTTCGCTGCCCGTCCCGGCGAACACGCCCGGCGGTCGCTGGATAGCCGAACTACAGCCGGACGTTTACGAGATGTACGGCGTCGAGAACGCCGCCGGGTACGACGGCTTCGGCTTATCGCGCTACAGTCGTCTGGCGGGCGACATGAAGGTTTGGGGCGAACTCACCGACCCGGAGCGGACGCTGCGGGGCGAGGGCCGCGAGCTTGATCTGCTCAACGTGCGTTATCTGCTGACGAGGCCGTTCGCGGGCGAAGCGGAGGGCGGGCCGAAGGATGCGTCGAAGACCGCGCCGCCGACTTCGCCCGTCGTCTCGCCGGACTTCCCAGCGGCGACGGCGGAGTTCGGCGGGCAGCGTTTCGCGGCGGAAGACCTGGGGCTGCCGAACGCCGGCGCGGGCGCGCGCCTCCTCTTCGACGCGCCGCCGGTCGAGGCCGACCGCGTGGCGCTTCTGTCGAACCTGTCGTGGTCGGTTGAAGTGCCCGACGGCACGGTCGTCGCGCGCATGAGTTTGCGCGCCGAGGATGGGAAGACCTTCGACTTCGACCTGCGCGCGGGCGAGCACACCTCCGAGTGGGCCTACGACCGCGCAGACATCAGCGCGCAGATCAAGCACAGCCGCGCGCCCGTGGCGACGAGCTACGCGGTCGAGGACGCGCAGGGACGTTACGAGGGCCACACCTATGTCTCGTCCTTCAAGCTGCCGGAGAAGTCCGTCATCACGGGCGGCGAGATCACGGTCGCGCGTCTGCCACGCGCGCCCGATCTGACGCTCGATGTGCTGCGCGTGTCGCTCGTTGACGAGGTGGGCGGCAAGGCGTTCCCCCTGCGCCGCGAGTGGGTGAGGAAGGAATCAGCTTCAACTCCGGCGCAGCCGCCGCCGGGCCGGACACAGACGCCGTCGCGGCAGAGCCGAACGCAAGCGGCGTCGCAATCATCGCAGTCGCCGCAATCGTCACAGTCATCGCAGTCGTCGCAGTCGTCCGGGCCTGCGACGACTGCGGCGGCGGCGAGGGCGACGACGGCGCGGCGAGCCGGCGACGCGGCGACGCGGCGATGGCAGCGGCTCGCGCAGGTGGGCGAAGTGGCGGTGTTCGAGAACACGCGCGTGCTGCCGCGCGCGTGGCTCGCGTCCGCGCCGCGTGTTCTGTCGGAAGATGAGATGCTCGGCGTGATCCGCACGGGACGCATGCCCGGCGGCGCGGAGTGGGAGCCGCGCCGGACGGCGCTCGTCGAGGCTCCGCTCGACTTTCCGGAGGCCGCTATCGAAGACGCGTCGGCGCGCGTGGAGGTGACGCGGCGCGAGCCGAACCGCATCGAGCTGAAGACCTCTTCGTCCGCGCCCTCGATTCTCGTCTTGAGCGAGAATCACTATCCGGGCTGGCGCGCATACGTTGACGGGCGCGCGACGCAGACGCTGCGCGTGGACTACGCCCTGCGCGGCGTCGCGCTCGCGGGGGGCGAGCACCGCGTCGAGTTCGTCTACCGACCGAAGTCGGTTTTAATCGGACTCCTCGTCTCGCTGCTCACGCTCGCGGCGCTCTTGCTCTGGTCGGCGCGCGTCGTGACGAGACGGCCCCCGCGCCGTTTGAGCTTACGCGGAGCCGGGTTGAAGAAGGACGCTGAGGCAGTCACAGTCCGCGAGGAAGTCTGAATGAGGAAGTCTGAATGACGAGCGGCGGAGGTTAGGGGCGCGGAAGTCGCCGCGGGGCGGGGCGTCAAACGGTCTTGAGAGAAGAGAAGCCGAGGGCAAGCGACATGAGCGGAGGGGCGGAGAGGGGTTCGCTGTTCGCGCAGCCGCGCCTCGTCGAGCGGCTGGAAGACTGCTACTTCTATCACACGATGGACGTGCCCGGCTTCGGCCTCGTGCGCGGCCACTGGGACTTGCGCGGGCGCTTCGACGATTACGTCGGCGGCGTCTCGGTGGCCGGCAAAACCGTGCTCGACGTGGGCACGGCCACGGGCTTCCTGAGCTTCGAGGCCGAGCGGCTCGGCGCAGCGCGCGTCGTCTCGTTCGACATGAGCGACGTGAGGCAGCAGGCGTTCGTGCCTTTCAAGGACAAGCCTTACTACACAGATTACGAGGGCTGGGTTGACGACTACGGCTGCACCATCGAGAAGTGGAAGAACGCCTACTGGCTCTGCCACCGGCTGCTCGGCTCGAAGGCCGAAGTTTACTACGGGAACATCTACGCGCTGCCGCGGGAGCTGGGCGAGTTCGACGTTTCGATTGTCGGCGCGGTGCTCGAACACCTGAGCGATCAGGTCACGGCGCTCGGCTCGGTGGCGCGGCTGACGCGCGAGACTCTGGTGCTCGTGACGCCGCTCGTTGACACGGAGGAGCGCGTCGCGCGCTTCGAGCCGCGCGCCGACCGGCCCGAAAACGATTTCACCTGGTGGACTTACTCGCTCAGTCTCTACCGCGAGGTGCTGGCAATACTCGGATTCAGCATCGCACGGATCGGCTACTCGAACTACTACCACGACTACGAGGGCCGCTTCGAGCAGAGGCCGACGCTCGTCGCCGTGCGCGACTGAGGTCGCGCCGGTTCATAAAAAAGCATGAGGCGGTCAACATCGGTTGACCGCCTCACGCTTTTCAGCCTTCGCTTTATCGAACTTGTTTAGAACCGGGTGCGGTACTCGATGGAGGAGATGAACGCCTTGACCATCTCGGCATTGTTGAAGTCGCCGCCAAACTGGTTGAGCTTCGAGAGCCAGAAGTTGTAGCCGCTGTAGTCCGAGTCCGGCAGGTCGTTCGGGTTACGCTTGAGGTACCCGAAGTATTGCATCAGCACGAAAGCCTTGTTGAACTCGCTCTGCTGGAACGACGCGTTCTCGGCCACGTCGCGCAGCGCACGGGCGCGCGCCGCCGAGTCGGCGGTGCTGGTCGCCCCCGCGCCGAACTCGCCGATGGCCGCGTTGCGATCCGTCGTCGAGGGCGTGATGCCGGTGTTCGCAAACAACGCGTCCACGAACTGCGCGGGCGTCTGCGTCGTCGGGTAGAGCGATGTGAACTGCGAGCGCCCGACGAAGCCTTGAGTGAATGCGACCTTATTCGACTCCAACTGCTGCTCCCAACCTTGAGCGCCGACGACCAGGCCGTTCGAGATCGAGCGCGTGTCGGGCATGAAGGTCTCGCGGCGCACAGGGACGGGCGTGTTCGGAATGTTGCCGAACGCGGCCTTGTTGAGCCGGTAGACGTAGTAGCCCGTCTGCTGGAACTCTATCGAGAGGAAGAAGGCGGCAGAGACGTTGACGCGGTGTGCGTCAATGCAAGACTGATTCGCGCCGCACTGGTTGATGTCGTTCTGCCAGAACGCGAAGCCCGACTGATCCGGGAAGCGCGAGAGGAAGTCAACGTACTGCTGCTGGACGTAGAAGTCCGTGTCGTCAATCGTGATCGGCTGGTTAGTGCCGGGGCGCAGGCGCAGAGGCTTGACCTTCGTGTTGCCGTAGAGCAAATCCGAGGGCAGGCGGTTGCCGTCCTCCGAGACGATTCGCAGCGTCGGAGCCTGCTGGCTCTGCGCGAGAGCGGGCGCGGCGGCAAAGGCCACGACGAAAACTGCCACGATTAACTTACGCATCCTGTTGCTCCAAAATATTTCCGAACGGGGCGGGTGAGTCCGCCGCCCGCGAGGCCCAAGGGCAAAGTGTGCCGGGTTAACTCTTGCCGGAAGCGGGGCTGCTGCTGCCGTTACGACCAACGTCAGTGTAGACATCGCTCCGGACGTTTGTCAACTTCGTTAAACTCGAAGATTTAAACCCTCGGATGGCCGCGCGCTGATGCCGCCCGCGCACCCCCTTTTGACGCGAGCCGGGCCGAAAAAGTTGGAAAAGAAAAGCCGTGAACCGTGAACCGTGACGAGATGAAGACAGGATTTCTCTCGTCACGGTTCACGGTTCACGGCTTTTCAACGATGAGTTCGTGCCGCAGCGTGCCGGAGCCGAAGTCCTCGAACCACGCGACGTGCTCGGCGACCATGTCGAACTCGATGATGTAGCGGCCCGGCGCGTCGGGCGCGCGGGCTTTGATGATGACTTGCGCCGACTCGCCCGGTTCGAGGTCGCGGGGCAGGTCTGCGCGTGCGTAGTCCCAGGCGACCTCCTCCTCGTCATCGCGCAGAAGGTGCGAGCCGAGGTGTATGGCCCCGCGCCCGTCCGGCCCGTCGCCTTGCGCGGGCCAGCGCGCAAGGCCCGTGTTCTCGACGCGCAGCGTGAACGAGAGTTCTTTGCCGGGGGGGGGCGCGCCCGCGCCCGCTTCGAGCACGAGCGCGGCGACGTAGTGTTGCAGGGCGTCCGAATCGGCGCGCTCGTGCGTCTTTCGACAGACGACGACGGCGCGCTCGTTCTTCACCTCGAAGACTTCCACCTCGTCGAAGCCTGTGTTTCGCAGCAGCGCCGTGAGCGCCTCGACGCTCGGCAGGAACCAGTTGAAGACCTGCTCCTTCGCCTCCGGCGGGTTCTCGACGTAGACGAGCGGGTGCAGACGCATCAACGTGCGCCCGACGGGGTGCGTGAAAGATTTGGGCGTGCGCCTGGGCGGGAGGATGGCCGTCTCGACGACGAGCATCTCGCGCGTTACCTCGTAGAGATTTTCGAGCGCGAGGACGAGGTGCTTGAGATGATAGACGAGTCCGAGCGCGAGCGTGATGTCGAATGCGCCGACGCGTCGGCGCGTCAGCTCGTAGACGTTCATGCGGCGGTATTCGATGTCGAGTCCGAGCAGCTTGCGGACGAAGACGGCCTGGCGGACGTGCTGCCGCTGACCGTCAACGCCGAGGACTCGGCGCGCGCCGCGCCGCTTCGCCTCGATGGCGTAGAAGCCCGCGTTGCAGCCCACGTCGAGCACCGTCTTGCCCGAAAGGTCTTCGGGCAGGCACTTGCCGATGGTCTCCCACGGCCCCGCCGGGTGATCCACCGGCTCGCCCATCACGCTCTCGGTCTTCGTGTGGAGGTCGCCACCGAGGGCGATGCGGTGGAACCACGGCTGAAGCCGCTCAAGCTCCGACAGAATCTCTTCCCTTGTCATCGTCTTTCAAACGACATCGAAACGAATCAACAACGGCTCGGAGCCTCGCTGCTCGAACCAGCAGACGTGTTGGTCAACGAGGTCTAGTTTGAGCGTGTACGCGCCCCCGCGGCGCGACGCGACGTACTCGATCTTGAGTTCGACCGTCTCGCCGGGTGCGACGGCGCGCGGCAGAAGCGGCTCGCCGTGGAACTCGCTGACGAGCGCGCCCTCCCGGTCGAAAACTCTGACGGCGGGCATGACGACGCCGGGGCGGGCCGTCTGGTCGGTGAGCCAGAGCGTGTCGCCTGTGTTCTCGATGGCGAGCGGGACGACGAGCATCTCTCCGGGCGCGACGCGCGCGGGCGCGGGCGCAAGGAGTTGAAAGCGCGCGGCGAGCGTGCCGGGCCGCCGGCTGTCGGGCACGGTCGAGGCGCGTGCGCCTTCGCAGACCTTCTTGCAGGTGAAGTAGTGATAGTTGGTCGGGAGCTTGAGCAAAGGCAGCCGGTCGCCTTCGAGCCGGTCGCGCTCGAAGAGGCCGTTGACCGAGACGTAGTCGCCGACGACGGCGAAGCCTTGCTCGTCGAGGAGCGCGCGCAGGTATCGGTGGTCGAAGGGCGATTCGAGCGTGCGAAACTCGCGCATCACTTCGCGCAGCTCTTCCTCGCCCCGGGAGCCTGCGGGCGGGCGCTCGCCTTCGAGGATGAAGAGCTGGCCGCCGACGGGAAGCATCGCCGCGAGGTGGCGGACGACCGCGCGCTCGTCCTCGAAATGGTGAAGCGAGTCGTAGCAGATGACGGCGTCGAACCGCTCTGCCAGCGGCGCTCGCTCGATGTCGTGCACCTGAAACGTGCAGCGCAAGCTGGTCTCGTGGTCAACGCCGTAGGGCACGCGCGCGACGCGCTCGCGCGACATCTCGACGAGGTCGGGGCTGATGTCTATGCCGCGGACTTCGTAGCCGAGGCGCGCGAAATATTCGCTGAGCCAGCCTGAGCCGCAGCCCACGTCGAGCACGCGGCTGCCCGCGGGCAGGGCGAGCGCGACGGCCATGTTGGCGAAGTCGCAGAAGTGTCGGCGCGCGTCCTCGTCAAGCCCCTCACCCTTGTACTTCGTGGGCCGGTTGGCGAGGTTGTAGAAGGGCTTCGTCCGCAGGTGGTGGCGGCGCTCCTCCGAGAGGCGGCCCAGGTACTCGACCGCCGCGCGCTTGTAGTCAACACCTTCGATCTTCGGCATCCGCCCGTCTGAGGTTGATGAAGGAATCGCCGACCCGACTCCCGCACCGTCGCCGTTCCCGCCTGCCGCGGCGTCGCCGTTCCCGCCTGCCGCGGACGAAGCAGCCGCCGCGCGCGTCGTCGCGCCCATCCGAACTGACGCCGCCTCGCCGGTCTGTTGTCCCGCTCGTTGGTCGCACGCGCGAGCGAAGGCGTGTGCGGTGTTGCCGTTGCCGCCTGTCGCGGAGTCGCTCTCGAAAACGTGCGCGGGCGCGAGCGCGGCGATGTCGGCGGCGACACCTCGGAGGACGCTCTCGTCCGCGTCGCCGACGCCGAGGAGCGCGAGTTCGTTCGAGACCGAAGAGACCAGCCGGCGGCGCGGGCGGCGCGCGGCGACTTCGCCGATGAAGGCGAGATAGTCCGAGGCGGCACGCTCGACGGAGTGCTCGGCGAGCGCGTAGCGCCGCGCGTTCTCGCCGATGCGCCTGCGCAGCGCGCTGTCCTCGATGAGCCGTTCGAGGTAGGCCGCGAGCAGCGCGTCGGTGTGCGCGCCGAGCGGGACTTTGACGACGCAGTCGTCGGGCAGTTCCGAGTACCAGCCCACGTCGATGACGACGGCGCAGACGCCCGCGGCCATGATGCGGCAGAGGCTCGCCGAAGTTTCGCCGACGGTGCGCTCGCGCAGGTTGAGCGCGATGTCGGTCTCCGCGATGCGCCGCTCGAACTCGTCCAGAGAGACGTGGCCCGTGACGCCGACGCGCTCCTCCATGCGGTAGCGCCGGACAACTTCGCGCACGTCGAAGAAAGGGTTCGGGTCGCCGACGAGCGTGTAGCGGAAGCGGTGCTCGTCTTTGAGCCGAGAGAGTGCGCGCAGCGCGTGCTCGATGCCTTTGCCCGGCGTGATGAGGCCGAAGTTGGCGATGCGGACTTCGCCGTCCTTCGCGGCCTCTTCGTCGTGTTGCTTCGCGGCGGCGGGGCGGACGGGCATCCGTATGTGCGCGACGGGGACGCCGGGGGCGACGCGGGCGAGGCGAGCGCGACTCCACTCGGAGTGTACGACGATGGCTTCCGCCGAGCGCGCAACGCGGCAGTTGAGCGGGAACTCGACGGGGCGCGCGAGGATCGAAGGCGAGCCGCCGCACGCGAGTGCCTCGGCGGCCGCGCGCCGCGCCTCCTCGCCGTGGCAGGCCCCCACCTCGTCGAGATACAGGCGAAGGTCGCCGCGCTCGCGCGCCAGTCCGAGGAAGAACTCTTGCAGCGCGAAGTCGTGGAAGACGACGACGCCGGGGCGTGCCTGCATCGCTTCGAGTATGCCGGCGTGGTAGCGGTGATCGTTGCCCAGATGATAGACGACCGCGTCGAACTCGGCGAGCGAGCGCAGGGCGGAAGGGTCGCGCCGGAAGTCGCGCATGGGCAGGCGCGCGAGCAGGTCGGGGCTGGCCGGCTCGAAGCCGTCAACGAAGAGCGTGATCTGCGCGCCGTCGGAAAGGCGCGGCAGAAGCTCCTCGCTGTAATCGGCTATCCCCGAACGCTGCGGGGTGAGCGGGCTGAAGTATGCGAGTTTCATGGCGGAGTCCGGCGGCGCTTTCAGCCGCCGACCTTGACTTTGAACTTCGGAGCGGAGCTGCCTTTCTCGGCGAACCAGGAGACCATCTCCTGCACCAGGTCTATCTGAAGCGTGTAGTCGCCGGGGGCCGAAGGGGCCGTGATGGTGAGCGGCACCTCAACCTCGTCGCCGGGCTTCACGTCGCCCGGCAGCGCGCTCCGCACGTAGGGGTGTTTCTCCACCCGCTTGTCCTGGTTATCGAACCAGATGTCGCCGAGGTTCACCTGATAGAAGCCGTCGCCGCTCCTGCCGTGTGCGGGCCACGGGGCGTTGCCGACGTTTTTGACCTTGACCGTGAGCGTCTGCTTCTCGCCGGGCCGCATCTTCGTCGGCGGGTCGGGCGCGGAGATAGCGGCTTTGAACGCGCCGTCGGGCATCGGGCCGGTGGCCCGCCCCTCGCCGACTATCTTTTCGGCCTCGCGCACGTTCCCGCCCTTATCTGTGCCGCCCGCGCTGCCTGCGCCGCCCGTGCCGCCCCCGCCGCAGCCCGCCACGGCGAGCGCGGCGGCGAAGGCAAACGCGCCGAGGGCCTTCCTCATCTGCATTGAGCTTTTCTCCTTTGAAGGTTACAAGTGAATATTCTGCCGGGTGGGCCGTCAGCCGGAGCGCCCCGCCGGAAGGAGACGATAATCCTTACGCGGCGCGGCCCGCTCCCCGTGTCGGCGTTTCTTGACAACCTGAGTCTCCGGCAATTATTAATACCATAAAATTTTCCGGGGCAGAACCACCGATCCGTTTACACAGTGTCAGGTCATCACGCGCGAAGCACAGATTCCACTTCCGGCGCTGCTTCAGGCAGGCGCGAAACGGCCTTGCAGAAGGGCGCGACACATCCGCCCAGCGCCGTGCGGCGGGGCCGTCTCCCGTCATGAGACTTCGCAAGCCCGCGGGCGAGTCTTTCATCTTCCTCGCCTTCGTCGCCCTGACCGTCCTGATGACGTGGCCCTGGGCGCGACACCTGCGCGACGCCGTCGGCGACACGGGCGACTCGTACCTAAACGCATGGATCATGTGGTGGGACTACCACCAGACTTTCCACGACCCGCTCCACCTCTTCGACGCCAACATTCTCTATCCCTACCGCTACACGCTGGCCTTCAGCGAGCACAACTACGGCATCGCCCTTTTTTTCTTCCCGCTCTACGCCGCGGGCCTCAAGCCTCTGACGGTGCACGGCATCGCCACGCTCGCAGGGTTCGCGCTCTGCGGCTACGGCGCGTTCCGCCTGACGCGGACGCTGACAGCATCGCGCGGCGCGGCGTGGGTCGCAGGGGTGGCCTTCGCCTTCGTGCCGTACCGCTTTCACCACCTGCCGCACATCACGTACCTCTTCGCAGGGTGGATTCCGCTCCTGCTCGAAGCACTGGTGCTTTACGTGCGCGCGCCGACGCGTCGGCGCGCGGCGTGGCTCGGCGTCGCGTTCTTCATGAACGCGCTGACGTGCGTCCACTGGTTCGTCCTGACGCTGATACCGCTCATGCTGACCGGCCTCTTCCTCGTCGCGCGCCAACGCCGCTGGCGCGAACGCGACTTCTGGGTGCGCGCGGGCGTTGCGCTCGGCGTCGCCTCGGCGGCGCTGCTTCCGTTCCTCATTCCTTACCTGCGGGTCTCGAAACTCTACGGCCTCGTGCGCGGGCCGGAGGAGGCCAGGTTCTTCTCCGCGCACTTCATCAACTGGCTGACCGTTGACTGGCAGAACAAGTTTTGGACTGGGCTGGGCGGTTCGGTATCAACTTACACGACGGAGCTTGCACTCTTCCCCGGTCTGCTGCCTGTGCTGCTGGCCCTCGCCGCGCTCCTTCTGGGCGGCGCGCGGCAGGGCGGTGCGGCGGCGGGCGACGCCCGGCAGGGCCATCGAAGTTGGCTGGCTCACGCGCTCGACGCGCTCGCGTTGACGGCGGCGTTCGTGGCGCTCGTCGCGGTCGGCTACGGGAACTTGCGCCCGCACCTGTTCGGCGTCGAGTTGTTTCACGTCTCAGGCCCGTGGCGTGCGCTCGCGCTGGGCGCGGCGGCGCTCGTCGTGCGTTGCGCGCTCGCGCCGCCCGGCTTGCTTCGACTCTTCAGGCCGTCGAGCCTGAAGGCGTCGCTGCGCGCCTGTCGCCCTTCGGAGGCGGTCGGCGTCGGGCTGATCTGGGTGCTCGTCGGCTTCGCGGGGTCGTTCGGCATGAACTTCTTCTTTCACCGGATGCTCTTCAGGTACGTGCCCCTCTTCCAAAGCATCCGCGTGCCCGCGCGCTGGGCGATGGTCTGCTTCGTCGGCCTCTCCCTGCTGGCCGGTTTGGGGGCGAGCCGCGCCGTCGAGCGGCTCGCCGCCGGACGAGCGCGCGCCCTGAAGGCGACGGCCTTCGCGCTCATCATCGCGCTGCTCCTCTTCGAGCAGAGGGAAGCGCCGCTGGCGGTCGTGCGCGGCGACGTTGACCCAGACCCCGTCACGCTGCGACTGAAGGAGACGGTGATGAAGGGCGGCGTCGTCGAGTTGCCGTCGGGGGTCGGTCACGCCAACTACCTCTACACCCTTCGAGCCGCCGACCACGAGCGCCCGCTCGTGAACGGCGTCTCCGGGTTCCGACCGCCGATAGTGCAGGGCGTGGAGGAGATGAGCCAGAGCCGACCAGTCCCCGAACGCTTCCTCGATTTACTTGAGGCCATCCCGGTCTCTTATCTCGTGGTGCACGACGCGGCGCTCGAAGGCGCGGGCCGCGTCGCGTTGGAAGACTTTTTGCGGGGCGGCGTCGCTGCGGGCCGTCTCCGCCTCGTCGCGCGCTTCGGAGACGAGGCGACCGGCGACGAGCTGTTCGCCGTCACGAAGACCGAGCCGGATGCGCCGTCCATCTCCACGACCACATCGCCTCCGAGTACCGACACGTCGCCTCCGAGTTCGAGCGCGCTGCGGTAGCCGACGAGTCCACGGTTCTCCGGCGTCCGCAAGCGTGCGGACAATCCTTCGCGGACTGGCGCGGCGGCCTAGCACAATAATTCAGGAATGAGCGCATAAACTATACATTTCATGCAAAGATTCAATGCTTATGCATCGCTGTTGAATATTTGTGCGAGACTCGATTCGCGGCCCTGTGATGGCGAGGTCTGGGCGACGAGTTGAAACGATGAGTTGAAACGAAGATGCTGGCGACCCTATTTCTCGTCGGAGCCGCACTCTTCGGCGCGTGCCTCGTGCGCCGCGTGCTGGGCCGTCTGCTCGACGGGGCGGAGACGGTCATGTGTGGCGCGGTCGCGGGCTGGGCGCTCTCCACGGTCTTCGTCTACGCGCTCGCGCGCCGGCAGGGACAACTCACGCACACTCTGATGCTGTGGGCGACCGCCGCCGCGTGGCTTGCTGCCGCCGTCATCATTCTACTTCAGCCAGCCGCGGAGATGATCTTTTCGACGACGTTGCGCCAGGAAAGTTTGAGCGCCAGCAGTTTCTCGCGCCCGCGCGCGCCCATGCGGCGCGCGCGGGCGCGGTCGGAGTAGAGAGTGTCGAGACATTCGGCGAGCGCGCGCGGGTCGGGGTCGGCGATGAAACCTTCACGCCCGTGCTCGACGAACTCGGTCGCGCCGCCGCCGTCGCGCGCCACGATCAGAGGCTTCGACGAGAGCATGCCTTCGAGCGTCACATAGCCGTAGTCCTCGTCGAACGGCAGGTAACAGACGCCGAGCGCGCCGGAGTAGAGTTCCAACAGCTCTTCCTCGCTCACGAAACCACGCAACTCGACGCGTTTGCCGACGCCGTGGCGCTTGACGAGCGACTCGTAGCGCGCGCGCTCGCCCGTCGAGCCGGCGAGGACGGCGCGGACGGGCGTGCGTGTGTGCCGCAGCGCCTCGATGAGAAGCTCCTGCCGCTTCTGCGCTTCGAGGCGGCTCGGATAAAAAACGTAGTCGCCTGACGCGCCCGCGCGCAAGGAGTCGGCGCGCGGCGGCGGGTGGTAGAGCGGCTCGCTCTCGATGCCGTTGTAGCGGCGCAGGCGCTCGGCGACCGTGCGCGAGTTGGCGAAGACCTTGCGCGCTTCGGGGATGAAGCGCGCGTCGCAATGTCGAATCCATTCGCGCATGCGCGCGCCTTCGGGGTGTGTCGAGAGGTCGTCGAAGGGCGTGCCCCAGAGATTATAAGCCGCGCGGTACTGGTGCATGACCCACAGAACCTTGCGCGGGTGCGCGACCGTGTAGGCCGGAAACTTCATCCCGACGACGAGATCAACGGCCTTGCCGTTCGCCTCCGTCAAATCCAACAGACGCCACGCGAGCGCGCCGCGCATGATCTCCGCAGGGGGATACCACTTGAACGGCAGCGCCACCACCTCGGCGTTGTAGCCCGCCTCCCGAAAGGCTTCGCGCAGGCCGGCGACGTGCGACTCGGCCCCGCCCGCAGTGAAGGGAACCTGCGTCGTGCAGATGAGTATGTTGCGTATCGCCATCGAAGCGCGTCGAGACCGAAGAAGCGGGGAGTTCTTTAGTGCTCTGACAACTTACCACGAAGGCACGCCGCGACGAAAAGGCAAGGCGGAAGGATGAAGGCGGAAGGATGAAGTGAAAGCAGGGTGGCCGGGCAGCCGCGCCTTCATCCTTCATCCTTCATCCTTCCGCCTTGCTATTATTCCTGTCCATCCGTGTTAATTTCTTCCCTGACGCCGCCGAGACGGAGGAGAGAAGATGGCCGACAGACGGGACAACTCACAGGCGATGGAAGGCATTCAGCGCGGCCTCGTCACGCACGCGGTTCTCGTCGGCCTGACGCCGCTCATCCCCGTCCCGGTCGTTGACGATCTCGCCAGGAACTACTTTCGCAGACGCCTCGTGCGACGCCTCGCCGCGGCGGGCGGACGAAGTTTGAGCGACGCTGAATTGGGCGCGCTCACGAGCGAACGCGGGCGCGGGTGCCTGCGCGGGTGTCTGGCGGCGGTGGTCGTCTATCCTCTGAAGGCGGTCTTTCGCAAAGTCTTCTACTTCCTCGAATGGAAGCGGGCCGTTGACCTTGCGAGCCGCACGTACCACTTCGGCTACCTCCTGGGCTACGCCATGCGGCCACGCGAAGGGGGCGCGAGCCTCCTCGACCTGTGCGGGGCCGCCGCCGTCGGCGAGGCCGTCCAGACGGTCTGCCGCGAAGCCCCCATCAAGCCGGTCGAGGCCGCCGTCGCGGGCACGTTCCGGCAGTCACGCCGCGGCTTGCGCGCCGCCGCGAACCTTCTGGCGCGCAGCCTCCGCCGTCTGACGGGCCGCGCGCGCGCCGAAGAGGTGGCCGAAGCCATCGAACAGGTCGAGCCGCAGGAGGAGCGCGAGCTTGACCCTGTGGTCACGCGACTCCAACGCTCCATCGCCTCCGTCCCCGAAGACCACTTCCGAAACCTGCGCGCACGCCTCGACGCACGCCTCGGCCTTCCTCCAGACCGCGCTTGAGTTTCGCGCTTTACGCAAACACTTCGATGTTGCAGACGGCGATTGAAAGCTCGCGGTCGTCCGGGTTGTCGGAGTCGTCGGGGCGCGGCTGCCAAGTGCGGTCGGCGCGTAGCTCAAGCTCGTAGTCGCCGTCTCCTGCGCTCAAGTCTTCGGGCACGTCGGCGCGCAGTTCGAGCCAGCCCTGCCGGAGGAGAGAGAGGGCGCAGAGGCGCTGGCCGTTGAGGGAGAGCGAGAGGCCGAGCGGGCGCGCGGCGAGGTCGGGCATGTGCGAGGTGAGGTCGAGGCGGATGGAAGAGAGCGCCGCGGGCGCGCGGAAGCGTATGCGCCCGCGGCCACCCATCCAGCGCGCAACCGGCGGCAGCGCGTTCGGCTCGTACCATCCTTCGTCGAACGCGGCGGCGCGGTCGAGGCAGAAGCCGCGCGACGCGTCGGCAGTCGAGTCGTCGGCAGTTCTTGCGTTGAAGAGTGCAGAGCGGTCGCGGTGCTCGTTGTAGAAGTTTCCGAGCGGCGCGTCGGAGGCTTTCAAGAGGACGTAGAGGCCGCTTTTGGGAAGCCGGACGTGGAGGTCTGAGATTTTGGCGAAGACGTAGCCCATCGCCATGTCGAAGGCTCGACGCTCGGAGAAGGAGAGGCCGCGCAGGTACTCGACGAAGTCAGGCTCGAACGGCAGGCCGTACTCGTCACTCTGCTTGACGAACTCCTCGGATGACAGGCAGAGCGCGTAGCGCGGCTCCCACGCGACGTTTGCAAAGAAGCGACGGAATCGCGCGGCATGCTCCTGCTCCTCTTCCAGCCCGACGTGCCCGTCCACGGAGACGAAGCGCCGCAGCTCGTCCGCCGTCATCTCTTCGTAGCTTTTCTGCGCGCGCCGGTCGGTGCACTCGATGCCGTGGAGCGTGACGCCCGCGGGCCGCAGCACGCGCCTGACTTCCGAGAGCACCGCGTCCTTCTCAAAGGCTTCGATGTGGCCGAGCACGTCGAGGCTCACAACGTAGTCGAAGCTCGCGTCGGCGAACGGCAGGCGCGTGAGGCGCGAGGCCAGCCCCGCGTCGTAGCCGTTGCGCCGCGCGGCCAGCGCACACTCCTCCGAGAGGTCAACGCCCGCCAGCGTCACGCCCTTGCGTTTCAGAAGGGCGAGCACACCTGCGCCGCAGCCGAGGTCGAGCACCGATGCGCCTGCGCGCACGTTGTCGTAAACCCACATCGTCCGCGCGAAGCGCATGTCGAAGCGGTCGAGCGCGCGGAAGTAACGCGCGTCCAGAACCTCGTCCGAGACGAACTTCGTGCGGTAGAACTCCGACAGGTCTTCGATGCCGGCGCGGCCGTACAGATCGTCGTTCATAAGAGCCGGAAACCGAAACCGCAAGCGGCGAGCGTGCGGGGCATTGTTCAGAGCCGCGAGCGGAAGCCTCGTTCAGAACCGCGAGCGGTAGCACGCGCGGGTGTTGTTTTTTCAAGGGCCATACTTTGCGGCGCATGCCCGCGCGTGCTACCGCTCGCGGTTCTGTTCCAGGGCGTCGAGGCGCGCTTCGATCTGACGACGTGCGCGGTCGTGGGTGACGGCGGCCTCGCCGGCTTCGAGCGCAAGCTGTTTGAAGCAGACGCGCTGCTCTCCGAGCAGGCGCTCGGCACGCTCGTACATCTCTGCCTGAAGCTCGGCGGCGCGCGCCTGCACTTGCGCGCGCTGCTCGTCGCGAAGTCCTTCGGCGAGCGTGCGCTGGTCGGCGCGCGCGCCCTCGGCGAAGGAGCTGTGCTCCGCGCGCAGTTGTTCGACGCCCGCGGCGAGCGCATGGCGCAGTTGGGCGAGCGCACCGTCGAAGCGCGACTCGGCGGCGGCGAGCCGCGCCTGCAACTCGGAGAGACGCGCGCGCTCCGAGTCGGCCTCCGAGCGAAGCTGCCGGAAGGAGTCGCCGAGCACGGCAATTTCGGCCAGCGCGCGCGCCGCCGCCTGTTCGTGCGCGTCCAGCGTGCGCTCGTATGCGGACAGCTTCTGTTCGTGCACGGCCAGTCTCTGTTCGTGCGCGGACAGGGCGTCGCGCGCATCGCCGAGCGCGTGGTGAACGGCGGAGTTGAAGTTGACCTGCTCCCATGTGAACCAGTGCAGGGCGCGCTTGATCTGCTGCTTGGCCCAGAGTTCGAGCCGCGCCGAGAGGCCGCGCCGGTAGCTCAGGAGCGGCGGCAGCCGCGACCACGCGCGCTCGGTCGTCGAGAGGTTCGCTTGCAGACGCGCCAGCGCCTCGCCCGACGCGCGACCGTTCGCCTGTGCGGCTTGAAGTGCTTCAACGCCGTTCGCCGCCGGGCCTTCCGGCTGCGTCGCCAAAGGCCCTGCGGGCTGCGCCTGCTCCGACCCGGCGAGCACGCGCTCGCGTATTTCGCGCAGAGTGTTTTCGACTTCGTGGTCAACCATGAGTCAGGCTCTCGTCAATCGCAGAAGGCGAATTTCGGGTTGCGGATTCTGTCTCTCCATCAACGGCGCTGCCCCGGCCTTCAATCCGCCTTCCGCCTTCCGCCTTCCGCCTTCCGATGTGCCGCGCCGTCGCCCCGGCGTTGAGGTTGGCGACGCCTTCGATCAGGGTGGGGCTGGTGACTTGAAAGAAGATCACGCCGTCGAGCCAGTCGTAGCTGATGCCGTCGCGGCTGTGGACGGCGAGCGAGATGGAGAACTGCCCGCGCGCGAGCCAGCAGTTGAAGGCGAAGCTGACCTCGATAGTGTCTCCGCGCCGGAGCTGCCCGAAGTCTATCTGCTGCTCCTTCGTGTTCGTGCCGTAGGCGTGGACGCCGCGCGAGTCTGTGATGAGGAAGCCGACGACCGCGTCGTCCGCCGCGCGTTGGAAGCGTGCGCGCACTCTCACCGTCACGGGCGCGCCCGTCTCGACGACCTCGGCGGGGCGGCGCGCGGCGTCAAACAGCTCGGCGCTGACGATCTCGGCTGTGCCGTCGCCGTGCCGGTACGTGTAGCGAGGCGGAGCGGCGACCTCGACCTCTTCGCCGGCAAACGCGTCGGCGTCGGTCGTCTCGGCGTGCGCCGTCTCTTCCTCGTAAGCCTGCTCGCGCTCCATGACGATGCGCTGGTAGTTATGGAGCACGTCGGCGGGCGCACCATCGCCGATGACGCGCCCGGCGCTCAAAAGCACGGCACGCGTGCAGAGGGCAAGCACCGCCGCCGCATCGTGCGAGACGAAGAGGACGGTCGCGCCGCGCTCATGTAGCTCCTTGATGCGGCGCAGGCAGCGATGCTGAAAGACGGCGTCGCCGACGGCGAGCGCCTCGTCAATGACGAGGATGTCAGGCTCGACGCTGGCGGCGACGGCGAAGGCGAGGCGGACGAACATCCCCGAAGAATAGGTCTTGACGGGCTGGTGGATGAACGGCCCGATCTCGGCGAAGCGCTCGATGGCGGGGAAGAGCCTTTCGGTCTCGCGGCGCGAGAAGCCCATCAGCGCGGCGTTCATAAACACGTTCTCGAAGCCCGTGCCTTCCGGGTCGAAGCCCGCGCCGAGTTCCAGCAGCGCCGCCACGCGCCCCTCGCGCCACACGCCGCCCTCGGTCGGCTCCAAAGTCCCGGCGATGATCTGCAAGAGCGTTGACTTGCCGCAGCCGTTCGGCCCGATGATGCCTGTGGTCGTGCCCGCGTTGATTTCAAAGTTGATGTCGCGCAGCGCCCAGAACTCGCGGTGCCGCTTCACGCGACCGCGCGTCAGAGACTCCGTCAGACGGTCGCCCGGACGCCGGTAAATCCGATACTGCTTCGACACACGCTCGACGCGCAGCGCCACACCCATGCGCTGCAATTTAGCAGAGTTCGGAAGCCGGAAGCCAGAGGCCGGGATTTACGTGAGGCCGTCGAGGTCTGATGGAAGATGAATGTCGGCGGTCGGTCGCGGCGCGATCAGATCAGATTCCACTCCCTGAGAACGTCCAGAAGCGGTCTCGCCGGTTCCTTCCTGCTACAATGCGCGGCATGATCTCGGCACAGACGGCTCGGCGCGCGGTGTGGCGGCCACTCATCGAGCTTCCGCAGCGGCTCGACCTGATCTGGCCTTTGGCGCGGCGGATGATCGTGGCGCGCTATCGCGGGTCGGTGCTGGGTTTGTTGTGGGCGCTCCTGACGCCCGCCGTGATGATCGCGGTTTTTACGTTCCTGTTCGCGGGGGTTTTCAACGCGCGCTTCGCCGCGGGCGGCACGCCCTGGGATTACGCGCTCTACCTGTTCTGCGGTTTGCTGCCGTGGACGGCGTTTCAAGAGTCTCTGCAACAGTCGGCGGGGCTGGTCGTCGCGCACTCGAACCTGGTCAAGCGCGTCGTCTTCCCGCTCGAAGTGCTCCCCGTCGCGCAGGCGCTCGCGGCGCTCGTCAACCAGTTGTTCGGGACTGTGGCGCTCCTCGTCGCGGCGCTTCTCTTACGCGGCGAGCTGCACGCGACGATCCTCTGGCTCCCGGCTCTGCTCTTGCCGCAGTTGCTGCTGACGCTGGGCGGCGCGTGGCTGGTGGCCTCGCTCGGAGTTTTCCTGCGTGACACGGCGCAGGCGCTCGCCCTCCTGCTCATGGCGTGGATGTACCTGACGCCGATCATCTACCCCGAACAGGTCGTGCCCGCGCGCTTCCGCCCCCTGCTCGAACTCAACCCCTTCACGCCGCTGGTGCGCAGCTACCGCCGCATCGTGCTCGAAGGCACGCCCCCGGACTGGCGCGGCCTCGCCTACTTCGCCGCGGTCGCCCTCTGCGCCTTCGTCCTCGGCTACTGGTGGTTCGCGCGCACGCGCAAGAACTTCGCCGATGTGATTTGAAGCCGTGAACCGTGAACCGTGAGCCGTGACGAGAAGAAGACAGGTTTTCTCTCGTCACGGTTCACGGCTTTTCCGGTTTGACTTGCCCGCGACGCATTTGGCATAAGATTCTTTCGCGACGACCCCGCGCGCGTTTGGAACCCCGTAGTAATCGCACGGCGCACGCCGAAAACTTTACGGCATGGCGAAGAGAGCGCAGAAATACCTCAACCGGCTCGGACTGCATCTGCAACGCGCCAAGCAGCGCATCAAGCAGAGCGGCTTCTCGAACTTCGGCGAGGAGGAGATTCTCGAACGTCTCGTCGCGGGGCTGCTGCCCGCCGAAGGCAGCCGCGTCGCCGTGGACATCGGCGCGGGCGACGGCGTGCGCGGCTCGAACACCTACGCTCTGTTCAAGCGCGGCTGGGGCGGCCTCGGCGTCGAGGGCGACGAGCGTCGCGCGCGTCGTCTGGCGCGCGCCTACAAAAACCTGCCCGGCGTCGAGGCCGTCCACGCGCACGTCACGCCGGAGAACGTCGTCTCGATGCTCACGGAGCACAAAGTCCCGCGCGACTTCGGCGTCTTGAGCCTCGACATAGACAGCTACGACTACTTCGTGCTCGACGAGATTCTGGAGGGCTTCCGCCCGCGCGTCGTCGTCACGGAGATCAACGAGAAGATTCCGCCGCCCGTCCGCTTCGTCGTCCGCTACGATCCGGCCTTTCGTCTCCAGCATCACTTCTTCGGCTACAGCATCTCAAGCCTCGAAGACCTCTGCGCGCGCCACGATTACGCGCTCATCGAACTCGAATACAATAACGCCTTCCTCGCCCCGCGCGAGTTGGGCGGCGTGCGCCCGCTCGACGCCTCGACGGCCTACCGCCGCGGCTACCTCGAACGCGCCGACCGCCGCGAACGCTTCCCCAAGAATCAAGACATGGAGGCGCTGCACTCGTTGAATCCCGCCGAGGCCGTCGCCTTTCTCCGCCACTTCTTCGCGCGCCACACAGGCAAGTACGAGCTGAGCCTCGCCGAGACAGCGGAGCCGGTCGAGGCGTTGAAGATGTAGTCGGCAGATTGTTTGGACATGCACTCGCAGTTTGAGTTCACAAGCGGATGAAGAGCGTAGAAAATTTATAGAATTGGCACAAGGCTACATTGAGCTTTCGGAGATTAGCTACTTGAAGGTTTGATGTCTCCGTGTGAGGTGACGACATGGCCCCAGCTTCAAGGCCCGCGCGCTCTGCCGTCTTCGGCCTCGGCGGGCTGCTCCTTGCGCTGCTGTGCGCGTTCTTCGTATTCTACACGGCGCGTCTCCTCTACGTGACGCGCGGGCTGAGTGCGACGCGTGCGGGCGGACAGGGGGCTTACGTGGGGGCGGTCGCCTTCCCCCTCCTCGCGGTCATCTTCGGCTGGGGCGCGTGGCGTTGCATGAGGGCCGCCCGTCGCGCCTGACCCACGGCGCGCGGGCAAGGCAGGCGGGCAGCCTCTCAACAAGGTTTACGGCGGCGTCTTTAGGAGTCGAATGTTAAGGGCCAGACAGTTCAGGATTCTCCTCATCCTTCTACTCACATTCCAGCCCGCAGCTTCGGGCCGACAGTCCGCGCAGGGGGCGCAGCCTGCCGCACCGCAGCCGCAGGTGCAGCAGCAGTCGTCGGACGCCGATGCACGGCGCAGGCGCATGGAGGCTTTCGAGATCGTCTGGCGGACGGTCAAGGAGAACCACTTCGACCCGACATTCGGCGGCACGGACTGGGACGCCGTGCGCTCGGAGTTCGCCCCGCTCGTCGAGCGCGCCGGGAGCGACCGAGAGCTGCATGCGCTCTTGCAGCAGATGCTCAACCGCCTCGGCCAGTCGCACTTCAACATCATCCCGCCCGAAAGCATCCCCTCGACCGACGGCGAAGATGCGGACGACGACGCGAGCAAGGACGGCGGCGTCGCGCCCGGCGAGAAGAGGCAGCGCAGGCCGGGCAGTCTGACGATGGCCGAGCATCTGACCTACGGCATCGGCATTGACCTGCGAATCATCGGCGGCGCGGCGGTCATCACGCGCGTCGAGCCGCAATCGCCCGCCGCGCGCGCCGGCCTGCGGCCCGGTTTCATCCTGCGGAGCGTTGACGGTCAGGGGATGAGAAGCATCCTCAGTCTGCTCGAAAGGGCCGCGGTCTTCGATCCTGCGGTGCTTCACCAGATTCCGGCGGAGGTGCTCGTCGAGTTCGTCAACGGAGCGCCGGGGACTTCCGTGCGCCTCTCCTACCTCGACGGACTCAACCGCCTGCGCCGCGCCGTCGTCCCGCGCGAGCGCCTGCGCGGCGAGATGTCGCCGGTCTTTCAGGCGATGCCCTCGCAGTTCTTCGAGTTCGAGTCGCGGCGTTTGCGCAACGGCGTCGGCTACATCCGCTTCAACCTTTTCGTCGCGCCCGCGCTCGACAAGTTCTGCGCGGCGCTGCGCGGGATGAGGGACGCGCCGGGCATCGTCCTCGACCTGCGCGGCAACCGCGGCGGGCTGCTCGGCCTCGTCTACGGCTTGGGTGGGCTGCTCGAAACCCGCGACGTTTCCTTCGGCACGATGCGGACGCGCGCAGGCCGGTTCGAGCTGCAAGTCAACCCGCAGAAGAACCCTTACCGCGGACAGTTGGTCGTGCTCATTGATTCGACGACCCAGTCGGCGGGTGAGATTTTCGCGGGCGGGCTTGGCGAGTCGGGCCGGGCCGTCGTCGTCGGCGAGCGCAGCGCCGGAGCGACTCTGCCCTCGGCGGCGAAGGAGCTTCCCACAGGCGCGGTCTTGCAGTATGCCTTCGCGGACTTCGTGACCGCATACGGGCGCACGCTCGAAGGTCAGGGCGTCGAGCCGAACGTCCCGGTCAGGCTCACGCGCCGCCTGCTTCTCGCCGGTCGCGACCCGCAGCTCGAAGCCGCGCTCAACACAATCGAGACGCGACGCGAACGCCCTATCATCGTCGTCGCCCCCTCGCCGCGCGCAGACACGTTCGAGGCGAGAGGCGTCACGCCGAACGGCGAAGGCGAAACGACGAGCGGCGACGGTGACGCTGCAAGGAAGCCGGACGCGGGCGACGCGCAGGCGACGAATGGCGCGGGAGTGAAAGCGACGAGCGGCGCGGAAGCGAAAGCGATGAGCGGCGCGGAAGCGAAGGCGGGCGGCGCTGGCGTTGACCCGCGCGTTCGTCCCGTGCTCGAAAAGTTTGTTCAGGCCGTCGGCGGGCGCGCGGCGTTCGAGCGACTCTCGACGCGTGTGTCGAGGGGCACGTTCGAGGGCACGAGCGCCGGGCTACAGTTGAGCGGCACGATTGAGGTCATCGAGAAAGCGCCGGACAAGTCCGTGACGCTCATCAGCGTTCCCGGCGCGGGCATCATGCGCCGAGGCTTCACGGGCGAGTACGGATACCAGCAGATACCCCTGATGGGCTTCCGCAGAATCGAGGGCGCGGA
Source organism: Pyrinomonadaceae bacterium (assembly GCA_036263975.1). Classification (GTDB taxonomy): domain Bacteria; phylum Acidobacteriota; class Blastocatellia; order Pyrinomonadales; family Pyrinomonadaceae; genus QHXN01. The sequence continues at coordinate 34,743 of DATARW010000014.1, forward strand.
GCTGGCCGAGCTAAAGCTGACCACGGAGTTCTCTTGGATGGTCAACCTCGAACATCTCTACCCGAAGATGTCTCTGAAGGGCACCGAGAAGAGAGACGGCGGCGAACTCTACGTCGTCGAAGCGACGCCCGCCGCGGGGCCGCCTTCGATGCTCTACTTCGACGCTGCGTCGGGTCTTCTCGTCCGGCGCGACCAGACCTACTTCGAGGACTACAGGGAAGTGGACGGCATCAAGCTCCCCTTCACCCTCCGCGACGATTTCTCGGTCATCCGCCTCACCGAGGTCAAACACAACCAGCCGATTGACGACACGCGATTCGTAGAAGAGAAGAACTGCTTCACGCAGTAAGCTTCAGGGTTCAGCCCTGAAGCTTCCGCGCCGCCGCCGCAATCGCCTCGGAGAGTCTTTCAGCGCGCGGGCCGCCGCCCTGAGCCATCTCCGGGCGACCGCCGCCGCGACCTTCGAGCAACAGGCAGGCTTCGCGCATGAGCGCATTCACGTCCGTCGCGGCGTCCGCCGAGCGTGCAAAGACGAGGCGCGCACCTGCGTCTTCGCGCGAGCCGAGCAGCGCCACGACTCCTGCGTGCGCGGCGAGCGCAGCGGCGAGCCGACGCAAGCCCTCCGCGTCTCGCCCGTCGAAAACGCGCGCGACGACCTTCAAGCCGCCTGCCGCTTCCGTCGCGCCGCCACCCGCGGCGTCAGCCGCGCCGCCGCCGCTCACACCGTCAGCCGCGCCGCCCTCCGTCGCTTCCAGAATCTCACGTGCCTCGGCGCGCGCGGCCATCTCTTCGGCGGCGCGCAGGCGGCGTTGCAGGAGCTTGTTCTCTTCCTGAAGACGGGCCGCCGCGTCAGCCGCCTCGTCGCGCGCGGTGCTGAAGAGTGCGGCCACTGTGCGCGCCGTGCGGTTGGCGCGGCGATAGTCTTCGAGCGCGCGGCGGCCCGCGACGAAGGTGACGCGCACGAGTCCCTTCGCGCGCTCCCAATGCCGCACGGCGACGAGTCCGACCTCGCCTGTGCGCCGCGCGTGCGTCCCGCCGCACGGGCTGAAGTCGAAGCCCTCGATCTCGATGACACGCAAGCTCCCGGCGCGCGCCGAATCCTTCCTGAGAGGCATGCGCGCGGCCTCCTCCGGCGTGACGTTGTGGACGCGCACGCGCCGGTCGTCCCAGATGATCTCGTTGGCGCGGCTGATGGCCCGCTCGACGCGCTCGTCGGAAGGCGCGTGGAAGTCAACGTCAATCTCGGAGGCGTCGGCCAACATGCGGAAACTGCGCGTCTGCGCGCCGTAGAGTTCGACGAGCGCCTGCGAGAGTATGTGCTGCCCCGTGTGCTGCTGCATGTGGTCGAGCCGCCGGGGCCAGTCAACCATCCCGCGCACGCGCGCCCCCGCCTCCGGCGCTCCGCCCTCGACGAAGTGCCGTACGCCCTCTTCCTCCGCGTCAACGCATTCGACGACGCGCGCGCCGTCGAGCGCGCCAGTGTCGGTGGGCTGCCCGCCGCCCGTCGGGTAGAAGGCCGTGCGGTCGAGCGTGACGACGGCGCGACCGTCATCCGCAATCGTGACCGACGTGACGAGCGCGTCGAATTCCGTCAGGTGCGAGTCGGCGTAGTAGAGGCGTTCGGTCGTCATGGCGAAGAGAAGTTATCCCTGAAGAATAATCAACGGGTGTGCGTTTTTCTTTTTCACGCAAAAACTAGTCGACGCGGGCGCGGGCGTCAAGCGCCGCTTTTGACACGCGCCGCAGCGCGCGCCGATAATCGCGCGGCAGCCGCCGCCGGCACTTAACCGAAACTCGCAAACCGGAGTCCGAACGCATGACGCCTTGCTTACGTCGTCTCGCCCCGCGCGTCCTTTTCCTCCTCGCACTCCTCGCACTCCTCGCGCTCGCGCCGCGCGCGGCCACGGCGCAGGACACGTCCGCGCCCGCCTACAAAATCTCTTACACGCTCTCGATGCGGCAGCCCGCGTCGCACCTCTTCGAGGTGGCGGTCAAGGTCGAGGTGCCGGGCGAGCGGGGGGCGACGGAGTACGTTGATTTTCAGATGCCGCGCTGGTCGCCGGGCCGCTACGCTGTCTTCGACTTCGCCAAGAACGTGCAGGAGTTTCGCACGGCTGAACTCGCCCCGCCGAACGCGCGGTGCAAGGACTTCGAGCGCCAGTTGACGCGGCTCGACACACAGACGTGGCGCGTCTACCTGTGCGGCTCGCCGCACGTGACCATCACCTACAAGGTCTTCGGCGACGACCTCTCCGGCACGTTCTCGCAGCTCGATGCGCGGCACGCGAACTTCAACGGCGGCTCCGTCTTCGTCTACGTCGTCGGCCACAAGCAAGACCCCGCGAGCCTGAAGATCGAAGCGCCCGACGGATGGAAGATCATCAACGGCTACTCGACGCGTCCAGACCAGAGCGAATTTCAGTTCCCGAACTACGACATCCTCATTGACACGCCGACCGAGGTCGCGCCCGACTTCACGGTGCAGACCTTCGAGGTCGGAGGCAAACTCTACCGCGTCGTCGTCCACTCGTTCGGCCCCGAAGCGGGACGCCGCGACGAACTCGTTAAAGATGTGGAGAAGATTGTACGCGCCGAGGTGGCGACCATCGAGCCGCCGGAGTTCGAGCAGTACACCTTCCTCTTCCACTTCGACCCGACCTCACGCCGCGGCGACGGCATGGAGCATCTGAACTCGACCGAGATCATCGAGACGGGCGCGCTCGCCGACCGCGGCGTGCTCGATTCGGCCCTCGGCGCGGCGGCGCACGAGTTCTTTCATAACTGGAACGTCAAGCGCCTGCGCCCCGTCGGATTAGGCCCGTGGGATTTCACGCGGCCCGTCGTCACCCGTGGGCTTTGGATCGCCGAGGGCTTCACAAACTACTACGGCAAGCTCTCCCTGCGGCGCGCGGGCATCTGGAGCGACCAAGACCTCTTCAAGTCTTACGCCGCGACAATCGGCGGCATCGAGACAGCGCCGGGGAGCAAGCTGACGAGCGCCGTCGAGTCGTCTCTGCTCGCGCCCTTCATTGACCGCGGAAGCAGCGACCAGCGCACCAACCTCTCCAACACAGTCGTCAGCTACTATCCGAAGGGCGAGACGCTGGCCGTCGTCCTTGATTTACTAATCCGCGGCCGCACGCATGGCCGTGCCTCGCTTGACGACGTGATGCGCCGCGCCTACGACGAGTTCTACCTGAAGAGCGCCAACGACAGCTACTATCTCAAGGGCCGCGCCTACACCGTCGAAGACTTCCAACGCCTCGCCTCCGAGGTCGCAGGCTTCGACCTCTCCGACTTCTTCCGACGCCACGCCTCCGGCGTCGAGCCGCCGCCCTACGACGAGGCTTTCGCCTACGTCGGCCTGCGTTTGGTGCGCGCGCCTGACGCGCAGTCGCAGAGCGCGGGGCCGAACGCCGCCGCGGGCGACACGCAACGGCAGGCGCGCGCCGCCTACCGCATCGAGGTGGACGACCATGCCACGCCCGAAGCGCGCGCCCTGCGCGAGGCTTGGTTGAAGGGCGGCAGGTGATTGCATCGCGCGGGGACGAGTGAGTCCAACTCGGCTTTCATCTCAACGTTCGGAGTTGCAGACTCCTGCGTTTAAGGGATAGTGACCTCGATGCCTCCGTGGATGATCTCGAAGGTCATCGGCAGCGTGCCGATGAGTTCTCCGTCGGCCTGCACCTGTGAGTCGCCGTCGCAGCGCACGCGCGCGGTTGTGCGGAAGATGACGCCGGGCGTGCCCGCCTGCGCGCCGCCGCGCATGGCCTGCGTGAGCAGGCGCAGGTAGCGCAGGCGGCTGCGCGAGTTGACGATGCAGACCTCGAACGTATGCGCGTCGAGGCGCGCGCGCGGGGTGAGCTTGAGGCCGCCGCCGTACCACGGCGCTTTGCCGATGGCCGCGTAGGTAGCAGGGAGTCGCTCGCCCTCGATCTCGACGGTGAACTCCCGCGGCTCCCAGTGCGCGAGGTGCCTTAGCCCGGCGTACCAGAACGCGGCCTCGCCCACGCGCCGCTTCAGACGCGGGCGCACGCTTCGGACGACCGAAGCGTCTAGCCCTACGCCGGCCAGCATGAAGAAGTAGCGTCGCGCGCCGGTCTGCACACTCGTCGCGCAGCCGAGAGTAATGCGCCGCGCACGCGCACGCAGGAAAACTTCCGCCGCCTCTTCCGCCGCGGAAGGCAACTCCAACTGACGCGCCAAAACGTTCGCCGTCCCCGCGGGCCAGACCAGGAGCCGCAACGCCGCGCCGACCAATCCTTGAATCGCCTCGTGAACCGTGCCGTCGCCGCCGCGCACGACCACGTCGGTCGCGCCCGCGCGCGCCGCTTCCGCAGCGAGACGCGCCGCGTCGTACGGCCCCGCTGTCGGCTTGACTTCAACAGCAACGCCGCGCTCACGCAGACGCTCGCCAAACCTCTCGACCTCGTGTGCCGCGCACGCGCCGCCGCGTCCGGCCTTCGGGTTAAGAATCAAGACTGCCCTGCGTTCGGTCATCAACAGGTTCTCAGCAAGCCGGATGCCGCCGGAATTTTGTTTGGAACGTAAGCGCAAAACGGCGGGGCGGCGCGGCGGCAAAGAAGGGCGCATGTTTTAGCGGACAGATGTCGGAGGCGTCGGCGGGCCGCAGCAGTTGAGCAAAGAAGCGCGGGCGTCCTCTGAGCAAAGAAGCGCGGGCGTCTTCGGTTGACCCGCCCGCGCTCCCTCCGGCCCGAAGACGCGCGCGATTTTATTCGAGGCGGTAGTTCGGCGCTTCCTTCGTGATGATGACATCGTGGACGTGAGACTCTTTGAGGCCCGCCGAGCTGATGCGGACGAAGCGCGTGTTCTCTTGAAACTCGCGTACGTTGCGGCAGCCCGTGTAGCCCATGCCGGAGCGCAGGCCGCCGACGAGCTGCGTCACCATGTCGGCGAGCGTGCCCTTGTAGGGAACTCGGCCCTCGATGCCTTCGGGGACGAGCTTCGACTCCACCTCGGTCAACTCCTGCGCGTAGCGATCCTTCGACCCCTCGCGCATCGCGCCGATTGACCCCATGCCGCGGTAGGCTTTGAACGAGCGGCCCTGGTAGAGAATCAGCTCGCCCGGCGACTCCTCCGTCCCGGCGAAGAGAGAGCCGATCATCACCACGTCCGCGCCCGACGCAATCGCCTTCGACACGTCGCCGGAGAACTTCACGCCGCCGTCGGCGATGACGGGCACACCACTGCCGCGCGCCGCCTGCACGCAGTTGTAGATGGCCGTCAACTGCGGCACGCCCGCGCCCGTCACGACGCGCGTCGTGCATATCGAGCCGGGGCCGATGCCGCACTTCACGGCGTCCACGCCCGCCTGAATCAGCTCGCGCGCGCCCTCGCCGGTGGCGACGTTGCCGGCGATGACCTGCGTGTCGGAATGGCGTCGCTTGACCTCGCGCACGGCCTCGATGACGCGCGAAGAGTGGCCGTGCGCCGTGTCAATGACGAGGCAGTCAACGCGCGCGCGCACCAGCTCGTCGGCGCGCTCTTTGAAGTCTCCGGTCGCGCCGATGGCGGCGGCGCAGCGCAGGCGGCCCAAGTCGTCTTTGGCGGCGTTCGGATAACGGATGGCCTTCTGTATGTCTTTGACGGTGATGAGACCTTTGAGGTGCTTGTCGCCGTCTATGACGAGGAGCTTTTCGATGCGGTGCTTCTGGAGGACAACCTTGGCCTCGTCGAGCGTGGTGCCGACGGGGACGGTGACGAGCGGCTGCGGCGTCATCACCTGCGAGACGGGAATGTCGAAGCGCGTCTCGAAGCGGAGGTCGCGGTTGGTGATGATGCCGACGAGGTGGCCGTCCTCGTCAACTACGGGGACGCCCGAAATCTTGTAGCGTTCCATGACCAAGAGCGCCTCGCGCACGGGGCGGTCGGGACGGATCGTCACGGGGTCAACGATCATCCCCGACTCCGAGCGCTTCACGCGGTCAACCTCCTCGGCCTGCCGCTCGACGGGGAAGTTCTTGTGGATGACACCGATGCCGCCCTGCTGTGCAATCGCGATGGCGAGGCGGCTCTCCGTCACTGTGTCCATCGCGGCGGAGCAGAGCGGGATGCGCAAGGTTATGCCGCGCGTGAACTGCGTCGAGGTATCGGTCTCGGAGGGCAAAACGTCGGAGCGCGCGGGCACGAGCAGCACGTCGTCGAAGGTCAGACCCTCTTCAAGGTCAGGCTTAATCATGGCTGATAACTCCGGTTCAAGGTTTGAAGCTGAAGAATGAAAAGTCGAGGGCTTCGGAAAGCTCGAAGGCCCGCATCCCGTAGCTCTCCTGCGTGGGCGAACTTCGGGTGCGGGCCTTGAACTTTGAGCCGAACATTACTGCGCGAACTGCTTATAGTTGTCCTTTGTAATCGTCCAGACGGTCGTGTCGGTCGGCGTCTTTAAAACCTGGCCGTTGACCGTGACCTGAAGCGCGTCCGCCGAAACTTTGTCGTAGTGCAGGTTCAGCGCGCCCTCGGGCTGGAACTCCTCCGGCTTGTCCGGCACGAGGAAGCGACCGCGCTTCTTCTTCTCGTCGTCCTGCCAGGACGTGAGCCAGAACTGGTGCGTGGATTTGATCTGGATGTGGAAACCCTGCGCGGGGGCGGGCGCAGTCTGCGCGGCGGCCTGTCTGTTGGCGTTCGCCGCGGCGGGCGAAGGCTGTGCGGCGGCTTGCGGCCCCTCGGTGCGCCGGTAGTAGTGCAGCCCGCCGTAGACGATCAGGGCCAGCACGCCGACGATGACGACGCTCAGGGCGAACGTCACCCAGGGCGAGCGCGCCGGGTCGCCCATGTAGACGCGCGAGCGTTGCGGCGTGGTCGCAACCTCGTCTATGGACTCGCCGCGCTCGCGGGCCGTGCGCGCGTAGAGTTCGAGCGCGCGCTGCTCGTCGAAGCCGACGTGGCGCGCGTAAGCTTTGATGAAAGACTTGTTGAAGATGCCGCCGGGCAGGTGCTTGTAGTCGTCGGATTCGATGGCTTCGAGGTGGCGCATGGTGATGCGCGTCTGCTCGGAGATTTCGCGCAGGGTGACGCCGCGCGCCTCACGCGCCCGGCGCAACTGCTCGCCGAGGGAGCCGTCCGCGCCCCCGGCTCGCCCGCCGCCTTCGAGAGTCTGGTCAGAGGTCTTAGAGTCCACGTGGCGCTCGGTCTTCGGTCTGTTTACAGGTCAACGGTCGGAAGGCAGTCCGCCGTGGCGCTCGCCTCGTCGCCTGCCCAGTACAGTGTACAGGCCGCGCGGTAAGGCACAATATAATGTGCCCTCCGGAGGTGTGTCAAACTTCGCCCGCAGACGGGGATGCGCGCGTCTTGAACTTTGCCGCGCGCGGTGCTACGGTTGGCCTACATCCGGACGTAAGGCGAATCAGTTTTTACTTCTACAACCACAGGAGCGAGGACATAAAGCAATGCCTCTCGAAGCACTCGGAATGGTCGAGACCAAAGGTTTCGTCGGCGCGGTCGAGGCCGCGGACGCGATGGTCAAGGCCGCCAACGTTCAGCTCATCGGCAAAGAGTACATCGGCGCGGGCTACGTGACGATCTTCGTGCGCGGCGACGTGGGCGCGGTCAAGGCCGCGACCGACGCGGGCGCTGCCGCCGCACGCCGGGTCGGCGAGCTAATCAGCGTCCACGTCATCCCGCGCCCCCACGGCGAAGTCGAGCGGGTTCTCCCGCGCAACGGTCGCACCGGCCACAGCCCCGACGAGCGTGCGCTCGCGGGCGGCGGCTCAGCCGGCCAGCTCGGCGAAGGCGAACAGGGCCGTTCACTGCCCACCGGTGCGCGCGAGAACAATAAAGAGCGGAGTAAATAGTGAATGGTCAATGGTCAATGGTCGTTGAGCGCCGTCCGGCCTACGTAGTTACTGCTCGATATGAGCGACACTCGGCCACCATTCACTATTTACCATTGACCATTTACCGGCTTTGGAGGTTTGGCAATGGCGGCGGATAAAGACCTCGTGTCGGTGCAGCAGGCGCGCGACCTCGTGGAGGCCGCGCACCGCGCTCAGGGCCAGCTCGCGCGCTTCGACCAGCCGAAGATTGACCGCATCTGCGAGGCGATGGCGCGCGCCGCTCTGCGCGAGGCCGCGCGACTCGGCGCGCTGGCTGTCGAGGAGACGGGCTACGGCGTCCCTGACGACAAGCGCGAGAAAAATCGCTTCGCCGCCGAGGACGTTTGGAACTACTTCCGGGGTCTTCGCACGGTCGGCGTCATCAACGAGTCGAAGGACGTTCTGGAAATCGCCAGCCCGCGCGGAGTCGTCGCCGGCATCATCCCCTCGACCAATCCGACCTCGACCGCCATCTTCAAAATCCTCATCGCCGTCAAATCGCGCAACGCCATCGTGCTGTCGCCGCACCCTTCGGCGGCCAGGTGCATCAACGAGACGGCGCGCGTCATGCGCGAGGCCGGGGTCAAAGAGGGACTCCCGGCGGAGGCCGTCGGCTGCATGACGAGCGCGACCATCGAGGGCACCGAAAGCCTGATGAAGCACAAGCAAACCGCCGTGATTTTGGCGACGGGCGGCATCGGGCTGGTGCGCGCCGCTTACTCTTCGGGCAAGCCCGCCTTCGGCGTCGGGCCGGGCAACGTGCCCGTCTTCGTCGAGCGCACGGCGGACGTGCCGCTCGCGGTGCAGAACATCCTCACCGGAAAATGTTTCGACAACGGAACCATCTGCGCCTCCGAGCAGGCCGTGGTCGCCGACGCGCCCGTCGCCCGGCAGGTCAAACAGGAACTCGAAGCGCAGGGCGCACACTTTCTTTCAGCGGCGGAGGCCGACCAGCTCGCGAAGGTCGTCTCCACGCCGCAGCGCGCGCTGAATCCGGCAGTGGTCGGCAAGTCGGTCGAGGTGATTGCGAAGATGGCGGGACTCTCCGTCCCGCAGGGCACACGCTGTCTCGTCACGGAAGTCGGCGGCGTCGGTCGCGAGCATCCGCTCTCGATGGAGAAGCTCTCGCCCATCCTCGCCTTCTACGTCGAGGACGGGTTGGAGCGCGGCGCGGCGCGATGTTTTGAAATCCTGAGCTACGGCGGCATGGGCCACACCGCGGGCATCCACACGCGCTCGCGCGAGAAGGCCGTGGCCTTCGGCACGGAGATGCCCGCCTCGCGCGTCGTCGTCAACACGCCGACGACGCACGGCGCAATCGGTTTCTCGACGGCGCTGCCGCCTTCGATGACGCTGGGCTGCGGCTCGTGGGGCGGCAACGTCACCTCCGACAACATCTCGCCGTGGCACCTGATGGACATCAAGCGCGTTGCCTTCGAGACCCGACCCGTGCCGAGCAAGCGACCCGCGCGCGCCGCGCAGCAGACGCCCGCCGCGTCGCCGCTGCAACCCGCGCCTGCGGGCGCTGCCGCAGGGGGCGTGAGCCGCGAAGACATTGCGAAGATCGTTGACCGCTTCCTCAGTCAGCGTCCGTCCGCAAGCCCCGCATCGCAGCCGAGCGCGCAGCCGCTGCCCGTCGCGCACCCGCACGCGGTCGTCCAGACGGGCGTGGATATCGAGCCGCAGCGCGTCGCGCACTCCGGCGGCGCAGCCCCGCACCCCGAAGCCGCGCCCACCGCGCAAGGCAACGGCGCACAACACAACGCCGTCTCCAACCAGCAGGCGATGAACGAGGGTGCGGCGACGACAGCCGGCGCGAAGCCTTCCGGTCAGTCTCAGCCTGCACACCCTTCCGGCGCGCAGTCGAACGGTCACAAGGCCGTGGACTTCGTTTGCGAGGACGACGTGCGCCGCGCCATGCAGAAGGGCGAGAAGATTTATACGAACGCGCGCACCATCATCACCCCCGCCGCCCGCGACATGGGCGAGGCCGCGGAGGTCTTCGCGAAGGCATGAAGCCGGGAAATGGTGAATGATAAATAGTGGATAGACGAAAACCCCTCTCCATTTACCATTCACCATTTACCATTCACCGCTCTTATGTTTCTCGGCAAAGTAGTCGGCACGGTCTGGTCAACGAAGAAGACGCCCGATCTGGAGGGCGTCAAGTTTTTGATCGTCCACCCGATTGACCTCGACAAGGAGCCGACGCGAAACGTCGTCGTCGTCGCCGACCGGCTCGGCGCGGGCGTCGGCGAGGTCGTCATGTGCGCCTACGGCAAGGCCGCGCGCTCGGCCATCGGCAATCAGGAGATGTCAATCGAAGCCGCGGTCGTCGGCATCGTTGACCGCGTGGATGTGCAGGACAACGCCGCGCGCTCCGACGAACTCTTGGAGACTTCGCGCGAGCTGCGCGGTCGCGACAACGGGAGGTGACGGAATTTACGATTTTTGATTTTCGATTGTTAGTGGATAGCGTGCGTCTTCTTTCAGCGGCGTCAGATCGCAAATCAAAAATCTAAAATCGTAAATTCTCGGCGATGGCAAACGAGGAGCTGATCTATCGAATCACGCGCGCGGTGTACGGGCGGCTGGGCGCGGAGGCGGACGAGCGGACGGTCGAGGCGCTGGTGACGGACATCTATCGCGCCATCGAGCCGGTCGTCGGCGCGGACGGCGGCGCGCGTTCGCGCGAGTCGCCGGGCGACGCCGCTGCGGGCAGCGGCGAGGGACGTGCCGACCGCCTCATCATCTCCGTGTTCGGCGTGGATCATCCGGGCATCGTCGCGGGCGTCTCGCAGATTCTGGCCGAGGCGCGTTGCAGCATCATAGACATCAACCAGACGGTCGTGCAGGGTAAGTTCGCAATGGTCATCGTCGCCGACATCTCGCAGGCGCGCGAGTCTGCGGCGGCCTTGAAAGACCGCTTCCGCGGGCAGGGCGAGCGCCTCGGCGTCCGCGTCTACGCGCAGCGCGAAGACCTCTTCAACGCGATGCACAGAATTTAAAAGCCGTGAACCGTGAACCGTAAACCGTGACGAGTAAAGACCACCTCATGGTCGCTCGCCCTGAACGGTTCACGGCTCCCGCTTGTCACGGTTTACGGTTCACGGTTTACGGTTCTTATGCTTCCTGAAATCTCACGCAGGTGTCTGTCGTGCGGCGCGGCTGTGCGCGCGGGCGGGCGCTTCTGCCCACAGTGCGGGCAGCCAGCGTCCGTCGGTGGCAGACCGTCCGGCGGGGCGTCGGGCGATGGCGGGCCGGAGCAGCAGCGCGCGGCGGGGGCGTCTGCGGAAGAGTCGCGGGGCGGGGAAGAGTCCGCCTACGAGAGCGCGAGGGCCGAGTCAGCCGACGAAGGCGCTGCGCGTGAGGAGAGAAGCGCGCAGGAGCGCGCACGAACGGACGCGCCGCGAACGCGTGACGTTGAAGTGCCGAGGGCGCGTGACGTTGAAGTGCCGGAGGTGCTCGATGCCGGAGCGCCGAGTGCGCCCGACGCCGAAGCTCCGCGCGCGGCGACGCAGGCGGCGCGGGACGTTCACGGCCCGGCGCGTGAGCGCGAAGCGGCGGCAACGCGGATGGTCGCAGAAGACCGCGCGGGCGTCGGGGCGACTCCGGCAGGCGCGGGCGGCGATTTGTCGAACGCTGGTGGCGATTCGCCGGGCGCGGGCGTCGTCGGGGCTGGAAGCATCGGGGCCGGCGGGGCGACCGCCGATGTTGCGAGGCGCAGTCGCGTGGCTCGCGTGCGCGAGGGCGAGCGCGTCGGGCGGGCGGGCGACGAGGCTCCATTCACGCTCGAAGAGACGCCGGACGACGCGGGCCTGCGCTTCGTCCTCGCGGCGGTCGTGCTCTTCATTCTCTCCGTCGTTCTCCTTTTCTTGAGCACCACAGTTCTCAGGTAGCCCACGATGGAATACACGCAGGCGGAAATCCTACAGACCGTGCGCATGACCGAGATGGAGCACCTCGACGTGCGCACGGTCACGCTCGGCCTGTCGCTTCGCGACTGCGTGCGCTCCTCGATCAAAGAGACGGCGGACGCCGTGCGCGAGAAGATCGAGCGCACCGCCGCGCGGCTCGTTCCCACGGTGAACGAGATCGGCGAGGAGTACGGCCTGCGCGTTGCTAACAAGCGCATCTCCATCACGCCCGCCTCGCTCGTCGCGGGGCAGGCGCGCACGGCTGAAGAACTGTTGCCGCTCGCGCGCGCGATTGACGAGGCCGCTAAGACCGTGGGCGTTGACTTCATCGGCGGCTACTCCGCGCTCGTGCACAAGGGGCTGACGCGCGGCGAGTCGGCCTTCGTTGACTCGATGCCGGAGGCGCTCTCGACGACCGAACGCATGTGCTCGTCCTTGAACGTCGCGACGACGCGCGCGGGGATAAACATGGACGCGGTGCGGCGCGTCGGCCAACTCGTCAAGGAGATGGCCGAGCGCACGAAGGAGCGGGGCGGACTCGCGTGCGCGAAGTTCGTCTGCTTCGCCAACGCCGTCGAGGACAATCCCTTCATGGCGGGCGCGTTCCACGGCGTCGGCGAGCCGGAAGCGGTCGTCAACGTCGGCGTCTCAGGCCCCGGCGTCGTCAACCACGCAGTTCGCCACGCGCCCGCGGACGCGCCGCTCGACGAGATGGCTGAACTCATCAAGAAGCTCTCCTTCAAGCTCGCACGCGCCGGAGAACTCATCGGTCGCGAGGCCGCGCGCCGCCTGGGGCTTCGCTTCGGCATCATCGACCTCTCGCTCGCGCCGACGCCCGTACCCGGCGATTCGGTGGCCGAGATCATCGAGGCTTTGGGGTTCGAGCGCGCGGGCACGCACGGCACGACCGCCGCGCTCGCACTGCTCACGGATGCGGTGAAGAAGGGCGGCGCGATGGCTTCGTCTTCGGTCGGCGGGATGAGCGGCGCGTTCATCCCCGTCTCGGAGGACGACGGGATGATTAAGGCCGCGCAAGCGGGCGCGCTCACGCTCGACAAGTTGGAAGCGTGGACGAGCGTCTGCTCGGTCGGCATAGACATGGTCGCCGTGCCCGGCTCGACAACGGCTGAGACGATTGCCGCCATCATCGCAGACGAGATGGCAATCGGCGTGATGAACAACAAGACGACGGCGGTGAGGATCATCCCCGTGCCCGGTCGTGACGTGGGCGACACGGTCGAGTTCGGCGGTCTGCTCGGCACCGCGCCGATCATGCCCGTCCACAACTTCTCGTCCGACGCCTTCATCCGCCGCGGCGGTCGCATCCCCGCGCCGATTCACTCGCTTCGGAACTGAGGATTGCCGGCGATTAAGAAAACTCTTGTGAGGGCAGCATGGAAGCACTAGGAATGGTCGAATGCCGCGGACTCGTCGCGATGATCGAGGCGGCGGACGCGATGGTGAAGGCCGCAAACGTCCGGCTCGTCGGCTACGAGAAGATTGACGCGGGGCTTGTGACGGCAATCGTGCGCGGCGAGGTCGGCGCGGTGAAAGCGGCGGTTGACGCGGGCGCTGCCGCCGCGCGTCGCGTCGGCGAGGTCGTCGCCACACACGTCATCCCGCGCCCGCACGCAGAGGTTGACGAGGGCATCCCCGTCCTCGAAACCGGCGAGACGACGCGCAAGAAGATCGCAGGCTCCGTGCACGGCAAGCGCGATGAAGGTAAGTGAGGGATTGATCGAAGGTGGGCCGGTCGGGGCGCGCACGGTGCGCGCGGAGCCGGAGACTACTGCGCCGACCGCTGCCGAACCAAACGCGGCGGCGAGCGCGGAAGATGACTCGTGCCCGAACTGCACTGAGGCGCTCGCGGGCGTCTACTGCCACCGTTGCGGCGAGAAGCGACCCGAAGCGCGTGACCTGACCGTGCGTCACTTCGTGCACGACGCCGCGCAGGAGTTGACGAGCCTCGACTCGAAACTCTTTCGCACCGTTCTCGCGCTGCTCTTCCGCCCCGGCTTCCTCACGCTCGAATGGATAAGAGGAAGGCGCAGCCACTATCTCAAGCCGCTCAACCTGTGCCTCGGCGTCTTCGCCGTCGGCATCTTCGCCTACTCGGCCTACAAGCCGGTCTCGATTTACGACATCTCGAACGTCGTCGAGCAGGACAAGACGGGCGTGTTCGGGCGGATGCTTGACAAGCAGGCCGCGAAGAAGCACGAGGAGCCGCAGACGCTCCGCGACGAGATAAGCGATAAGTGGCAACATTTCATGTCAGTGTCACCGCTCGTCTTCATCGTCTCGTTCGCGCTCGTCCTGCAACTCGTCTTCGTGCTCACGCGCCGCTACTTCGTCGAGCATCTGGTCTTCTCGATGCACTTCGTCTCGTTCTCGATGCTGTCGGTGACGCTCCTGTGGCCCGTATATTTCCTCATCGGCATCAAGCCGGGCGGCATCAACACGTTCGTTGCCCTCTTCAAGTGGCTGCTCGACATCGTCTATATGTTCTTCGCCGTCCGCGCTGTCTATCGTCTCGGCACGGCGCGCACATTTATTGTTTCTCTCCTGCTCATCGTCGGCTACTTCGTCAGCTACCTTCTCGTCTTCATCGGCTCGCTCGTCGCGGCCATCATCGCCACTGTGAAATAAGCGCGCCGCGCCGCCGGGAAGGTTTAAGCACGCGCGTGACGCTTTAAAATGAGGCGCGCTCGTCACGTTTGCCATGACGGAAGAAGGGGAAGCGGCGCGTCCGGCTTCCGACATCAAAGAACACGCTTTAGAAGATGCTTTTTCGGGACGTTCGACGCGATTCTCGCAATAAGACGGGGAAATTTCGTTTAAAAACTCGCGAGTTTGACGTTTTAACCCGTGGAAGAAAGCTGTCAACTTGCAACATTAAGGGCTTTCAAAGTCGCAACTCGTAACGAAGCGCCGCCGGATGCGTGCGAGTCTCGCGGCGCTTCAGTCCGAACGCTTCGGATGCGTCTATTTCACGCCTGCGATGGCGTTGAAGAAGAGCGGGTATGTCGCGAGCGACTGTCCGCGGTACTGAGGGCGGAAGCCGAAGAGGTAGATGTGCCCGCGGCCTAAGCCTACGTCAACGAGCGCGGCCTTGCCCCGAATCCTCTCCGCGCCGAGCAGCCAGCCCGACAGCAGAGGCGTCCCCGCTTCGGGGTAGCGCGCGACGACGCGCACGCTCACATTTGCATCTTTCGCGTTCGTGACTTCAAACACGGGCGAGTCCTCGACCCAGGCGATTGACTCGCGCGGCATCCCCGCTGCAACGGGGTGCGTGGTGTCGAGCACGGTTCGCAAGATAGAGCCGGGACAGTAGAACTCCGTGCGCTTCAATCCTTCGGTCACGTCGCGCAAAGGCAGTTTGAACTGCTCGATGGCGAAGTCCGAGGCGTCGTTCAACGTGACGAGCGTCCCGCCCTGCTCGACGAACTCGCGCAGGGCCTTCACACCCTCACGCCCAAGCCCGCCCGTCAACTCCTCCGGCATCGAGCCTTTCCTGTAGCCTTCGAGTATGGCGCGCGGCGACTGGTCGGGGAGGACGATTGTCTCGTACTTCGCGCGCAGATTTCCGGCCCTGATCTCTTTATCGAAGATAGACTCGTACTTCGCGCCGTCCTGCTCAAGAGTCCAGCGCGTCCAACCTTCATCTAGTGAAGGAACGTGCGACTTATAAAGTGCCATCCGCTTGTCAATCTTGTAGACGGGAAGCTGATTCTCATCGGCCCAGTCAGCTTCTTTACATCTGAAAGGAGCGTTAATCGGTCTGACGTTTACGTTCGTCATCAACGAGAGGGTGTGCGCCGTAACGTCGTAGGGCGGAATGGGACGACCTTCAGCATCACGCAAGTCCGGATACTTTTGCCTCTCCAGCAACGCTTTGGCAAAAGCTCCGTAGGGCTGAGCGAGCCTGACGAACTGAGAGACGACGGGCGCGCCTTTATATCGTCTCCCGGTTTCACACCAGTCAACCGCGACGCCTCCTCTGTTCAGAGCACTAACCAAGAACAGGTAATTCTTCGAGGAAGGCATGAGTTCAAAACCCCATAGCTCGCCGGGCCTGCGCGGGCGCACAGCTTCTTTGCCGATTGAGTAGAAGCGTCGGAGCCAATGCTCGCGGTTCGTGGAGGCGTGCTTCAAGAGTTCAAAGGCTGCGGTCGTCATGTAGTTGGTGATGTCGCGCAGGTGCCACTCGCCGCCGGGCCAGAGGACGGGGATGTTGGGCGCGGCCTTGCGCGCGTCGTAGCCCTCGCCCTCGCGCAGTTGGTCGGGTTTCACTGTGATGGGCGTTGCTATCTGCACAGAGGCCGTCTCGGAGAGTATTCGCACGCCGCCGTGGTAGTGCGAGTATGCGCGCGAGGGCGTCCAAGCGTCGTAGGTCGAATCCCAGGTGATGCCTTTAAAGCCCGCCTTCAACATATCGTCCGCGATGAAGTGACCGAGTTCAGTGTAGCCTTCAACTATCTGGCGCGGGACGTTCGGCTCGACCGGCTTCATGTAGGGCGGAAGGAACAGGCGCGAGCCGTATGCGCCCTGCTGGTGTATGTCGTGGACGATCTGCGGGTGCCAGACGTTGTGCACCTTGTCCACGGTCAACTGCGTCTCGACCTGCGTGAAGGCGTACCAGTCGCGGTTGTCGTCGTGGCCGACGTACTTGTGATAAAGCTCCGGCGGCGAAGTGCCCTCGTAAGGCGTGCCGAGCGTCCGGTCGTACCAGTTCTTCACGATGTCCACGCCGTCGGGGTTGAGTGAAGGCACGAGCAGGATGATCGTGTTGCGAAGAATCTCCTGAACCTCCGGCTCGTTTGAGGAAGCGAGGCGGTGCGCGATGAGCATCCCTGAAAGGTACGAGCCGACCTCGGTTGAATGCACGCCGCAGGTGATGAGCACGATGGTCTTGCCGCGTCGGATCAACTCTTCGGCCTTGCGGTCTGCGCCAGCGCCGAGCGTGCGCGGGTCTGCGAGTTGGCGCTGGATGCTACGGAACTCTTCGAGGCGCGCGAGGTTTTCGGGCGCGCTGATGGTGGCGAGCACGAAGGGCGCACCCATCGTTGACTTGCCCAACTCCTCGAACTTCACTCGATTGCTCGACGCGGCGAGGCGTCGGTAGTATTCGACCGTCTGCGCCCAACCCGCGAGCTTTCGGTCGTCGCCGGGCGTGAAGCCGAGCACGTCCGCGGGCGCGGGCACGCTCGCGGCCTTCGACGCCGCAGTCGTTTGCGCGCTCGACGCTGCGTTGGCGCGCGGCTGCGTCCGGGGAGTTTGAGCGGGGGCGGGCGTCGAGAGCAGGAGCAGCGCCGTGACGAGCGCGAGGGCGAGAGTCCGGGTGTGCATGCCTTTCACAACTCCGTGCGGTGTTTAGTCTGAGAGCCAGAAAGAATGGAGCGCAGAGTGTAGCACATTAATAAGTCTGAAGTCTGAAGTCTGAAGTCTGAAGCCTGGAGTCCGGAGTCTGAGAGTCCGAAGTCAAACCTGACTTGTCTTGACTCCGGACTCTCGGACTCCGGACTTATTTTGCGTTTGCTTGCTTCTCTCGGCGGGGCGCGTGTAAAGTAGCGGCACGATACCAGTCCGGCTCTTCCCGTGTAGCTTGTAAAACTTCTGTCGGAGGTTGCTTCAGATGCCTTCTGGAAATGTTGACGCCGAGCGCGTGGCCGCCGCCGCGGCGCAGGAGTACCCGGATCGAACCGGCTGGAAGCCTGATAACCCTTACCTCGCGGTCTTCCGCCCCTTCATTCCTTCGGGGGCGCACCTGCGCGAGCTAACGCCGCTGCCGCTCATCATGGGCACGCTGCTCGGCATCGTCTTCGGCGCGTCGTCGCTCTACCTCGTGCTGAAGGTCGGCTTGACGGTGAGCGCCTCGATTCCTGTGGCCGTCATCTCGATCACGCTCTTCCGCGTGCTCTCCAAGATGGGGTTGCGCGACGCGACCATCCTTGAGAACAACATCGTGCAGACCGCAGGCTCGGCGGGCGAAAGTATAGCCTTCGGCCTCGGCGTGACGATGCCGGCGATCATGATCCTCGGCTTCGACCTTGAATTCACGCGCGTCATGCTCGTCGCAGTGTTGGGCGGACTGCTCGGCATCCTGATGATGATTCCCCTTCGGCGCGCGCTCATCGTGCAGCAGCACGGCTTTTTGAAGTACCCGGAGGGGACTGCGTGCGCGGAAGTCCTCAAAGCGGGCGCGTCGAAGGAATCACTTGACGCGGCGCACGCGGACGCGGCCTCGGCGCGCGCGGCGGACGAGGCGACCACCGGCGGCAAAGTCATCTTCGCGGGCTTCGGCATCGGCTTCATCTATTACGCGCTCGAACAGATTTTCAAGACGTGGAAGGAGGTGCCGGAGAAAATCTTCGGCAAGCCGTTCGAGGGCGGCTCGATCTCCCTGGAAAATAACCCGGCCCTGCTCGGCGTCGGCTACATCATCGGCCCGCGCATCAGTTGCATCATGGTCGGCGGCGGCGTGCTCTCCTACCTCGTGCTCATCCCGGCGATCAAGTATTTCGGCGCGGGCCTCGCCGCGCCGCTCGCGCCGGAGACGGCGCACACCATCGCCCAGATGTCCGTGGGCCAGATACAGAAGGCTTACATCCTCTACATCGGCGCGGGCGCGGTCGCAGCGGGCGGCATCATCAGTCTCTTCCGCAGCCTGCCCATCATCTGGCACGGGCTGAAGGGCGGCATTTCCGACCTGCGCGGGACGCGCGCGGCAGGCGAGAACGCGCCGCGCATTGACCAGGACTTGTCCATGAAGTGGGTGTTGGGCGGCATCATCGCGCTGCTCATCGTCATCATGATCGCGCCGCAGTTGAACCTGCGCTTCAACATCCTCGGTGCGCTTCTCATCGTCGCCTTCGGCTTCCTGTTCGTCACGGTCTCTTCGCGGCTCACCGGCGAGGTCGGCTCTTCGTCGAACCCGATTTCGGGGATGACGGTGGCGACGCTGCTTCTGACGTGCCTGGTCTTCCTCATCATCGGCTGGACTGCGCCGCCCTTCTTCGTCACCGCGCTTTCCATCGGCGGCATCGTCTGCATCGCGTCGTCGAACGGCGGCACGACCTCGCAGGACTTGAAGACGGGCTTTCTCGTCGGCTCGACGCCGCGCAACCAGCAGATCGCCATCCTTGTGGGCGCGCTCGCCTCGGCGCTGGTGCTGGGGCCGATCCTTTTGCAGCTCAACCAGTCGGGCACGGTCTACGTCCCCGTCGCCAACAACAAGGACTTCGCCTTCCCCTCGGACTACCACGCCGCGGCCTCCGACTACGAGAAGGACTCAAGCGGCCAGCCCAAGCGCGAGCGTCTGTCGGGCGCGCAGGCCGGAGACGACGCGAAGGAGTATTTCGTCTATCACAAGACGACGCCGGAGAACGGCCCCGCCGGTCGCTACCTCGTCAACGAACAGGGCGTGCCCGTCTACCTCGCAGACCCCGGCATCAACGGCATCTACGACAAGCGCCCCGACGGCTCCTCGGTGCAGAAGTTCACCGCGCCGAAGGCGACGCTGATGTCCTACATCATCAAAGGTATCCTGAGCGGCAAACTTCCGTGGGGACTCGTCCTGCTCGGCGTCTTCATCGCCATCGTGCTCGAACTCTCCGGCATCCCCTCGCTGGCGTTCGCCGTCGGCGTCTATCTGCCGCTCTCGACCTCCTCGCCAATCTTCGTCGGCGGCATGATCCGCCTGCTCGTGGACAAGTACACGCGCCGCAAGTACGCGAACGCCCAGATGAGCGAGGAGCAGTTAGTCGCCGAGGGCGACAAGAGCAACGGCGTGCTTTTGTCGTCGGGCTACATCGCGGGCGGCACGCTCGCGGGCGTCATCTTCGCCTTCATGAACATCCCGCTCAAGGACAAACTCGACCAGTTCGAGAAGTGGGCGACCGCCAACAACCCCTTCTTCGATGGTCCCTGGTCGGACTTGCTGGCGATGCTCCCGTTCATCCTGCTGACGGTTCTGCTCTACGTCGCCGGGCGCGAGTGGTGGCTGTCGGGCAAGGCCAGGGCGGACTCTCTGACGCGCGACCTCAAGTGAGGGGCGCTTGACGCTCGGCGCGCGCGGATGGAAGAATGGCTCACGGCGAGAGGCGCGAACCCTCCGCCGTGAGCCATTTTCTTATCGTCCGAATGTTGACGGCGCGAACCCCTTTGCCGCTCTCCCTCCCCGGACAGTACGCGCGCGGCGCGTGGCCGCGAGACACCTGCCTTGCCGAAAGATTCAAGACCAGCGATGAACACACGCACGAAACTCAAACCGCACGCACGCGTGCTTTGCCTCCTCCTCGTCGCGGCTCTGCTTCTCTGCGCGACGGGCGCGGGCGCGCAGTCGAAGCCGGGTGAAAAAACGGGCGGCGGCTCGGCGGCACAGAGCGCGGGCGTCACGCCTTCGGACGTGGTGCGCGCCTTCTACTCGGCGCTGCGCGAGGCGCGCTTCCTCGACGCGCTGCGGATGTCCGTTTACGCTCCGGCGGTCGAGGGCCTGAGCGCCTCGGAGCTTGAGGAGCTGCGGCCCGACTTCGAGCGGCTGGCGACGCTGGTGCCGCCCGACTTCGAGATCACGGGCGAGCAGGTCGGCGGCGAAGAGGCCACGGTCTTCATGAAGTCGGGCGAGGGCAAGGAGGTGAAGGTCGAGCCGGTCTATCTCATACGCAGCGGCGGCGCGTGGATCGTCGGCGACCGAGAGGGCGCGGCGTTGGTCAAGAAGCAGGGCAAGAAATTCTTCTTCGAGCAGCGCATCGCCGCGCACGAAGGGGATACCGAAGACATGCTCAAGCGCATACAGGCGGCGGAGATCGCCTACGCCTTGCAGCACGCGGGCGCGGCGGGTGACCTCGCCGCGCTCGTCGATGCGGGCTTCGTCCCCAAAGACGCCCTCGGCACGGAGACGACCGGCTACCAGTTCACAGTCACGCCCGGCCCCGGCGGCAAGGGCTACGAGGCGCGCGCCGAGCCTGCACGCTACAACCGAACGGGCCGCCTCTCGTTCCACATGGATCAGTCCGGCAGCATTCAGAAGAAGGACACGGGCGGCAAGCCGTTCGTTCCGTCATCGTCGAAAAAATGAGAGACGACCCGTTGCCGCCTCACTCCGGCAACGCGCGGCCCGCGGCGCACGAGGGCCGCACGCGCTGCGATTGAGATAAGACATGCCGGAGCGATTTCGCACCATCGTCAGCCGCCTGCGCCGTCTGGTCGCCGACCGCCGGCGGCACCCGCGCTTCCGCGTGCGGCTCGACGCCTCGGTCGTACTGCTCGGCGCGAAGGGCGAGGCCGCGACAACGCCGCTCGAAGGCCACACGCGCGACGTGAGCGCCTGCGGACTCGCGCTTGTCCTGCCCTCGGTGCGCGTCGGCGAGCGCTACCTCGCGGGCGAGGCGCAGACGCTCGGCATCACGCTCCGCCTGCCCGATCACCCCGTCCAACTCCGCGCCACGCCCGCGCGCTACGAACGCCTCGACGCCGGAGACGCCGACACAGGCTACCTCATCGGCCTCCGTATCACGGACATGAACGAGCGCGACCGCGCCGCCTTCGACGAATACCTCAAAAGTGATAAGTGATGAGTGATGAGTGATGAGAGAAGGCAAGGCTATTCTCTTGACACTCACTACTCATCACTTGAAAGCCATTTTCTCATCACTCATCACTTGAACGCCATCCAGCCGAATTTGTCGGGGACGTGGAAGCTTGGTTCGGGTGTGTGTGTGGGTTGCCAGGCGAGGTAGCCGCGTGAAGGGTCGCGGCCTACGCAACGGAAGAGGTTGCAGCGCCAGCGTTCGCCCGCGCGCGGCGCACGGCCCATGTGTTTCCAGGGCACGCGCAGGCCGAGCGTGATTGAATCCTCTCGGAGGCGCGCGGCGGCGGTCACGCCGGAGTGGTAGTGCCAGTCGGTCGCGCGTCCCTGCGGGCGAACGGTGAGCTTGAGGTCTATCCACTCGCCCGTCGGCGCGACCTCGAACTCGAAGTAGTGCCGGATGGCGTCCCTCTCCGGCGTGATGAAAAGCTCGCACACGTCTCTGTCCCAAAGGCCGATGGTCTTCTGTTCGAGACGCGGCGCGGCGCTCACGACGAGCGGCTCGGCCTGCCGGCAGTCGAAGCGCACCGAGAGCGCGTGTTCGTTCCAGAGCGCGCGCGCCTCCGCGCGGCGTCCGGGCGGCGCGTCCTCTCCAGACCAGTAGCGCGCGATCTGCGCCGCACGCGGGCGCGACCACGCGGCGTCGTCGAAGTCACCCGCGGTTAAGTCATGCTCGACCCGCAGAGCCTCGACGATGTTCGTTATTTCGTAACCCCTCGCCACCATTTTAGTTTCAGTGATAAGTGATGAGAAAAGCTTTTAGCTTTTAGCTGAAGACCAAAAAGCTAAAAGCCAACAGCTAATAGCCCTTGTCTCACTCATCACTTTAAAAAAGCCCCTTCACCCAGCCGCCGTCAACGACGATGGTCTGGCCCGTGATGTAGGAGGCGCGTTCGGAGGCGAGGAAGGCGACCGCGGCGGCGATCTCTTCGGGGCGGGCCATTCTTTTCATAGGGACTTCGGCGGCCCATCCCTCGATCATCTCCTCTCTGGTCTTTCCGAGCTTCCGGCCCCGCTCCCGCGCGTGCTCCTCCTGCCGCGCCGTCAGCGTCCAGCCCGGCGCGACGTTGTTGACCGTCACGCCTTCGGCGGCCACTTCGTTCGAGAGAGCCTTCGCCCAGCCCGTCAGCCCCGCGCGCACAGTGTTCGACAAAAGCAGCCCCGCAATCGGCTGCTTGACCGAGATCGAGGTGACGTTGACAACGCGCCCCCATTTCTGTTCGCGCATCGAGGGCACGACGAGCCGCGCCAGCCTGATCGCCGACAGCACGTTCAGCTCGAACGCTCGCCGGTACATCTCCATGTCTGTCTCCTCGAACGTCGAGCCGGGCGAGCCGCCCGCGTTCGTCACAAGGATGTCAACGCGCCCCGCCTCTTCGAGCGCGCGTTTGACGAAGGCCGCGGCTTCTTGGTCGCTCGTCACGTCCGCCGCGAGGCCGAACGTCGCCGCGCCCGTCTCCGCCTTGATCTTCTCCGCAGCCCCGCGCGCGCGCCCCGCGTCGCGCGAGCAGATGAACACTCGCGCGCCCTCGCGCGCAAGCTCCAGCGCCGACGCGTACCCGATGCCGCCGCTCGCCGCCGCCACCAGAGCCACACGCCCCTTCAAGCCTAAGTCCATTTTCACACACCCTCGTCTCGAAGCTTTTCAGCACGCCGAGGCACTTGAACTCTTCAGCGCGCCGAGGCACTTGTCGAGCAGGCGCGCAGGATCATCGTCGAAGAGCGGGGCGACGCGCGTCCTTTCACCCAGAGACTGAATCAATCTCTCCGCCTCGTCGGCCACGCCGCCCGTGCCCGTCAGGCAGCCCACGACGCGCCCCTCGTCGTGCGCGATTGCGAGTTCGTTGAGCGTCCCCATCCCCCCGCGGAAGATGATGACCACATCGCACGAGCGCACGAGCACGACGTTCCTACCTTTAAGCCCGAAGCCGGTGTAGATCAGAACGTCCGTGCCCTCGACGGGCAGCCCGAACCTTTCGACGTGCTCGCGCTCGTTCTCTGCCGGAGAGACGCCGACGTGCAGCGCGCCCGCCCTCTGCGCCGCCGCACCGACCAAGTGCGGCAACCCCGTCGTCCCGCCCGTCAAAGCCACGCACCCGCGCGCCGCAATCGCCCGGCCCAAGCCTTCAGCCTTCGCGCGCAACTCCTCCTCCGCGCCTTCCGCGAGCGTGTCGCCCGCGGAACCCATGACGCCGACTTTAATCTTCATGAACTGAGAGACCGAAAGAATTGAAAAGGCGACCAGAGTAAAAAAGCTCTGAGCCGGCGCGCGGAAACTACTACGCCGCTTTCCTCTTCAGGGAAGAGATGTACTTCGGCAGGTCGGCGTATTTGACGAAGTGCTTACCGACCATCGGCACACGTTGCTCGACGCCCTCATTGACGACGACCGGCGTCAGGCGCTTGTCCAGTCCATCAGCCGCGCCCATCTCGTATCTCACCCACGGACTGTCCGCAGAGTTGTCCGTCAGGAGCACGATGACTTCGTCGGCACTTTGCACGTACATCTGAATCAGAAGTTTCATCTCGCAGGCCGCCTCGTTAGTCTCCTCCTTGTTGATAAAGGCGAGCGCCTCGACGCCCGCCTCTTCGAGTCTACGCGCGAGGTCTTTCGCCAGCTCCGTGTCTTTGGCCGAGTGGCTGATGAATACGCGATAGCTCATAAGGCTGCCTTTCGGGGGTTGCCAAGACGTTCGTTGATTCGTCCCACCAATTCTACCAAGAAGTGGTCGAAGTCGTTAAGGTCAATGCCCTTGAAGCCTTGCAACAACTCCAGCGCCACGTCAGGGGCAATGTTGTTGAAGACGGGAGTGATTCGCTTCCCAAGTGCGTCCGCGATGGCGACTTCGTAGATAACCCACTGAGACGTGATGCTGTGGGCTGAGAGTAGCACGACTGCCTCCTGCGAGGCGCGAATCCCGCGCTTGATGGAGCGACGAATCTCGTCGCCGCCGCGCAAGTCTTTCACGTCGAGCCAGGTTTTCGCGCCGAGCGTCCTGATCTCCTTGGAGATTTGCTCGGCAATCCATTTCTCCTTCGACGAGTGGCTAATAAAGACAGTGTACGGGGAAGCCGCAGCTGAATTTCGCCTCGCCTTCTGTGTGGCGGATTTCCCGGTCTTCTTCTTAGTTGCGGCCTTGCCGGCTTTTCGTGAGGTCGCTCTCTTAGCCATAACGGATATCTACAACAAGTCTGCCGGGCGAATCAAGCTTATTTCCTCCTGAAGTTATCGCAGAGCGTGCGCGGTAAAAGAAACCGGGAGACGCAACTCCTTAGTAAACCTTCTTCATGCGCCCGCGCT
Source organism: Pyrinomonadaceae bacterium (assembly GCA_036263975.1). Classification (GTDB taxonomy): domain Bacteria; phylum Acidobacteriota; class Blastocatellia; order Pyrinomonadales; family Pyrinomonadaceae; genus QHXN01. The sequence continues at coordinate 59,376 of DATARW010000014.1, forward strand.
GCCCCTGTCCCACCAGCGACGTGTCAGGAACCAGAGCGCGCCGGGCACAGTGAAGAAGATGCCGATGGCGGCGGTGACGACGCCGGGCGAGATGCGGAAGCGGTCGAGGGCTTCGCCCGTCGCGTAGTTCGAGGCGGCCATTGCGAGCGTCATCAGCATCAGCTCGGCGGCGAAGACGCGTCCGCGGAAGTCGTCCTCGACCATTGATTGCAGGAGCACGGTCGAGAAGACCCAGAGGACGCTGCCGCCCATGTGCGCGACGGCGAGGAAGAGGAGCGCGAGCGTGAAGCTCTGCGAAGTTCCGAACAAGACGTAGAACAGACCGGCGACGATGAAGGCGAAGCCTATGGCGCGCTGCATCTGCCGGCGCGTCTCGCTGTAGAAGCGGCGCGTGAGGATGGGGCCGACCGCCGTGCCGATGCCGCGCGCCGCGTAGAGCACGCTCATGCCGACCGCCGCGCTCCCGGCGACGGGGAATATCTTCTCGCCGAAGACGGGGAGCAGCGTCAGAATTCCTCCGCCCAAACCCCACGCCGGTTTGACCAGCAACACGGCGAGCACGCGCGGCCTCGTCCAAACGTAGCGCAAGCCTTCGAGCGTATCCGTCACGCCCAGAGCTTTCGCAACCGTCAGCTTTCGCTTCTCGCGCGGCAGTCGGCGCGGCAGTCTGACGCTCGCGATGAGCAGCGCCGAGGCGACGTAGGTCAGGGAGTCTATGACGAAGGCCGCGTCCGTGCCGAACCAGCCCGTGACGGGGCCGCCGATGGCCGCGCCGAGCGTGAGCATCGCCGACCACGTCACGGAAGAGATCGAGTTGGCCGCGACCAGATCGCGCTCGCTGACGACCGAAGGGACAGCCGCCGAGCGTGCCGGCTCGAAGAAGGCCGAGAAGCCGAGCTGTAGAATCGTGAGGACGTAGACGAGCCACACCTGTTCGGGCCTGCGCACAAAAAGGAAGCCGAGCACGACGGCGGCGCGGGCTGCGTCGCTGGCGATCATGACGTGGCGGCGGTTGAAGCGGTCGGCGACGACGCCGGAGAGCGGCCCTAAGACGACGCTCGGCAGGAAGCGTGCGACGAGCACGAGTCCGACGGCGCGGCCCGAACCCGTCAGACGCAGGACGAGCGTGAAGAGCGCGATGGTGTCGAACCAGTCGCCAAGCTGACTGATGACCTGCCCCGACCAGAGCAGGCGAAAGTCGCGGTTGCGCCGCAGCAGCTCGACGTAGCCCGTGGCGGGAGGCGGCTGCGCTGCTTGTTCGTTGGGAGTTGCCGAGTCCAAGCGTTGAGTCCCGTGTGCGAAGTAGAAAACGAATGCGGCAAGGTTGCCCCCGGCTTCGACGCTTGTCAACTCGCATGCGGCGTTGTTACAGGGCGAGAGTAATAGCCAACGCAGGCACAGAGGACACGGAGGTTGCACGCAGGCTTTTCCGAATCTCAAATTTCAGATTCGAGATTTAAGATCTCCGTGCCGTCTCTATGCCCTCTGTGCCTGCGTTGGTTACTGCTTTCCGGTCGAGAGGCATGAAGCGATAAGAAAAAGCAGCGGCTCGGTTCTTCCCACTCATTACACATCATTCTGCGCTTCGCCTTCAAACTGACCTGTCACGTTGACCTCTGCCGCACGCGCCGCACGCGCCGCGAGTGCCTTACAAACGCGGCAGACCTGAATTTTCCGGCCAGGGAAGAGTAACTCTCGCCGGGCGCGCGACGCGGCACGCGGGTTGTTAACGGTAGTACAGCGGCTTGCAGGAGCGCGGCACGCGCGTTCCGCGGGCCCTCCGCACGGGGCCCGTAAAGCCGCGAGAATTTGAACGCAAGGGAGCGTGGATATCGAAGTGGAGGCGATGCGAGTCGAACGGTTCCGAGCCTCCGACGTTTCTCACCCAGCACGGCGGGCGAGTGCCAGAGTGCCCGCTGTTTGCCCCAACCCGTCGCCGCAAGCGAGTGCCGTGTTGCTCCCGGCACTCACTTACGGCGACGGTCGTATTTAGAAGAAGTGATAAGTGACGAGTGAAGAGAAAAGCTGATGGCCGTTAGCTCTTGCTGTTAGCTCAAGACTAAAAAGCTAAAAGCCATCGGCTAATAGCTAACAGCCCTTTTATCAGTCATCACTCATCACTTGATTGTCGGTTGCCGGAGGGCGCGAGTGATTCGCATAGATATGTCGGACTACAACCGCGCGGCACGCGCTTACTGGGGCGCTGTCGTGGCGACCGGGGCGCTCGTCTTCGCGTGGGGCGTGTGGCGCTGCCTCTCGTTCGGCACGGCGCAGTGGGCCGAACTGCTCGTCCTCGCCAGCCTCGTCGTCATCGGCGGCATGCTCCCCGTGCGCATCCCCGGCACGAAGGCGAGCGTGACGGCGGGCGACTGCTTCATCTTCCTCGGCACCATCTTCCTCGGCGTCCCCGCGGGCCTAGTCCTCGGCGCGATTGATCTGCTCACCAGCTCTCTGAGCACTTCGCGCCGCGCGACGAGCTGGATCGCCGCGCCCGCCTGCATGTCTTTGACGGCCTTCGTCGCGGGCCGCGTCTTCTACCTCGCGCTCGCCGTGCACGGCGGCGTCACGCGCGAACCCGTAGGCGCAGGCAATCCGCTCTCGCTCGAACAACTCATCCTCCCGCTCGTCCTGATGGCGCTCGTCCAGTACGTCTTGAACGGCGCGCTGGTCGCGACGCTCATCGCCCTGAAGAGCCGACGGTCCATCTGGCGATGCTGGCGCGACGGCTACCTCTGGACTTCGTGGACGTTCCTCGCGGGCGCGCTCGCCGCGTGCATCGTCTATGCCGCGATCATGCGGTTCGGACTCGTCTACGTGCTGCTGAGCGTGCCCGTCATCGCCGCCACGTTCGCGGCTTACCGCGCATACTTCGAGCGCGTCGCCGAGCAGACGCGCGAGGCCGCGGAACTCTCGCGCCTGCACCTCGCCACTGTGGAGGCGCTCGCCACCGCGATTGACGCGAAGGATCAGACGACGCACTTCCACGTCCGCCGCGTGCAGATTTACTGCGAGCTGACGGGCGAGCTATTGGGCCTCTCGCCCGGCGAGATCAAGGCGCTGAAGGCGGGCGCGCTCCTGCACGACGTGGGCAAGCTCGCCGTGCCCGACCACATCCTGAACAAGCCGGGCAAACTTTCCGAGGCCGAGTTCGAGCGGATGAAGATTCACACGACGGTGGGCGCGCAGATTCTCGAACGCGTCGGCTTCCCCTACCCCGTTGTGCCCATCGTGCGTTATCACCACGAACGCTGGGACGGTCGCGGCTACCCCGAAAGCCTGAAGGGCGAAGAGATTCCTCTGACCGCGCGCATCCTCGCCGTCGTTGACTGCTTCGACTCGGTGCGCGAAGAGCGCCCGTATCGTCGCGGCATGACGCGCGAGCAGGCGTGCGCGCTGCTCAGACGCGGCGCGGGCGGGCACTTCGACCCGCGCGTCGTGGAGCTTTTCCTGCGCCACCTGCCCGCCTTCGAGAAGCAGATCGTCGCGCAGGGACTGGATCATCGAGGGCTGACGCAGGAGGAGTGGGAGCACCGCGAGCTTCTGGGCGACGAAGGCGAGTCGGCGGGCGCTTGTGCCGTCCCCGCCTCGCGCGCCGTCCATCGCTCCGACGCCCCCGACTACCTCAGCCAGATCACGAACGCGCACCGAGAGGTTTACGCGCTCTACGAGATCGCGCGCACCTTCGGCTCGTCGCTCGACATCGAGGACACCGTGATGGTTCTGGTCAACAAGGTCGGGCACGTCGTTCCCTTCGACCTGTGCGCCGTCTATCTCTACGACGACGAGAAGGGCTACGCGACCGCCGCGCACGTCGCGGGCCGACACTCGGAGCTTTTGCGTGGTCGCGCCGTCGTGCCGGGCGAGGGCGTCGTCGGCTTCGTGCTTGCGAACCGCCGCTCCTCTTACCTGCTCGACCCGATGCTCGACTTCGCCGGGGCCGAGTTGCCGGAAGGGCGGCAGTTCCGCTCGATGGTCGCGCTGCCTCTGGTCAAGGACGAGCGCGTGCTGGGCGCGCTCGCCGTCTACTCCGAGGAGCCGCGCCGCTACACGGACGATCACCTGCGCCTCCTCGACACGGTCGCGCGCCTCGCCTCGGACGCGCTCGCCAACGCCATGAGCCACGCCGAGGCCGAGTCGAACGCCCTGACCGACACGCTGACGGGCCTGCCGAACGCGCGTGCGATGTACGTGCGTTTCGAGCAGGAGTCCTCGCGCGCGCGGCGCACGGGCAAACCCTTCCAGGTCGTCATGCTCGACCTAGACGACTTCAAGCAGGTCAACGATTCTTTCGGCCACAAGACGGGCGACCGCGTGCTGCGCGAGGTGGCGCGACTCATCCACGCGCAGCTCCGAGAGTACGATTTTCTTTCGCGCTACGCGGGCGACGAGTTCGTCGCCATCGTGCAAGACCTCTCCAACGAGCAGACCGTCGAGCTTCGCGAGCGCATCGAGCGGGCCGTCTCGCACTTCTCCCTGCACGTGCGCGGCGACAAGCGCGCGCGCGTCGGCATCTCGGTCGGCTCGGCCTCCTACGGCGTCCACGGCGAGACGCTCGACCAACTGCTCATCGCGGCGGACGAGGCCATGTACTCCGCCAAGTCTTCCCACAAGCAGCAGACGCTCGACCTGAAGGCCGAAGGCAAGCCCGCCGAACTCGCCACGGGCGAGCTGGCCTCGACGGCGATAAATTAAAGGATGAAGGCGGAAGGATGAGGGATGAAGGAAAGCAAGGCCGCCTTCCTTCATCCCTCATCCTTCCGCCTTCATCCTTTTCTTGACTTCCCCCGCCCGTTCGTTTTCAATCAACATGTGAGCACAGGCGAGGCGCGCGGCCTTCGGGGGTCGCCAGCCCGCTTTAGCTCTCCGGAAATTTGTTTGCAGTCCGCGCCGCGGGTCAAACGCCCCTCCAACCCGCGCTGTTGATTCGTCGAATCCAAGCCATGACTGTCTCTTCCCAGATTTCGAGCAGGGCCGCCACGATCCTCGTGGTCGAGGACGACGAGCGCGTGCGGCGCGGACTCGTGCGCGCATTCGAGTCGGAGGGGCACCGGGTCGTCGCGTGCGGCGACGCGGCGGAGGCTTTGCGCGAGCTGCACCGGCAGGCGTGCGACCTCATCGTCCTCGACATCGAGCTGCCGGGCGTCAGCGGCCTCGCGCTGTGCCGGCTGCTGCGCGCGCAGGCCGCGACGCGGCGTCTGCCCGTCATCGTCCTCTCTTCGCACGACCGCGAGGAGTACAAGGTCGAGGCGTTCACCGCGGGCGCGGACGACTTCGTCGTCAAGGGCGCGACGCCGCGAGAGCTTCTGACGCGAGCCGGCGCGCACCTCGAAGCGGCGGAGCGCGAGCGAGCGCTCCAGGGAAGCAACCGCGAGTTGGCCTTCATCGCCGACCTGGGGCGCGGGCTGCTGCACGCCTTGAGTCCCGCGGAGGTCGTCCGGCGCGTCGCGGGCGCGACCTACGAGGGCGCGGACGCCTCTGTGTGCGCCGCCGCGCTCATCAAGAGCGGCGGGGAAAAAGGGAAAGGGGACAGAGGAAAGAGGGAAGACGCGGGGCTGACGGTCTGCGTCTTCGACCGCGAGGGCAGCGCCGAGGAGGATGCGGCGCTCCTCGACGTTGGGCGTTTGCGCGCGTGGCTCGCGTCCGCGCCTTCAACCTCGAAGTGCGAGACGGGTCGCACGGCATTCTTCCTGAAGGACGGCGGGCACACGGTCGAATACACCGCGCCGCTCAGGTTCGAGGGGAGCGCACTGGGCGCGCTCATCGTCGCCTTCGACAGCGCCGCAGACTGCGACCAGACGGCCCAGCGGCTCGTTGACGCCGCCGCGCAGCAGGCCGCGCTCGCCGCGCGCATCTCGACGCTGTACGAGGCGGCCCGCTCGGCCTCGGTCTACCTCGCACGCGAGGTCGAGCGCCGCACCGCCGAGGCCGAAAGTCAGCGGCGCTTCACGGAGGCGATCATTGACAGTCTTCCGGTCTCGCTCTACGCGGTTGACCGAGACCACCGCGTCGTCGCCTGGAACCGCAACCGCGAGCTGGGCGGGCAGGGCATTCCGCGGCGCGATGTTCTGGGCCGGAACGTCTTCGAGGTGCTGACGCGCCAGCCGCGCGAGACGTTGAAGGAAGAGTTCGAGCGCGCCTTCGAGACGGGCGAGATCGAGCGCATCGAGCAGGAGACGAGGTCGCCCGACGGCTCGACGCGCCACTGGCTCGTCAGCAAAGTTCCGATGAAGACGGACGGCGAAGAGGTCTCGCACGTCATCACGGTGGGCGAGGACATCACGGCGCGCGTCGAGGCCAACCGCGCCGTGGCGCGCACGGAGAAACTCGCCGCGGTCGGTCGGCTCGCAGCCGGCGTCGTCCACGAGATCAATAATCCGCTCGCCACCATCTCGGCGTGCGCCGAGGCTTTGGAGTCGCGCGTCTCGGAGGGCATCTACGGCGCGGACGTGGAAGATTTGCGCGAGTACCTTCAACTCATCCGCGGCGAGGCGTTCCGGTGCAAGCAGATCACGAACGGGCTTCTGGACTTCAGCCGAGCGCGCGCCGCCGAGCACGCGCCCGTCAACGTCTCCGAGGTGGTCGAGTCGGCGGCTCGCCTGCTCGCGCACCAGAAGCGCGGCGTCTCCATCAGAATCGAGGTCGAGCTGGCGGAGCGCCTGCCGCTCGTCTCCGGCGACTTCGGGCAGTTGCAGCAGGCCGTCATCATCCTCGCCGAGAACGCCGTGGACGCGATGCCGGAGGGCGGCACGCTCACGCTGCGCACGCTGCGCGACCGGGAGGAAGAGAGTGAGGCGGTTGTCGTCGAGGTGCGCGACACGGGGCAGGGCATCCCCGTGGAGATACGCGAGCGCATCTTCGACCCGTTCTTCACGACCAAAGAGGTCGGGCGCGGCACAGGTCTCGGACTCGCGGTCTGTTATGGTATTGTTACGGAGCACGGCGGTCGCATCGCGGTTGACTCGACCGTCGGGCGCGGGACGGTCTTCCGCATTTCGCTGCCCGCGACGAAAAACTCTGACGGAGAGTGAGACCTAGTTGAGCGAAAACCGACAGCCCGCGCGCATCCTCGTCGCCGAAGACGAATCGAACCTGCGGCTCGTCCTCCAGAAAGAACTCCAGCGCATGGGCCACGACGTGCGGGTCGCCCCGGACGGCGAGGCCGCCTTGAAGCTCCTCGAAGAGTACAACGTGGACGTGCTGCTCTCCGACATCTCGATGCCGAACATGGACGGCATGGAGCTTTTGAGGCGCGTGCACCAGCGCCCGAACCCGCCCGAAGTCATCATGCTCACGGGCCACGCCACGGTCGAGTCGGCCATCGAGGCGATGAAGCTCGGCGCATACGACTATCTCTCGAAGCCCTACCGCATCGCCGAACTCGACGCGCTCGTCAAGCAGGCCGCCGAGAAGCGGCGTCTGCGCGTTGACAACGCGCGGCTGCGCACCCTCGTCGAACGGCAGACGGCCACGCCCGAAATCGTCTTCGTCTCGGACGCGATGCGCGAGGTGATGCGCCTCGTCGAGCGCGTCGCGCCTTCGGACGCTTCGGTGCTGATTACGGGCGAGTCGGGCACGGGCAAGGAGCTGGTGGCGAACGCCATCCACCGCCTCTCTCTGCGCGCCGAAGGCTCTTTCATTGACCTCAACTGCGCGGCGTTTCAGGAGTCGCTTTTGGAATCCGAGCTGTTCGGCTACGAGGCGGGCGCGTTCTCCGGCGCGAAGGGGCGCAAGCTCGGTCTGTGGGAGTTGGCCGACAACGGCACGATCTTCTTAGACGAGGTGACGGAGCTTCCGCCGCCGCTCCAGTCGAAGCTCCTGCGCGCGATTGAGACGAACTCGTTCTACCGCGTCGGCGCGGTACGCAAAGTTCAGGTTGACGTGCGCGTCGTCGCCGCGACGAACCGCGACGTAAACGAAGTCACCGCCGACGGGCGCTTCCGCGCAGACCTTCTCTACCGCATCAACAGCTTCCAGATTCACCTGCCGCCCTTGCGTGAGCGGCCCGAAGACATCGAGCCGCTGACGGCGCACCTGCTCAAGCAGCTCGCCGGGCCGAGCGCGCCCGAACTCTCGCCCGAAACTCTGGCCGCGCTCAGGTCTTACGGCTGGCCCGGCAACGTGCGCCAGTTGCGCAACACGCTTGAGCGCGCGGTGCTGCTCTCCAACGACGGGCGCATCACGACTGCCGAGCTGCCGCCCGAAATCGTCAGCCCGTCGGTCGCCTTTCGCCCCGCCGCCGTCGCGCCGGACGCTTCGGGCGCTGTCGCCGCAGGCCAGCCCGCGGGAGGCCAGCCGCCTCTGCGCGAGGTCGAGCGTCAGCAGATTCTCGCCGCACTGGAGCAGACCGGCTGGCATCGCGGCAAGACCGCAGAGATTCTCGGCATCTCGCCCTCGACTCTCTACCGGCGGCTTCGCGACTACAACCTGACTAAGAGATAGTAGAAGAAGGCAAAGGCAAAAAGGCAAAAGGCAAGCCCAACGGGGAAGGCGAAAGTAAAAAGGCAAAAGGCAAAAGAAGAAGCAGACGGCTTTCTCTTTTGCCTTTTGCCTTTTTACTTTCGCCTTGAATCAACCGCCGCCCGTGGTCGTCTTCTGTGAATTCTTTGGCTGGCCGAGTGTGCGTCGCGCTTGATCCGCTTTGTCGTGTTCGCCCATGCGCTCGTAGAGGGCGACGAGGCGTTCGAGGATGGCAGAGGTGCCGGGCTGTAGGCGGAGCGCGGCCTCGTAGTGTTTGATCGCGTCGCGGTCGCGCTTCTGTTCTTCGAGTATCGTGGCGAGCTTGAGGTGCGCGTCGTACTCGTTCGAGGCGGCGGCGAAATACTTGAACGCGTCGTCGTAGCGGCGCACGCGCGCCTCGACGATGCCGAGGTCGTTGTTGATGACGGGCGTGCCGGGCGCAAGCCGCGCGGCCTGCTTCAGACGAAGGAGCGCGCCGTTGTAGTCGTCCGCGAGGTAGAGCGAATAGCCGAGGTTGGCGAGGACGGCGGCGTCCTTCGGCGCGACCGTGAGAGCGCGCCCGTAGGCTTCGGCGGCGAGCGTGTGCCAGCCGAGCCGGTCGTATGCGAGTCCGAGCAGGTTGTTGGCCTCGACAAGGCCGGGGCCGACCTGCGCCGCGGCAACCGTCAGTTCCGCGATTGACTCCTGCAAGTAGCCGTGTTCGAGCAGCGCACGCCCCTGCGTCAAGGGGTCTTTCGAGATGCCCTCGATGACGGGAATCCACATGCCCGGCGTGGGCGCGGCGGCGGCTGGGTCGGCGGGGCGGACGATGCGCGCGCCCTGCTGCTGCTCCGCCGTCGGCGCGCCGCTCACGATGCCGCGCGCGAGCGCGCTCGCCTCCTGCTCGGAGGCCAACGGACTCTTCTTCGTCCCATTAGTCACATTCGTTTCATTCATCTCGGCGGTTCGCGCCAGCTCCGGCTTCGCGTCTCTGCTCTGAGTTGCGGCGGGCGCGGAGGCATTCTCCGGCTTCGCGTCGGCGCGCGCCAGCAGGCCCGCGGCGTCGCTCGACGCGGGACGCGGCGCGGCCTTTCTCGCCTCCTCGGCCTTCGACTTCTTCGAGCCGCCGCCGAACAGTCTCGCCAGCGCGCGGAAGGGCGCGGCGAGCGCGCGCGCCAGACCGCTCTCTGTGTGCTTCGACTGCTGAGAGTCGCCGCCGGCAGCCACGGCTGCGTCAAAGGGTTCGGGCTGTGCGGGCGTCGCGCCGACGAACGGCGCGGCGTCGTAGAGCACGCGTTTGCCGAGGGCCGACTGCGGCGCGAAGATGCAAGCCGAAAGGACGAGCGCAAGGGCGAGCGAGACGTTTCTTTTCTTCGACACGGCGGCGGCCTCCTGCCGCTCCGGGCTGTTCGGGGTCGAGGCTTTCAGAGGGAAAGACTTCGCGGCGAGTCCCGGAGGGCGCTCGAATTATAAGCCACAAAGTAAACGATGTAAAAACAGAGTTCGCCGACGCGGGTTGAGCCGGACGGGAAAAGGGCGGGACGCCCGACCCGTTCGTCCGCACGGTCACAATACTTGACCGCGCCGTCTAACGAGGGTGTTTGTCCCGCCCTTCCCGGTTGTTACACAGACAGGGTTGCCGGTGGATTAGCTTCTGAACAGCGCCGTCCGAGCGGCGACTGTCATGGCGAAGACGTTCAAAGAGCGAAGCCTGTGCCGGAGGTCGGCGGCGACCGCGCGGCACTGACGGTATCTCCTGGGTGATTTAAAGCGAGGAGGCAGGGAAAGACGGGTAAAACTCCGCGGGTTGACCCTTGCGACTCCGAAACTTTAGAACCTGAAGCGTGCAAGCGCGCCGGGTGGGCTTGACGTGCAGAACCAATTCCCCAAGCGGCGCGCATCCTATCCGAACTACCTCACGGTGTCAACCTGCGAAAGCCGCGCGTCAGGCTTGACGATGCTCGCCTTGAATCAACACACGAGGGCGAAGCCGCGGATAGTCCGAACGAGACGGGGCGGCCTGCGGGAGCGCGAACCGCGCGCGAAAAAAACGGGGCGACGCGCGTGGGATGACTCCCTTCGCCGCCGCCCCGCCCACGGGACTAGGAAACGATAAACTTAAACTTCGCGGGCCGCCTTCTGCTGGCGGCGCTTGCGCGCGTAGAGTCCAGCGAGGCCCGTTCCGAGCAGCGCGAGCGTGGCCGGCTCAGGCGTGGTCTGGGCGGGCGCGGTGAAAATTTGGAGGCTGATGCCGTTGTTGAAGAAGTGGCAGTCTGGGTCAAAGCCCAGTGCGAACTTGCCGTCGTTCGAGAGGTAGCTGATGAGCGCGTTCACCTGCGCGGCGGTGAAATTGTAGACGAAGTTCGTGGGCGTCATCGTGAACGAGGAGGAGGTCAGGAATGTGTCCGCCGTGCCGTTGGCGACCAGCCAGTTCGGGTCGTTGTGGTAGCGCGTGTCAACGAAGTCGTCGTCAATGTGGTTGACCGGCACGGCGTTCGCCGGCTCGTCCTGAAACGACGCGACCCCGGCGTTCTTCGCCGTGTCGAGCAGGTGGATGAAAAGCCGGTTGGCGTTGGTGTCCCAGTTCGCGATCTGGCTGATGGTGATGCGCGCGCCGGTGATCTGCTGCCCGGTTGGCACGTGCGCGGTGTCAATGCGCCACGTGTAGACGTTGTGATGGTCGAGGTCGTTGAGGTCAACGGGGTTGGGCGTAAACGTCAGCGTGTCGGCCTTTGCGGCGGACGACAGGCACAAGACGAAGAGCACTGCAAGAGAGACAACGAGTTTATTCACGGACTTCTCCTCCGTTAGCAGGTAACTTCAATTTTACGGGTGAATGAGCTGGCCGAGCCGATCAAAGCCTTCGGTGCTCTTTCCCTTATTTCGCATGTCTATTACAAGACGATTGGCGGCCCGTTTCCAAAAAAGTGAAGGCACGCGGGCGAGGGGCCGCCGAGACGAGGACGAGAGGGCCAGAGGATTATTTCAGTTTTTTCTTGTCAATCTTCCCGCGGTCGTTCTTCGGCAGCGAGGCGACGAACTCGACCCGGCGCGGGTACTTGTAAAGCGCGAGGTGCGACTTGACGAACTCTTTGATGTCTCGCGCCAGCTCTTCACCGGGCGCGTGGCCTTCTCGCAGGACGATGAAGGCTTTGGGCTTGACGAGGCCGTCGCCTTCATCGTAGCCGACGACCGCCGCTTCGAGCACCGCCTCGTGCCGGAGCAGGCAGTTCTCGATCTCGGCGGGCGCGACGAAGACGCCGGAGACCTTGAGCATGTCGTCGGTGCGACCGTGGTACCAGTAGAAGCCTTCCTCGTCTACGTGGAACTGGTCTTCGGTCGTGCAACGGTCGCCCGCAAACGTCGCCTTGGATTTCTCGTGCGCCTGCCAGTAGCACAAGGCCGCCGAGTCGCCCTTGATCCTCAGCGTCCCCATCTCGCCCGTCGCGACGGTGCGGCCTTCGGCGTTCACGATCTCGGCCTCGTAGCCCTCGACGACGCGACCGAGGCTTCCGGGCTTCACCTCGCCGGGGCGGTTCGTGATGTAGATGTGGAACATCTCCGCCGAGCCGATGCCGTCGTAAATCTCGACGCCGAACGCCTCGACCCAGCGGCGATACAATTCTTCGGGCAGAGCCTCGCCCGCCGACAGGCACATGCGAAGCGAAGACAAGTCCCTCTGCGACGCGCCGGAGGCTGCGAGCATGGAGTTAATCATCGTCGGCACGCTCGTCAGAATCGTCGGGCGGTAGCGTTCTATCGTCTCGAAGAGTTTTTCGGGCGTCGAGCGTTCGGAGAAGAGCGCGGTCGCGCCGCCCGCGGCGAAAGGGAAGAGAAGGTTCGTGCCCGTCGCGTAGCCGAAGAAGAGCTTCGGGACGGAGACGGTCAGGTCGTTCTCACCTACGCCGAGCACGCCCCTGGCGTAGCACTCCGTGTTGTAAGGCAGGTCGTGTTGCAGGTGGACGGCACCTTTCGGTCGTCCCGTCGAGCCGGAAGTGAAGAGCCAGATGGCGGGGTCGTCGCGATGCGTGTCCGCAGGCTCAAGCTCGCCGGGTTGAGCATTCACGGCCTGCTCGAACGAGTGAAAACGCCCGCTCTCGCCGCCGACCACGAGCACGTTCTTCAAGTGGCGCGCTTCCCTAGCCACCCGCGCGAAGCTCTCGACGAGCGACTCGTGTATGACGGCGACGCGGGCGCGCGTGTATTCGAGGTAGTAGCGATAGTCGTCCGCCGGGAGCAGAGGGTTAACCATCGTGATGACGCCGCCCACCCGATTCGCACCGAACCAAGTCCAGACGAACTCAGGGCAATCGGGGAGAGCAATCAGCACGCGGTCTTCCACACGGATGCCCAGTTCGCGCAAAGCGCCGCCCGCGCGGTTCGACCGACGCGCCGCGTCCGCGTAGGTGTAAGTCTCGTCGCGGTAGTAGAGGCAGACCTTACCTTCGCGCCCCTCCTCAAGGTTGTGATAGAGGAAGTAGTCGCCCATCCGGAAGCGTTCGGGGAATTCGATGTTCGGCATAGGAGGCGCGAGTCTACGCGGCTACGTTCGAGGCTACGCGTTTCCGGCGAAGGGGCAGCCCCGCTCGCCGTGGCTGCTGTCGAGGTGCGTGCGTGCCTCCCAGAGTTCGGGGAAGAATTTTTTGTCGAGCGTGGTTTTCAGGTAGCCGACGCCTTCGCTGCCGCCCGTGCCGCGCTTCGCGCCGAGCATGCGCTCGACCATCTTGACGTGATGGTAGCGCCAGAGCGAGAAGAACTCGTCGTGCGCGATGAGCGCCTCGGCGAGTTGGTACTCTTCGTAGCGTGACTCGAAGTGCGTGAGCACTTCGAGCACGGCGCGAACACGTTTGCCGTAAAGCTTCCGCCGCTCTTCGCCCGCGAGCGTTGCGGCGTCGGGCGGCGCATCGAGTCCGCGGCGTGTGAGCAGAGCGAAAAATTCTTCGCCGAGCGTCGGCGCGTCGAAGCGCGCGCGCAGGCGCGTGGAGGCGAACTCATCGTCGTCGAAGGCGCGCATGATTGACTCGTCTTTGAGTCCCGACGCGAACTCGATCTCACGGAACTGCATTGACTGGAAGCCGCTCGCGGGGTTGAGCTGGTCGCGGAAGGCGAGGAAGTTGATCGGCGTCATCGCCTCAAGGAGGTGTATCTGCGCGACGAGGAGCTTCTCGATCTCGACGATCCGCACGAGCGTGCGCGCGGCGAGGGGCGCGCGATCTTCGCTCAACGCGACGAGGCAGGCGTCTATCTCGTGGAGAATCTGCTTGAACCAGAGTTCGTAAGCCTGATGGACGGTGATGAAGAGAAGCTCGTCGTGGTGCGCCGGGTCGGACAGGCACTCCTGCAAGCCGATCAGATCGCGCACGCGAAGGTATTCGTTGTAGGAGAGCGGAGCCTTGCCGCCATATTCTTTCATAGTGATAAGCGATAAGTGATGAGTAATGAGTGACGAGTCGAGGCTTTAGTCTTATCACTCATCACTCACACTCATCACCTTTAAAAAGCTGCGCTCGCGGCTTCATGCGCGACGTAGGCGCGTGTGTTAACGATGTCTCTAATCTCGGCGACGACGTGTTCGAGTTCTTCGTCGCTGGTGTAGAAGTGGGGCGAGATGCGTATGCCAGCGCCGGGGCGGTGGTCAACTATCGTCTCGCGGCGGATGAGTTCGCGCGTGACTGCGGGCGCGTGCTCGACCGAGACGGTGATCGTGCCGCCGCGACGGGCCGGGTCGTGCGGGCTGGTAACGCGGAAGCCCGCCGCCTCGGCCAGCTCGATGAGCATTTGCGTCTGCCTGACGCTCTTGGCGCGAATCCGTTCGACGCCGATGCGGTTGATAATCTCGTAGCCGGACTGCGCCGCGTAGAGGGCCGGAATCGCCGGCGAGCCGTGGAGGAAGCGCGCGATACCTTCGGCGTAGCGTATGGGCGCGTCCTCGAAGGCGAAGGGTGCGGCGTGCGCCATCCAGCCCGTGACCTTCGGCTCTAATTTCTGTTGCAGACGCGGGGCGACGTAGAGGTAGCCCGCGCCTGGGCCGCCGCAGAGCCACTTCACCGAACCGCCCGTCGCGAAGTCAACGTCCAACTCCTGCACGCTGAACGGCACAGTCCCGGCGGACTGGTAGGTGTCGAGCACGACGAGTGCGCCGACCTCGTGCGCCCGCTCCGTGATGGCGCGCGCATCTTGCAGGAACGCGCTCTTAAACAGCACGTGCGAGACGGGGACGAGCAGCGTCTCCTCGTCAATCGCCGCGAGCAACGGCGCGAGCGGCGCGGTTGTGCCGTCGTCTGATTTAACCTTCTCGACGCGGAACCGCCCGTCGCGCGCATGCGCTTCGTAGGCGTACATGACGGAGGGAAATTCCATCTCCGAGTAGACGATCTTGTTGCGTTTCGTTGCGGGCATCGGGTCGAAGCAGGAGAGGATGACGGACTGGCAGACCGATACGTTCTGGTGCATGGCGACCGTGCCCGCCTCGGCACCGATGATGCGCGCCACCTCGTCGCCGACCGTGAGCGGCATGTCCCACCACCCTTCGGCCCACGCGCGCACGCCGCGCGTCGCCCACGCGTCGGCGTAAGCCTGCACGCGCTCGAACGTCCGGCGCGGCATCGCGCCGAGGCTGTGCGAGATTAGGTACGTGGTCTGTTCGAGTATGGGGAACTCGCGTCGCCATTCGAGAAGCTCGTCCGTCAAGAGCCACTTCCTCCGCGTCCGGGTGTGATGTCAGTATAGCCACCGGCAATGCGAATGGCTACCAACGCGGACGAGTTGCTTAGTAGTCGCGCATGACTCCGCCGATCTCGCGCCCGGCGTCGAGGGGGGCTTTGCGGAACGAGGCGGAGGGAGCCTTGAGGTTGTAGGCGGCGATGCGCCGGTTGAGGTCTGCCGCCTGTCGGCGGAAGGCGCTCAGAGCCTGGAGCCAGTCGGCCTCGGCGCGCGCGGCGGTGCGCTTCAACCTGACGCCGTCGCGATAGACGTTCCACGAGCGCATGAGGTCTGCGCGCGCGCCGTCAATGGCCGCGTCGAGTTCTGCGCCGTGCTCGATCCAGGGGAGTGAGAGCAGGTTGTTTTTGAAGATGCGGAAGGTCGAGCGCGCGACCTGACCGGCGAGCAGGTCGCCGGCAGCGCGCGTCAGCTTCGGGGCGGCGCGCAGTCCTCTCAGCGTGACGGCACGCCGCCCGAACGCGCCCCTGAAGATACGTCCAAAAATCTCTTCCCACTTGTTCATCCGTCTGAACCTCTGTAAATCCTGTCTCTCGCGAGCTGCCCGCGAATCATGCGCGGCGCTCCTGCCAGCCCCTTACGTCGGCGTCCGGCGCGGAGTTCGGCTATAAATCAGGAGCCGAAAATTGTTACACTCACAAACTCATGTGGCATCCCGAACCCGCCGTCAGACATTCGATACCGGAGGCGCGCTGGCCGACCGCGGACGAGGCCGCGCGCGCGCTGCTGTTCCGGCCCATCCGCGTCGGCGCTCTGACACTTGAGAGCCGCACGTGGGTTCCGGCGATGGTTCCGTGGCGAGCGACCGCGGACGGCCTCGTGACGCGCGAGAACCTTGAGTGGTACGGGCGCTTCGCCGCGGGGCGGCCCGGCGCGATTGTGGTCGAGGCCACAGGCATCCGCGACATCCCTTCGGGGCCGCTCCTGCGCATCGGCCACGAACGCTTCCTGCCCGGCCTGCGCGAGCTGGTCGAGACAGTCCGCCGCGAGAGCGAGGGCCACACGCGTCTGCTGATACAGATCATAGACTTCCTCTCTGTCAAGCGCCGACCCGACAAGTCGAAATACTTCGAGCGCTTCCTCTCCGTCACAGACCGCCACCGCCGCGCGCTCTCGGAACTGTGCGAAGACGAGGGCTGGCTCACGCGCGGAGAGCGCGAGGTGCGCGCCTTTTTAAGGGACGCACCGGAGGAAATCATCGAGCGTGTGCTGGACGAGCGCGAGCTTGAGTCTCTGCGCTTCGGCTACCGCGAGCGCGTGACGGACGTGCACCTGCCGCACGTCCGAAACCTGCCGGGAGTCCTGCCCACGCTCTTCGCCGACGCCGCGCGTCGCGCGCGCGAGGCGGGCTTCGACGGCGTGGAGCTGCACTACGCGCACGCCTACACGATGGCCTCTTTCCTGAGCCGCCGCAACGACCGGCGTGACGGCTACGGCGGCTCGCGCGGGGGGCGCGTGCGCCTGCCGCTCGAAGTTTACGCGGCGGTGCGCGCTCGCGTAGGCGACGACTACACGGTCGGCGCGCGCTTCCTCGGCGACGAGGTCATCGAGGGCGGGAGTCGCATCGAGGATGCGATCTTTTACGGCGTCGAGTTCGCGCGTGCGGGGCTGGACTTTCTCTCCGTCTCGAAGGGCGGGAAGTTCGAGGACGCGAAGCAGCCGAAGGCAGGGCAGGCCGTCTATCCTTACACGGGGCGCAGCGGCTACGAGTGCATGCCGACCGTCATCTCCGACGCGCGTGGCCCCTTCGGACGAAACCTCCCGCTCGCGCGTGAGATTAAACGTGCCGTCAACGCCGAAGGCTTTCAAACTCCCGTCGTCGCCACGGGCGGCGTCGGGACGTTCGATCTGGCCGAAGAGATTTTGCAGCGCGGCGACGCGGACATCGTCGGCGCGGCGCGGCAGACGCTCGCCGACCCCGATTGGTTTCTCAAGGCGCGGCTCGGTCGCGGGGCGGAGGTGCGCCGCTGCACCTACACGAACTACTGCGAGGCGCTCGACCAGATGCACAGGCAGGTCACTTGCAAGCTCTGGGATCGCGTCCGCCTGGACGAGCCAGGCATCACGCTCTCAAGCGATGGGCGCAGGCGTCTGCTGCCGCCGCGTTGGGGGAGGGAAGCGGAGCCGGACGCAGCTACCGATGCGCCGCGACGTGGGCCGCGTACTCGGCGATGAACGCAGGGTCGCGCCGGAGCAGGCTCTCGTAAGTGACGCGCCTGCTGCGCGTCATCAGGCTGTAGGCGAACTCCGGCGGCGCGAGGTGGAGATAATTCTTCATGTTCTCGAACCAGAGGCGGCTCTCGTCGGCGGCCTGCTGGTACTCCTCGATGACGGGCTTGCGCGCACGCTCGAACTCGGCGAGCGCAGAGGGCACGTCGAGTCCGGCGGCGAAGAGTCGGAACAGGGCGATTGAGTCTTCCAGCGCGAGCTTCGTCCCCGAACCGATGGAGAAGTGCGCCGTGTGCAGCGCATCGCCGAGGAGTACGACGTTTCGTCGGCTCCAACTCTGATTCTTCACCAGCAGGAAATTAATCCAGCGCGAATTGTTCGACATCAATTCGTGGCCGCAGAGGTCTGCGGCGAACACGCGCGCGAGGCAGGCGCGCGTATCCTCGTCCAACATCCGCGCGAAGCCCGCGCGCTCCCAAGTCTCTTCGTCGCACTCGACGATGAAGGTACTCGTGTCGGCGTTGAATTTGTAGGAGTGAGCGGCGAAGACGCCCGCTTCGGATTCGCGGAAGGTAAGCGTCAGGCCGTGGAAGAGGCGGCGCGTGCCGTACCAGATGTACTTGTTGCGCCCTGCGCCGAGCGCAGGGAGAAAGGCTTCGGCGTAACGCTCGCGCACCGCGCTCCCCACCCCGTCCGCGCCGACCAGCAGGTCGCACTCGGCGGCGAGCGCATCAACGTCTTCGACCTCCGTGCGGAATCTCAAGCAGACGCCGAGTTCGGCGCAACGCGCTTGCAGGATGTTCAGGAGCCGCAGGCGCGCGATGCCGGAGAAGTGGTTGCCGCGGATGCTGATCCGCCGGTCGCGCAAGACCACGTCCACATTGTCCCAAGTCTCGAAGCTCTCGGTGATGCGCCGGTGCGACACGGCGTCGGCCTCGCGCAGGTTCGAGAGCGTGCGGCCTGAGAAGACCACGCCCCAACCGAACGTTGCGTCCGGCGGGTTGCGCTCGAAGACCGTGACGCGGTGCGCCGCGTCGTGACGCTTCAACAGAAGCGCGAAGTACAAGCCCGCCGGGCCACCGCCGATGACATTAATCCTCATGTCATGCTCTCGCGCCCTCACTCGCCTGGGCGACGCTTCCGCACAGACCGCCCTCTCGGCTTCTGTGGCCCGTTGATGAACTGAACTTCGCTCGGATTAACTGTTGGGTCTATTGGCGGCTTCATGTTCGGCGGCAGAATCCAGAGCACGACTGTCAAATTCTCTCTGAAGCCGCCATCAACTGTGATTATCCTGCCGGAATCAAACCCCCGGCGATTGACGAGGTATTTCTTAGCCCTCTCACCTCGCGCCATCGCCTCGCCCCGTCGTGCCCGGTGCCCGCCATAGCAGACGATGTACCCATTCATCGTTGGGTCGTTCTGCAACGACACGGCGTAAGTGTCGAGGCGTGCTTGCTCGTATTCGAGATTAATGTTGCCATACTCGTCGAAATGTTCCAGCGGGGGCGGGTGAATGAGTGCGCTCGTACAAGATGTTTTATTAGCACAAGAGCGATCAAGGCCGCCGACCTCTACCGTCGCCGTGACTGTTGAATAGCCTTGAAGCCCTGTCGTGTCCACGGCGATGTCTGTGGTGCTGTTCGCCACGGAGACGTGCGTCTGATTCTGACCTGAGATGATAACTCCCGCGTCTACAGTCCAACTGAGTGTCAGCGAAGGAGACGGGCCGGCCCCGGAAATCTTCGCCGAAAATTTGGCGGGCGATTCCAACATTACAGAATCGGAGCACGCGACTGTTATGACCGGGCATGGAAATTCCGGCTGAGAGTGTGAAGAAATTCTCTGTCCCTCGTCTCGTCGCGGTGCGCTTACTCCGGCGAGCAGAAGACAGAGAGTGAAGGAAAAGAGGAGTGAAGGTTTCATCTTGGCAGCCCCATCATTCTTTAAGAAGTTCTCTGGCGATAATGAGCTTCTGAATCTCCGACGTGCCCTCGTAGATGCGAAGCGCGCGCACGTCGCGGTAGAGGCGCTCTACGGGGTGGCCGCGCACCAGGCCGTAGCCGCCGTGAATCTGGACGGCCTCGTCTATGATGCGCTGCGCCGCTTCGGTCGCGTAGAGCTTGGCCTGGCTTGCGGCGCGCGTCATTGACGAGCCGGTCGCGCCGCCGTCTTTGAGATGTGCGGCGCGATAGACGAGCAGGCGCGCGGCGTCCAGCTCGGTCTGCATGACGGCCAGCTTCTCCTGAATCAGTTGGTGCATGGCGAGCGTGACGCCGAACTGCCGACGGGTCTTGGCGTGATGAACGGCCTCGTCGAGCGCGCGCCGCGCCATGCCGCATCCGGCAGCGCCGACGCTCGCGCGGAACATATCCATAGTCAGCATTGCGAGGCGGAAGCCGTCGCCTTCAGTGCCGACGAGGTTTTCAGAGGGCACGCGCACGTCTTTGAATTCAATCTCGCCGATGGGATGGTCGGCCACCATCGGCGTGCGCGCGACGACGCGGAAGCCCGGTATGCGCGCGCCGACGATGAAGGCGGAAAGCTCTGCGCGCCCGTCGCCGCGTGTGCCCGTGCGCGCGAACACGGTGTAGAAGTCTGCGAGGCCCGCGTTCGAGATGAAGCACTTGCGACCGCTGATGCGGTAGCCGTCAGCGTCGCGCACAGCCGCGGTCTGAATCGCCGCCACGTCCGAGCCTGCTTCGGGTTCGGTCAGGGCGAAGGCGGCGATTGATTTTCCGGCGCGCGCGCGTTCGAGCCAGAAGTCGCGGACGTGCTCGGCGGCGGCGAGAGAGATGGCGTAGGTGCCGAGTCCCTGCATGACGAAGGCGAGGTCTGCGAGCGGCGAGTGGTACGAGAGAGCCTCGCGCACGACGCAGAGCGCGCGCGCGTCGAGCGGCGCGGCGTCGCCGCGCGCGACCGAGTAGCGCAAAAGGTCTGCCTGCGCGAGCAGGGAGAGAAGCACGCGGAAGTGTGCGTCGGCGTCGCCCTCTGCGTCCGCCGCGGCGTGCGGCTCGACCTCGCGCGCGGCGAAGTCCGACACGCCCGCTGCGAGTCGCGCGTGCTCGTCCGTGAAGAACGGAGTCTCCTCGAAAAATCTGTCGCGCGGCATCGTTCCCTCGTTCGCTCACTAGTTGCCGATGATCTGGCCGGTCTTCCGGTTCACGCGGATCGTCTTCGCGGGCCGCGGGGAGACGGCGGCCTCTCTGAAAGAGACAGTATCGCCCGCGACCGACGGGACTTCAAAGCTTCCGAAGTAAGCCTGCCCCTCGCGCGTCTCGAAGAGGTCGCCGTGCTTCCAGACGAAGACGCCCTTCCGCAGGTCGAGCCTGGCGACGAACCCTTTGACGGCGAGGTACAACGAGTCGCCTGCGCGCGCCGCCCTGATGTCGTGAGCCGGGACGCGCTGCTTCCAGCGCGCGCGCATCGAGGGCTGCTCAAGCCGCGCGACGAAAGCGTCGCCGCGGGCGGCCTCGCAGACGAGCAGCAAGTCGGCCTCGTACTTCGAGAAATAGACGTGAGCGATCTCCTCGCCGCTTTCGAGCCGGAGGTTGAAGCGGCGCACGGAGTCGCCTTTCTCCCTGCGACCGTTGCCGTTGGCGCTGACGTGATAGGAGAAGCCGGACAGCTCGAACTCGAAAGCCCTCGGCGCGTCGGCGGGCGTCTCCGCGGCCTTCTGAAAAACTTCGGAGGGCTGCGGCGCGTGCGCGTTGCTCGCGTCCTGCGCCGCGGCGCTGGCCGCGAGGCAGAGGAGAAGTGCGAACGCGCGTGTGAAAACGGCTCTGCTCATCGTTCGTCGTTCGGGTAGCGTTCTTCGTCGTCCGGGCGTCGTGCTTCGGAAAGGTTTCCGTTGAAGCGCGGTTCGCGCTTCTCCATGAACGCCTCGAAAGCTTCGCGGTAGTCCGAGTGCTGCATGCAGAGAGCCTGCGCCTGCGCCTCCCATTCGAGCGCGGTGTCGAGCGACACGTCCATCTCGCGATTCAGCATCTCCTTCGTCACGCCGAGCGCGAACGCGGGGCCGCGCGCCAGGCGTTCGGCCAGCGCGCGCGTCTCCGCCTCCAACTCTGCGGCGGGCACGACGCGATTGTAGAGGCCGAAGCTGTGCGCCTCCTCCGCCGTGATGAAGTCGCCCGTGTAGAGCAGCTCCGTCGCCTTTGCAAGTCCCACGAGCCGCGGCAGAAGATGCGCCGCGCCCATGTCCGCGCCCGACAAGCCGACCTTAACGAAGAGGAACGCGATGCGCGCCTCTGCGGAGGCGAGACGCAAGTCGGCGGCCAGCGCGATGCACGCGCCCGCGCCCGCGGTCGTGCCGTTCAGGGAGGCGATGACCGGCTTCCTGAGCGCGCGTATGTTTCGCACGAGCGCGCACGTCAGCCGCGTGAACTCCAACAGCCCCGCGGCGTCGCGCCCCTGAAGCTCGCCGATGATGTCGCGCACGTCGCCGCCCGAACAGAACGCGCGCCCCGCACCCTGCAAGACGACGACGCGCACCCCCTCCTCGTCTTGCAGCGCCGCGAACGCGTCGGTCAGCTCGCGATAGACCTCGAACGTCAGCGCGTTCAGACGCTCGGAGCGGTTGAGCGTGACCCATGCCACGCCCTCGCGCACGTCGAATAGAAACGATTTCGGCTCAAGCATAGGAAGCTCTTAGCTGTTAGCTTTCGGCTCCTCACACGGATTTAGGGCGGATCACGAACTCGTCCGCTCATCGGAAGGCAAAAGCTTTCAGCTATCGGCCAACAGCTAATTGCCAGCAGCCAGCAGCCAGCAACCAACAGGCAGCAACCAACAGCCAGCGGCTAACAGCTCACAGCACGGCGATGCCTTCAATCTCGACCTTCGCGCTGTCTTCTAAGAGCGACTTGACCTCGACGAGCGTCATCGCCGGATAGTGTCGGCCCATGAGCGCCCGCCAGCGTTCGCCTATCTCTTCGGTGCGCGCGATGTACTCGCGCCTGTCCGTCACGTAGATGACGAGCCGCGCCACGCCGCCCACATCGCCGCCCGCCTCGCCGACGACCGCGAGGACGTTTCGCAACGCGCGGTCGAACTGCTCGACGAAGTCTTCGCTCGTGATTCGTTGTTGCTCATCCCAGCCGACCTGCCCGGCGATGAAGAGCAGACGCGCTCCCGGCGTCGTCAACAACCCGTTCGTGTAGCCGCGCGGGCGACCGAGCGATTCGGGATTGATGTGTTTGAAAGACATAAGGGACTTTAGATTTTAGATTTTAGATTTGCGATTTGAGCTGTCGGCGTTCACCACTCAGCTTTCAGCCAAGACCAACAAGCTGAGCGCTGACTGCGGAACATCGAGAGCTTCCTCAATCGCAAATCAAAAATCTAAAATCGCAAATTAAAAAAGCACCGTCCCACCGTCCACGTTGATGGCCTGTCCGGTGATGCCGCGCCCCGCTTCGGAGGCGAGGAGGAGGGCGACCGCCGCGACCTCTTCAGAAGTGATGAGACGATTCTGCGGACTCATCCGCTTGATGGCTTCGAGAGACTCTTCGCGCTTGCGGCCCGTCTTCGCCTCGATGTGTTCGACGGCGCGCGCCGTCATCAAAGTGTCCACGTAGCCGGGGCAGACGGCGTTGACCGTCACGCCCTTCGCGGCGACTTCGAGCGCGGCGGAGCGCGTAAGGCCGAGCACGCCGTGCTTCGAGGCCGAGTAGGCCGCGATGTAGGGCGCGCCGGTCTTGCCCGCGATGGAGGCGACGTTGACGACGCGCCCCCAGCCGCGCTCGATCATCGAGGGCAGGGCCGCGCGCATGCAATGAAACGTGCCCGAAAGGTTGACGGCGAGGTGCCGCTGCCAGAACTCGTCGGTTGTCTCCGTGAGCTTCGCGCTCTCGGCGATGCCTGCGTTGTTGACGAGTATGTCCGCGCCGCGACCGAAGAAGGCGCGCGCCTCTCCGAAGGCTCGCGCGACCGAGCGCGGGTCGGCCACATCGCAGACGCCATGAGAAGCGGACTCCGCACCGCACTCCGCGCGAATCTCCGCGGCCACGCGCGCGACCTCCGCGCCGGTGCGCGCGACGACGAAGACGCGCGCGCCCTCTCGCGCGAAGGCTGCGGCGATGGCGCGTCCGATGCCGCGCCCGCCGCCCGTTATGAATGCCGTCTTGTCTGCGAGCTTCATCGCCGGTTAGCGCCTTAGAGTTTAGAGCGCAGGCTTCTAGCTTGTGCGTTTTCAACGCGGACGACTTAAAGATTGAGCTCTAAACTCTGAACCCACGTCTCAACCGTTCTTCTCAAGTCGCGGCGTGCGGCGTTCGAGGAAGGCGCGGACGCGCTCGCGGGCCTCGCGCGACTGGAAGCATTGGAGCTGCGCCTCGGTTTCGTACTGGAGCATCCGCTCAAGGCTCTCATGCTCGCTCATGTAGACGGCGCGCTTGGCGGCGGCGACCGAGGCGGGCGGCGCGTCGTGCAGACGTGCGGCCAGCTCTCTCGTCGCGGCGTCCAGCTCCGCGTCCGCCACGACGCGGTTGACGAGGCCGAGCGCGAGCGCGCGCCGCGCGTCCAACGCGTCGCCGAGGAAGAACATCTCGCAGGCGATGTTCGAGGGCACGGCGCGCGGCAAAAAGTAGGAGCCGCCCCAGTCCGGATGCAGCCCGACCTTGACGAACGATTGGCTGAAGGTTGCCGACTCCGCCGCCACACGGATGTCGGAGGCGAGCACGAGGTTGAAGCCCGCGCCGTAGGCCGGGCCGTTCACCGCGGCGACCACGGGCTTCAACATCTGGCGCATCGCCGTCAGCACGCGCCGCCCCGCGCCGAGCAGACGCGTAAACTCCTCCACGTCGCCGCGCCCCATCAGCTCGCCCATGTACCCGACATCCGCGCCGGTGCAGAACGCGCGCCCCGCGCCCTTGATGACGACGACGCGTGCTGCCGGGTCGCTCGAAGCATGCTCCAGAGCCTCGGCCAGATCGCGCCGCATGTGGCCGGCGAGCGCGTTCAGCTTCTCAGGCCGGTTCAGAGTGATCGTCACGATGCCGGCGTCGAATTCGACGTTGATGTTTTCGTACATAGCTGGGTGCTGGGTTTTAGGTTCTGGGTTTTGGGTGCTGGGTTCAATGCCGATAAGTCCGGCCCAAAACCTAACACCCAAAACCCAGAACCTAAAACCTACCTTCCTCTGAACTGCGGCTTGCGTTTCCCGACGTATGCGTCCAGCCCTTCCTTCGCGTCTTCGGACTGGAAGAGTTGCTGTTGGAGTTCGCGCTCCAGTGCGAGCGCCGACTCGAAGGGGATTTCCGCGCCGGTCTGGACGCTGCGCTTGATGCGGCCCACGGCGAGCGCGGCCTTGCCGGGCGCGGTGAAACGGCGCGCGTAGGCGAGCGTCTGTTCGAGAAAGGCTGCGGCTGTGTCGGCCTCGAAGATTTGGTTGACGAGGCCGAGCGCCTCGGCGCGCTCGAAGTCGAACAGCTCGCCCGTCGCCATCAACTCAATCGCGCGCGATTTGCCGACGACGCGCGCGACCCGTTGCGTCCCGCCCGTGCCCGGCAGCACGCCCAAGCTCACTTCGGGCAGGCCCATCTTGCCTGCGCCCCTGCGCGCGACGCGGAGGTCTGCGGCCAGAGCGACCTCCAGTCCGCCGCCGACGCAGTGGCCGTTGATGGCGGCGATGACGAGCTTCGGCGTCTGCTCCAGCCGCGAGAGCGTTTCGTTGGCGTGGAGGCAGAAGAAGTATTTGAAAGTGGGCGTCACCTCGGAGAGCATACGGATGTTCGCGCCCGCCGAGAAGAATTTCTCGCCGCCGCCCGTGATGACGACGACCTGCACCGACTCGTCCATGCGCGCCGCGAGCACGTGGCGGTCGAGCCGTTGCATCATCTCGTAGCTGTAAGTGTTCGCGGGCGGGTCGTTCAGTGTGAGCAGGGCGACGCCGCCCTCGACCTCATATTTGACGAGGTCGCCTCCGGCCTCCGGCCCTCTCGCCTCGTCGGCTTTCGTTTCGGCTTTTGCCATCGGTCGTTGACTCCGTGAAGTGTAAACAGTCCGGTCATGCGGTCGGAAAATTTCGACGGCAATGATGGCGGTCTGAGAGTGCGCGAGTCAAGCGCGGGGACTCGAAGCCCGCGCGCCGCCGAGTCGGAGTTCGGTCGCGGCGCTTGAGGGGTTAGAGCTTGACAGGCGGCGTGTCGCGCACTTAGTGTTCGTTCCCGTCCTCGCCGATGTGGAGGCGCACCCGTTCTGGTGAGCGGCGCGGTCTTCAAAACCGTCAGCGCGCCTGTGAGAGCAGGCGCGGGTGGGTTCGATTCCCACACGCCTCCGCCAGCACTACCATTTTTGATTTTAGATTTTTGATTTGCGATTGATGACACATCGCCACCCTCATTCTCTCCAAATCAAAAATCAAAAATCGCAAATCAAAAATTGATGAGAGACTGGATAGCACTCAACATGACGCCGGGCGTGGGGCCGCGCGCGGCGGCGCGTCTGCTGGAGAGATTCGGGTCGGCGGAAGGCGTGTTCGGGGCTTTGAGGTCGGAGCTTGAGCGGCTGAGGCTCAGGCCCGAAGCGGTCGAATCAATCGTGCTGCGCGACTGTCACGAGGAGGCTGCGCGCGAGCTTGAGCGCGTGCGCGAGATGGAGGGCGCGGATGTGCTCGTCCTTGACGACGGCGCGTACCCGCAGCTTTTGCGCGAGATTCCAGACCCTCCCGTCACGCTCTATGTGCGCGGGCGCTGGGCCGTGTGCCTGGAAGCGCCGTGCGTGGCGATGGTCGGCTCGCGCCGCTGCTCGACCTACGGGCAGAACGTGGCGTTGATGCTCGCGCGCGACATGGCCTCACGCGGCGTGACGATTGTTTCGGGGCTGGCGCGCGGCATAGACGCCGCCGCGCACCGCGGCGCACTCGAAGCAGGGGGGCGCACCGTGGCCGTCCTGGGCACGGGGCTGGACGAGGTCTATCCGCGCGACCACGGGAAACTCGCCGCGGAGATACTTGAGAAGGGCGGCGCGCTCGTCACGCAGTTCCCTTTGGGCACTCCGCCCGTGGCGGAAAACTTCCCGTACCGCAACCGCATCATCAGCGGGCTGAGTCTCGGCGTCGTCGTCGTTGAGGCCGCGGAGAACTCCGGCTCGCTCATCACTGCGCGGCTGGCAATGGAACAGGACAGGGAAGTTTACGCCGTGCCCGGCAACATCACCTCGCGCAACTCCTTCGGCACGAACTACCTCATCAAGGGCGCGGGCGCGAAGCTCGTGCAGCAGTGGCAGGACATCGCCGCGGAGTTCCCGCCCGACATCGCCGCGGCGCTGTTGCCGCCGGAGCCGAAGAAGAGTCGGAGAGGCGGCGAGGCGAGCGCGCCTCTGCCCAAAGACCTCTCGGACGGCGAGCGCGCAGTCCTAAAACTGATTTCGACGGACGAGCCGGCGCACATAGACGCCCTCGCCGAGTCGAGCGGCCTGCCCGTGCAGGAAGTGTCGGGCGTGCTGCTCTCGTTGGAGATGCGCGACCTCATACGCCAACTGCCGGGCAAGTGCTTCGTCAGGAAGCTGTAGGCCGCCCGCGAGTGCTCATCATCTCAAGGGTCGAATGTCGAGCGGTCGCGGGGTCGGCGTAAGGCGTTGATTAGACAGCGGCGAGGGCGGCGCGGGCAAGCCGGACAGCCCCTTTGTGCATCCAAGTGACGACCGGGTTTGCATCTGAGGTAGAAATAGAGAATAGTAGAAAAAGGATAACAACGGGTCGCACACGCTTCGTTCTCGCCGCTCCGCAAAACGGGCGGCGAAAACGTGCCGCCGGGCGCGGGCGACGACTTTTAGCGAAGACGCTTTTAAGAGAAGGAAGAGTAATGGCAAAGAATTTAGTCGTGGTCGAGTCGCCCGCGAAGGCGAAGACGATTGGCAAGTACCTGGGGCCGGACTACCGCGTGATGGCGTCCATCGGCCACATAAAGGACTTGCCGTCGAAGGGCCTGGGCGTTGACGTGCAGAACAATTTCGAGCCGACCTACGAGGTCATCCCCGACACGAAGAAGCGCAACAACCGAAAGATCGTCTCCGAATTAAAGAGCGCCGCCCGCGAGGCCGAGGCCATCTACCTCGCCGCCGACCCCGACCGCGAGGGCGAGGCCATCTGCCAGCACCTCGCCGAAGAGATCGTCCCGAAGCGCCCGAAGAAGCCGCACTTCCGCGTGATGTTCAACGAGATCACGAAGCGCGCCGTGCAGGAAGCCTTCAAGGAGCCGAAAAAGATTGACGAGAACCTCGTCAACGCGCAGCAGGCGCGGCGCGTGCTCGACCGTCTCGTCGGCTACAAGGTCTCGCCGCTTTTATGTCGCACCATCGGCGGGCGCTTGAGCGCGGGGCGCGTGCAGTCGGTCGCACTCCGCATGGTGGTCGAGCGCGAGCGCGAGATAGAGAGCTTCGTCAAGACCGAATACTGGACAATCGCCGCGAACCTTTCGGCCAAGCTCCCGCCCGCGTTCGACGCGCGGCTCCTTAAAGTCGGCGAGCAGAGCGTCAAGACTTCCAACTTCGATCAGGGACTCAAGAAGAATGAACTGCTCATCGGCAACGAGGAGCAGGCGCGAGAGATCGTCGCCGAGGCCGAACGCCAGCAGTTCGTCGTCTCGGACGTGGCGACGAAGGAGCGCAAGCGGAATCCCGTGCCGCCCTTCATCACGTCGAAATTGCAGCAGGAGGCTTCGCGCAAGCTCGGCTTCCCCGTCAAGAAGGCGATGATGGTGGCGCAGAAACTCTACGAGGGCGTGGAACTCGGCGCGGAAGGCTCGGTCGGCCTCATCACCTACATGAGGACGGACTCGACGCGCGTCTCCGAGGCGGCTTTGAACGAGGCGCGCGACTTCATCTCCGCGCAGTACGGCGCGGCCTACCTGCCGGAGAAGGCCGTGCACTATCGTTCGAAGAAGGACGCGCAGGACGCCCACGAAGCCATCCGCCCGACCGACGTTTCGCGCACGCCGGACGCGGTCGCACGATACTTGAGCAAGGATGAGCTGAAGCTCTACCGTCTCGTCTGGCAGCGCTTCGTCGCGTCGCAGATGAACCCTGCGGTCTACGACCAGACGACGATTGACATCGGGGCCGGGCGCTTCGTCTTCCGCGCCACCGGCTCGGTCATGAAGTTCGACGGCTTCCTGAAAGTTTACGAGGAAGGGCGCGACGAGAAGACCGAGGACGACTCGGACGAGGCCGCGCGCAAGCTCCCGCTCGTCGTTGAGGGCGAGCAGTTGAAATCAAACGGCGTCACGCCCGAACAACACTTCACAGAGCCGCCGCCGCGCTACACCGAGGCGACTCTCGTGAAGGCGCTCGAAGAAAAGGGCATCGGTCGGCCCAGCACTTACGCGGCCATCATGACGACGATTCAGGACCGCGAGTACGTCGAGCGCGTCGAAGGACGCTTCCACCCGACGGCACTCGGCATGACGGTCAACGACCTTCTCGTGGAGGGCGGCTTCGCCGACCTCTTCAACGTGTCGTACACGGCGCGGATGGAGCAGGAACTGGACGAGATCGAGGAAGGGAAGCTCAAGTGGACGGACGCGCTCGCCGAGTTCTACGGCAAGTTCGCGCTCGACATCAAGGCGTTTGAAACTTACGTCAAAGGGCGCAAGCAGCAGGCCATCCCGACCGACGAGGTGTGCGAGAACTGCGGCTCGCCGATGGTCATCAAGCTCGGACGCTTCGGGCAGTTTCTCTCCTGCTCGAACTACCCCGAATGCCGGACGACGCGCGAGGTGGCGAAGCCCGCGGCGACTGAAGGAGGCGACGGCGGCCAAAGCGGCGACGGTGCAAGCGAGTCAATCGAGGAGACGTGCGAGCTGTGCGGCAAGCCTCTGGCGATGAAGCGCGGTCGCTTCGGCCCGTTCCTCGGCTGCACGGGCTACCCCGAATGTCGAAACATACGGCGCGTGAGCAAGAAGACCGGCGCGGTCGCGCCCGCGCCCGTCCCCATCGAAGGCGAGACGTGCCCCGTAGACGGCGCGCAGCTCGTCCGGCGTCAAGGCCCTTACGGCGAATTCACCTCGTGCGCGAACTATCCCACCTGCAAGTACATCAAGCGCGAGACGACGGGCGTCGCCTGCCCGCGTCCAGGCTGCCGCGGCGAGATCGTCGTGAAGAAGTCGAAGCGCGGGAAATATTTTTACGGCTGCTCGGAGTACCCGAAGTGCGACGCCGTCTACTGGGACAAGCCCGTGACCGAGCCTTGCCCGCAGTGCAACGCGCCCTTCCTTCTGGAGAAGACGACGAAGAAAGGCACGACGCGCTCGTGCGCGCGCGAAGACTGCGACTATCGTGAGGAAGTGCCGGACACGGGCGCACGCCCTCCGTCGGCGGGGGCGGGCCGTGATGCCGGGCACGTCACCCGCTGAGAAATTTACCGGCTTGATTTCGACGGGGCGGCGAGCACACAGGCTCGCCCTCCGTTTGTTTTTTGTAACCCGACGATTTAAATTCTCGTCCTGCATGCTGTAATCCCGTCCCGGCGGTCGCTCAACGCACGGCGCGACCGCCAGAGCTATTCAACAGGAGACCACCTTGATGTCGAGACGCCGTATCGCAGCGGCCCTGCTCTGCTCGCTGCTCTTCGCAAACCTTCCCACGTCGGCCCGGCAGACGAACGCTCCGGCGCAAACCGCTCCGGCGCAGCCGGGCGCTCAAACCACGCCCACGCCCGACCCGAACGACCCCGTCCAACGCATCAAAGATGAGGGGATGAATCGCTCGCAGGTGATGAAGACCTTGAACTACCTGACCAACGTCATCGGCCCGCGGCTCACAGGCTCGCCCGGCATGAAGCGCGCCAACGAGTGGACGCGCGAACGTCTCGCCGAATGGGGTCTCGCCAACGCGCACCTCGAAGCGTGGGGGCCGTTCGGTCGCGGCTGGGTCTTGAAACGCTTCTCGGCTGAAGTGGTCGAGCCGCAGGCCATCCCGCTCTTCGCGTACCCGAAGGCTTGGTCGCCCGCGACCGCCGGCCCCATCGCCGCCGAAGTGGTTTACGTCGGCGCGACGAACGAGCAGGAGCTACAGAAGTACAAAGGCACTTTGCGCGGCAAGATCGTGCTCAACGGCCCCGTGCGTGACTTGAAAGCGCACTTCGACCCTGACGCCACGCGCGCCAACGAGAAGCAGTTGCTCGACCTCGCCAACGAACCCGACCCCTCGACGCGCCCGCCGCGCCGGCCGCCGCCGGGCACGCCCGACTTCCGCGCCGCCGCCGCCTTCAACGCGAGAAAGATGAGCTTCTATCAGGACGAGGGCGTCGCGCTCCTCGTTGACCCCAGCCGCGGCGACGACGGGACGATCTTCGTCCAGCAGGCCGCGGTGCCGCAGCCCGCACCCGCCAACCCCAACGCGCCCGCGTTCGGCCCGAACGCCCCGCGCCGAATCCAACCGTGGGACAAGGACGCGCCACGCATCGCGCCGCAGATGGTTCTCTCAATCGAGCAGTACAACCGCGTCGCGCGGATGCTCGACGCGGGCGAGCACGTCCGCATGAGCGTCAACCTCGACGCGCAGTTCTTAGACCAAGACCCGATGGCCTACAACACGGTCGCCGAGATTCCCGGCAGCGACCTCAAGGATGAAGTCGTCATGCTCGGCGGCCACATGGACTCCTGGCACGGCGGCACGGGCGCGACCGACAACGGCGCGGGCGTCGCCGTCGCGTTGGAGGCCGTGCGAATACTCAAGGCTCTGAACCTCCAGCCGCGACGCACCATCCGCGTCGCCTTGTGGAGCGGCGAGGAGGAGGGCTTGCTCGGCTCGCGCGCCTACGTCGAGCAGCATTTCGGCAAGCTGGAGACGCCCGCGAATCAGCCGCCGCCGACTTCCGCAGTCCCGCCGACGCGCGCGACGCTCTCGACGAAGCCGGAGTACGAGAAGTTCGACGCCTACTTCAACCTCGACAACGGCACGGGCCGCATCCGCGGCGTTTACATGCAGGGCAACGACGCGCTCAGGCCCGTCTTCCGACAGTGGCTCGCGCCGTTCGCGGACATGGGCGCGCAGACCCTGACGCTCGCCAACACGGGCAGCACCGACCATATCTCGTTCGACTCAATCGGACTGCCCGGCTTCCAGTTCATACAGGACGAGATTGACTACAGCGCGCGCACGCACCACTCGACGCAGGACACATACGAGCGCATACAGGAAGACGATCTGAAGCAGGCCGCCGTCATCATGGCCGCCTTCGTCTACCAGACCGCCACGCGCGACGAGAAGCTCCCGCGCAAGCCCGCGCCGGGGCGTTGACGCTGACCGTGAGGCGCGGCGCGCGCCGGGCCTCACGCCGGGAGGTTGACCACAGACACAGAGGGCACAGAGATAGCACAGAGACTCGTCTTCCTCTGTGCCGCCTCCGCGTCCTCTGTGCCTCTGTGGTTAATTCTGCCGGTGGGATATACTCGGCGCACGCCATGCAAACCCGCCGACGGAAAGCCCGGCAGGAATCTTTCATCGGATGAGTTCAGGAGACTTCAGCGTGATGTTCAGACGCAACGCAGCAGCCGCGCTGCTCCTCTTCGCGCTGCTTTCGCAGCCCGCCGTGCACGCACGAGCGCAGCAACCGCAGGCGACGCCGACGCCGCAGGCGCAGGCCGCGCCACCCTCCACGCCGCAGGCGCAGCCCGCGCCAGCCGCGCCTACGCCCGACGTGATCGAGCGCATCCGTGAAGAGGGGCTGAACCGCTCGCAGGTCATGCAGACGCTCGAATACCTGACCGACGTGATCGGCCCGCGCCTGACAGGCTCGCCCGCGCTCCGGCGCGCGAACAACTGGACGAAGGACAGGCTGACGGGGTGGGGACTTGCGAACGCGCACCTCGAAGCGTGGGGGCCGTTCGGTCGCGGCTGGACTCTCAAACGTTTCTCCGCAGAGGTCGTCGAGCCGCAGGCGTTCCCTCTCCTGGCCTACCCGCGCGCGTGGTCGCCGGGCCTCGACGCGCCGCTCACGGCGGACGTGGTTCTGGTTGACGCGAAGAACGAGGAGGAGTTGCAGAAGTACAAGGGGCAGCTTCAAGGCAAGATCGTGCTCGCGGGCACGGTGCGCGAGTTGAGGCCGCACTTCGACCCCGTGGCGAAGCGGCTCTCCGAGAAGGAGCTGCTCGAACTCGCCGACGCGCCCGACCCGGCCTCGCAGCCGCGCCGCCCGCGCACGCCGCCCACGCCCGAACAGATCGCCGCCGCGCGCTTTGGCGACCGCAAGACGCAGTTCTACTACGAGGAGGGCGTGGCGCTCCTCGTCGGCTCAAGCCCGGCGGGCGACGGAGGCAACTTACAGTTCGTCCAGCAGGCCAGCGTGCCGCAGCCGTTCGACACGCCGTTCGACAAGCGCATCAACGCCTGGCAGAAGGATGCGCCGAAGCTCATCCCGCAGATCGCGCTCTCGAACGACCACTACAATCGCCTCGCGCGGATGATCCGGCAGGGCGAGCAGGTTCGCATGAGCGTCAACCTGCAAGTCGAGTTCGACGACACAGACCCGATGGGCTACAACACGGTCGCCGAGATTCCCGGCACGGATTTGAAAGATGAAGTCGTCATGCTCGGCGGCCATCTGGATTCGTGGCACACGGCGACGGGCGCGACCGACAACGGCGTCGGCGCATCGGTGATGATGGAGGCGGTGCGGATTCTGAAGGCGGTCGGCGTTCAGCCGCGGCGCACCATCCGCATCGCCTTGTGGAGCGGCGAGGAGGAGGGCTTGCTCGGCTCGCGCTTCTACGTCCGCGAGCACTTCGGCCCCGTGCCCGCGCCTGCTCCCGCTGCGATAGGAACTACTGCGCCCGACGCCGCGGCAGCCGTCGCGGAGAAGACCGGCAAGACCCCGCCCAAGCGCGAGGCGAGCGACGCGGCAGCGAAGACGAAAACCCCAGACCCCGCGCCCGCGACCCAGGCTCCGCCGCCCGTCGCGGCGAGCACAACGCAAGCGCCCGCCTTTAAGCCTGAGTACGAACGCCTGAACGTCTACTTCAACGTGGACAGCGGCACGGGCGCGATCCGCGGCATCTACCTGCAAGGCAACGAGGCTCTGCGTCCCACGTTCCGGCGCTGGCTCGAACCCTTCCGCCAGATCAAGGTCGGCGACACGACCTACAACGCCTCGACCATCACGGTTTCAAACTCCGAAGGGTCGGACTTCCTCTCCTTCGACGCCGTCGGCCTCAACGGCCTCGACTTCCTGCAAGACGACATCGAGTACGAGACGCGCACCTGGCACACGAACCAGGACAACTATGATCGCGTCCTCGCCGACGACGTGAAGGAGGCCGCCATCATCGTCGCCGCCTTCATCTACGACGCCGCGATGATGGACGGCAAGCTCCCGCGCAAGCCCTTCAGACCGCCCGGAAGGTAGAGAGGGTGAAGGGCGAACCAAAGAAAGGCCGTCGGCGATGTTGAAGCTCACGGTGCTCGGCTCAGGCACGGCGCTGCCGCACCCTCGGCGCGCTTCGTCCGCACACTGGCTCGATGCGCCGGGCGGCTCGCTCCTCTTGGACATCAGCGGCCCCGCGATTCACCGCATGGCCGAGGAGAACTGCGACTGGCCGAACCTCGACGCCATCTGGGTCAGCCACTTTCACCTCGACCACTGCGGCGGCCTCGCGCCCTTCCTCTTCGGCACGAAGCACGCGCCGCAGACGCGTGCGCGGCGCAAGCCCCTCGTCGTCTACGGCCCGCGCGGGACTGAACGTCTGCTGCGCCGCTTCGACGAGGCGGGCGACTACAAACTCTTCAAGCAGCCCTTTCCTCTCGAAGTCCGCGAGGTCTCGCCGCGCACGGAGTTTGAGGTCTTCGAGGGGCTTCGCGCACAGACCTTCTCGACGCCGCACACGAGCGAGAGCCTCGCCGTGCGACTGACCGAGACGGACGGCGCGTCGCTCGTCTACACCTCCGACACGGGCTACGCGGAGGCGCTCGCCGCGTTCGCGCGCGACGCTGACTTGTTCCTGATGGAGTGCTCCTTCTTCCGCTCGAAGCCCGTCGAGACGCACCTCGAACTCGAAGACGCGTTGAGACTCGCGCGCCTGTCAGATGCGCGTCGCGTCGTGCTGGCGCACCTCTACCCGGAGTGGGACGGCGTGGACATCGAGGCCGAAGCGCGGAAGCTCTGGGACGGCGAGGTGATCGAGGCGCGCGACGGCCTGCGTTTAGAGATTTAGAGACTCCAGAATCTCGACACCGAGCGATGCCCGGAGGAACTTAAATCTGTAGGCGGGGCTTGTCCCCGCCCGCTTCCTAATAAATCAGCCCGCTTCTAAATCAGAACAAAGCGGACGGGGACAAGCCCCGCCCCTACACTCTTTTCCCGCGGCTCAAACTCAATATCCAGGTTCCGACGAGCGGCCTCACGGTCTACTTCAGCCGAATCTCGACGCGATTCTGTTCGAGCGCGTTCCCCGTTGCGCGTTGCAGGTCGGCGATGGCCTTGTTCAGTTCTGTCTGCGCGCGCAGTTCGTTGCCGCGGGCAGTGGTGAGCGCGGTCTGGCGTTCGAGGACGAGGAAGACCGTTGACTGCGCGGCGTCGAGCTTGCGCTGCTCGGAGGTGTACTGCTGCTCGGAGGCGGAGCGGGCGGCGGCAGCCGCTCTCAGGCGCGACTCGGCGGTGCGCACCTGCTGGATGGCGTTGCGCACGTCAACCTGTATCAACTGCTCAAGCTGCTCGCGCTGCGTGCGTATGCGGTCGCGGTCAACGAGCGTGCGCCCCAGTTGCGCCTCGGCGGTCGTGTTCCGGAAGGGCAGGTTGATGGTGACGCCGACGCGGAAGTCTTTGAAGCGGTTCGCGGCGAGGTTCGTCAGCGACTGGCCTTCGCCGCCGATCAGCACGCCGGGGAGCGTCTGCGGCGGGGGCAAGGGGATGGGCACGAGCTGTTGTCCGGGCGGCAGGCCGGGGTTGACCACGCCGATGAGCTGGTTGATGCTCTCGCGGAACTGCGTGCTCGAAGCGGTGAGCGGGTTGCTGCTCGAAGTGTTGAGCGTGCCGGAGAGGCCGACCGTGCCGCAGGAGGCGATGAGGTCAACCTGTGGCTTCGTCTGATCGCGCGCGTAACGCTGCTCGACCTCGTTGATGGCTGCGGCTACGTCCGACTGCTGAAGCTCCGGGCGATTCTTCAGTGCAACCTGCATCGCGCCCGTCAAGTCCACGACGGGCGGCGCGAGGTCAACCGAGTCGGTCGGCACGACCGAGACGTTCCAGAGCGGAGCCTCACGGTTCTCGGCGACGAGGTTCTTGAGGTTGTTCTCGGCGCGGCCCACGTCGTCGAGCGCGGAATAGACGCTCTGCTCGAAGCCGGAGACCTGCGCCTCCGCCGCCACCACGTCAATCGGCGCGAGCATCCCTTCCGAGACGAGCCGACGATTGTGCTCAAGCTGCGCGCGCGCGTCGCGCACGGCCTCCTGCTGGATTTGCAGGTTGCGGAGCGCGTAAACCAAATCCCAGTAGGCGCGCTGGACGTTCGTGATGGTCTCGATGGCACGCTGGCGAAACTGCGCGTCGGTTAAGCTGAGGTTCTTCTTCGCGATCTCGATCTGGCGGCGGCTCTGGTCGAAGTCGCGGCCCTTGAGTATGGGCTGCGTGTAGCTGAGCGTGAGCGACGAAGGATACTGCGGGTTGAGGGCGGCGAAGATGTTGTCGGTCGTGATGCGGTTGTTGACGAAGTCCAGACGGTAGCCGCCGCCGAACTTCGGCGTCAGACCCTGAACCGAAGAGGTGCTGAAGAAGCCGGACTGCGTGACCGCGCCCATCGTCGTCCCCGAAAGAAAGCTGGCCGCGGGCGTCTCCGTGCGCTCGTAGTAAGAGTTGGTCAGAAAGTGCGGGTCGTATGCGCCGCGCGCGGCCTTCAGGTCGAACTCGGCGGCGCGCACGTTCTCACGCGCGACTTCTATGTCCTTGTTGTTGGCGAGCGCCAGTTCTATCGCCTCGCGCACGGAGAGCGGGCGCTGCTCGGCCATGTCAACGCCGACGCGCTCCAGAGTGGGAAACGGCCCGCTCTCCGCCTTGAAGCCCGGAGCGATCTCCGGCACGTTGAGCTGCGAGCCTTGCGGCGCTGCTGCCGGCACGCTCTCGCGGCCCGGCGCGACAGGGGCGGGCGGCTGTTGAATTTGCGCGGGCGTCTGTTGCTGCTGGCCCTGCGGCGTCTGGACTGCCGGAACCTGCTGCGTCGAAGGCGCGGGATTAGCAGGTGCGGTCGGCGGCACAGTGGGCTGCGCGGGCTGCACACTTTGCGCGGGCGCGGCGGGGTTCGTTGACTGCTGCGTCTGCGTCTGCGTGGGCGAGGCCGTCTGCGGCGTTTGCGCGGGCGTCTGCGGCGACGGCGGGTTGTTGGCCGAGGGCGCGGGCTGCTGCGTCGTCTGCGTCGCGGAAGCGGGCGGCGGCGGCACAGTCGTCGAAGTTGACGACTGCCGGGCGAGGGCGCGCGTAGTCGTCGTCTTTACGGCGGGCGTCGTCGTCTTCAACGCGACGAACGCGTAAGGAACTGGCGACGGCGATGGTTCGGCGCTTTCCGTCGAAGACGATGAAGGCTCGCCGCTTTCCGTCGAAGACGAAGGCTCTGCCGTTCGCGCCGCGACCGCCCTCGACTTCGACGTTTCGGGATCGCCGAAGATCGAGCCGGTGAATTTCGGCGCGGGCGTCGTCGTCGAACTCTGCGGCGGCGGCTGCGTCGTCGAACTCTTGCGCCCGTCCGTCTGCCGCGCGAAGGCCGCGTGCGAGAGGGGCGCGCAGAGCAGCACGACCGCCAGAAGGTTCGTTAAAGTTTGATGAGTACGTCGAATCATAAAAGTATCCGTTGACGGGGTAAGCCGTGTTTGCAACAAAGGGCGGGCAATTGCATCGCAACGCGAAGGCTTTGCTGCCCGTCCCACGTCGCGGCGCTGGTCGCCCGCCGTCTTTAATTCCTTCCGAGCATACTGAAGAACAGGTGCGCCGTGGCTGCGGCGCGGCGTCGCGCCCAGG
The DNA here is from genome assembly GCA_036263975.1 of Pyrinomonadaceae bacterium. Lineage (GTDB taxonomy): Bacteria > Acidobacteriota > Blastocatellia > Pyrinomonadales > Pyrinomonadaceae > QHXN01. The sequence goes on from DATARW010000014.1 coordinate 96,640, forward strand.
CGAGAGTGCCGTTGACGCGCGAGCCGACGCGGCTGAGGATGCGCTGGTGTCCGAGGTCGTCAAACAGCGAGTAGAAGACCGGCACGGCCAGAAGCGTCAGCAGCAAACACAAAGATTGGCCGCCGACGACGAGCACGCCAATGGAGCGGTTCGTGCCCGCGCCCGGCCCCGTCGAAATGACGAGCGGGAGCATGCCTGCGACGAGCGCGACGGTCGTCATCAGGATGGGGCGCAGGCGGTCGCGGTTCGCCTGAACGATGGCTTCGAGCCGCTCCATGCCGTGCGAGCGAAGCTCGTTCGTGTGGTCAATCTGGAGAATCGCGTTCTTCTTCACCACGCCGAACAGGAGGAGGAGTCCGAGGCCCGAAAAGATGTTGACGCTCTGCCCCGTCAGAAGCAGCGAGAGGATGCCGAACGGGATGGCGAGCGGCAGCGTCAGCAAGATTGTGACGTGGTGGATGAACGACTCGAACTGCGCCGCGAGCACCATGTACATGAAGACGAACGAGAGCAGGAAGGCGAGGCCGAAGTAGTAGCCCGTCCGGCCCAGCTCCTTCGAGCGACCGGCGAGGCCCGTCGTGTAGGACGGGTCAACGTTCAGTTCCTTGACGAACTGGTTCAACTGGTCAATGACCGCCGCCTGCGAGCCGCCCGGCTTGACGTTGGCGAGCAAAGTCACCTGCCGCTGCCGGTTCAGGCGGTCAATCGCCGCCGGCCCCGTCCCCTCTTCCACGGTCACGAGGTTCGAGAGGTTCGTCCAGCCGACCTTCGACGACTGCACGAAGAGATTGGCGAGAGCTTCGGGGCTGGTGCGCGATTGCCCCGTCGCGCGCACGCGCACATCGTACTGATCCGTCCCCTCGTTGAAGGTCGAGACCTTCTGCCCGGCGATGAGCACGTTGAGAGCCTGCGCGATGTCGCCGACCTTGACTCCGAGGTCTGCGGCGCGCGCGCGGTCTATGTGAACTTGCACTTCGGGCTTGCCGACGATGAGCGTGGAGTCGGCGTCAACCACGTCAGGGACGGACTTCACCTTCTCCAGAAGCTTCTGCGAATACTCCGTGAGCTTCTGAAGGTCTGGGCCGCCGATGACGTACTGGATGTCGGAGTTGCGGTTGCCGCCGCCGGAGATGGCGGCGACGGGCTGGACGCTGGTGCGTAAGTCCTGTGGGTACTGCTTGAGCAGCTCGCGGGTCTTGCCCATCAGGTCGAGCTGCGAGAAATTGCGGTCTTTGATGTCGGTGAGCTTGACGTAGATGCTGGCGAGGTTGACGGTCTGCTGCTGGCCGCCGCCGATGGTGACTAGCGTGTCGGTGACGCCGGGCATCTGCCTGATGTCGGCGGCGATGCGCTCGACGAGCGCGGAGGTGGCCGCGAGCGTCGCGCCTTCGGGCGCGCGCACCGTCACCTCGAACTGCGACTGGTCGTCCACGGGCAGGAAGTTCTTGCCCACGAACTTGAAGAGCGGCACGATGCTGAAGATGACCGCGACGCACGCGAGCACGACGACCCAGCGGTGCGCCATTGACCAGCGGAGCATCCACGTGTAGGTGCGGTCAATGGGGCGATACCAGCGCGACTCTTTGGAAGTGCGCGGCGCACGCAGCTCGTGGCTCGCGTGCGGCTCGCCCGTCTCCGTGACTTCTTCGGAGGGCGGCGCAACCTCTTCTGACGGAGGCGCAGCGGTCGTCTCTTCGCGCGCCGTCTCGTGCGCGGCGCTCTGCGCGCTCGGCTCTCCGGCGAGCGCCTTCGACTCGTCGGCGAGCGCCGTGGGCGCGTCCGCTTCGGACGGCAGATTGCCCGTCGCCGGCCCCTCCGCCGCGACCCCGCGCTTGATGAGACGTGCGGCGAGCATCGGCGTCAGCGTGAACGAGACGAGCAGGGAGACGGCGATGGCGAACGAGGCCGTGAAGCCGAACGAAGACATGAAGCGACCGACGATGCCGCCCATGAAGCCGACGGGCAGGAAGACGGCGAGCAGAGAAAGCGTCGTCGCCATGACGGCCAGCCCGATCTCGCGCGTGCCCTCGATGGCCGCCTGGAAGGGGTTCATCCCCTTCTCCTCGACGAAGCGGTAGATGTTCTCTAAGACCACGATGGCGTCGTCAATCACGATGCCGACCATCAGCGTCAGGGCGAGCATCGTGATCTGGTTCAGGGTGTAGCCCATCGCGGCCATCAGGCCGAAGGTGGCGACGATGGAAGTCGGGATGGCGATGGCCGCGATCATCGTCGAGCGGAAGTTCCACAGGAAGAGGAAGACGACGAGGGCGGCCAGAAGGCCGCCCTCGACGAGGTGCTTCTCGATACTCTCGACCGCGGCCTTGATGAAGATGGACTGGTCGCCGACGATCTGGGTGCGCACGCCCTTCTTCTCAAGCAGCGGCTGAAGCTCTTTGAGGCGCTCCTTCACGGCGTCGGCGACGAGCACAGTGTTCTGCCCCGACTGCTTCGCCACGACGAGCGTCACGGCGGGCTGGCCGTTGAGGCGCGCGGCGGTGCGCTGCTCCTCGGACTCGTCCGCCGCGTAGCCTACGTCCGAGACCTTGACCGAGTAGCCGCCGTTCTGCGAGACGGCGATGTTATTAAACTCTGCGGGGTTCGTGATGCGCCCCATCGTGCGAACGGTCAACTCGCGCGCGCCCTCGTCAACGCGACCGCCCGGAACCTCCATGTTCTGCGAGGCGACCGCCGCGACGACCGCCGGGACGGTGATGTTGTAGGCGCGCATCTTGTCCGGATCAACCCAGACGTGTATCTCGCGCGTCGCGCCGCCGACGATGTCAATGTTGCCGACGCCGTTGATGCTCTCGATGCGCTTCTTGATGTCGTTGTCGGCGATGTAGGTCACGTCGCGCAGAGGCTTGTTGGCCGACACCGCGATCTGAAGCACGGGCGCGGCGTCCGTGTCGAGCTTCTGGATGATGGGCTGCTCGGCGGTTTCGGGCAGGTCGGTGACGATGAGGTTGACCTTGTCGCGCACCTCCTGCGCGGCCACGTCCGCATTCTTCTCCAGAAGGAACGTGATGAAGACCTGCGAGACGCCCTCGACCGAAGTGGAGCGCAGCTCGTCGATGCCGCTGATGGTATTGACTGCGGCCTCGACCTTATCGGTCACTTCCGTCTCGATCTCGCGCGGGCTGGCACCGGGGTTGATGACCGTCACCGTGATCGTCGGCAGGTCAATCTTCGGGAACAGGTCAACGCCCAAAGTCGAGAACGAGAACACGCCCACAACCGTCAGCGACAGAATAATCATCGTCGCGAAGACCGGACGCCTGACACAAATCTCGGCAAGTTTTTGCATGGCTCTTATGGGTGCTGGGTTTTGGGTGTTGGGTTCCAGGTGCTAAACGAAGGCTTGCCCAGCACCTAAAACCCAGCACCCAACACCTGTTTTATTGCCTGACCGGCACTCCGTCGGCCAACTGCTCGACGTTCGAGGTGGCGACGAGTTCATCGGCGGCGATGTTGCCCTTAACTTCAATCAGGTCGCCCTCGACTTGCCCCGTGGCGACGAGGCGTTCGTGCGCCACGCCGTCCTTGACGACGTAGAGGCGGCTCGTGCCGTTGTCGGTGCGGACGGCCCGCGCCGGAACGAGGGTGGCCGGGTCGGACTGCGACATGAGCACGCGGACGGTGGCGAACTGCCCCGGCTTGAGAAGGCTCTCGCCGTTCTCGACCTCGGCCTCCACGGTGAGCGTGCGCGACTGCGCCGAGACGTTCGGCGAGACGCGCGCGACGCGCCCCGCGAAGCTGCGGTCTGGATAGTCGCTCACGGAAACCGACACGCTCTGCCCCGGTCGCACGTTCGAGATGGCCTGTTCGGGAACGTCTATGCGGACGCGCATCGGGTTGGTGCGCACCACGGTCGCCACCTTCGAGCTGGTCGAGACGTACTCGCCCACGTCCGCCGGACGATCTGAGACGTAGCCGCTGATGGGCGCGTACACGGTCACGTCTCTCAAGCCCTTCTCGGCCTGCGAGACGGAGACGCGGGAGGCGTCCGCCGCGGCGCGCGCCGTCTGCACGGCGGCGTAAGACTGATTGGCCTGCGTGAGCGCGGCCTGGTACTGCTCGCGCAGTTGGTCGCGCTGCGCCTTCTGCTGGTCGTAAGCCGAGCGCGACACGTCTCCGGATTCGAGCAGCTTCTCGAACCGCTGAAGCTGCCGCTCGGCGAGGTCGTAGGCCGTCTTCGCCGCCTGCACTTCGGCGACGCGCACGGGGTCGAACTTCTGCCCCGGCGTCAGACCTAAACGCGCCTCCGCCTGCTGCACGCTCGACTCGGCCTGCTGGAGCGAGGCCCTCGACTGTTCGAGCCTGAGTCGCGCGTCCGCCGGGTCGAGCTGCACGAGAACCTGCCCCTGCTGCACGAAGCTGCCGAGGTCAACGTTGACGGAGACGACGCGGCCCCCCACCGTCGGCGCAACGTCGGTCTGCACGTCCGCGGCGAGGCTCCCCGTCGCCTCGATGAAGCGCGGCAGATCGCGCGAGATGGCGGGCGCGGTCGTCACTTCGACGGCCTGCGGCGCAGCCGTCGCGTTCGCGTTCGCCTTCGCGTTCGACTGCGCGCGCGAACCGCCGCACGAGGCCGCCGAGAAGAGGAGGGAGGCGACGAGCAGGGTCGCGTTGAAAACTTTGATTTGCTGGCGGGAGATCATGGCGTCCTTATTTCTTCTCGTGCTGAGCTATTTCTTCTTGCCCTTATTTCTGGCAGCGCCGTTTCTGTTTCCGGCGGCGACGCGCTTCGTCTTCTTTTCTCTTTTTAACGACGGCACGCCCGCGCCGGTTTCGGCGACGATGCCGCGCAGGAGGATTTCCGTGAACTCGCCCGCGGCCTCCTCCGCGCCGAGGTTGACGATGCAGCGCGCGGCATCCCGCTCCCAGAGGATTTTGTTGAGCGAGTGATGGATGATCGCGCCGTTGAAGGCGCGCACGGCGACGAACGGGTCAACGTCGCGGAAAGCGCCCTCGCGCTGCCGCTCGCGGACGTAGCCGCCGAGAAATTCGTAGAGCACGCGCACATTCTTGTCCCAGAAAATCTGCGCGAGCTGATGGCCCTCCAGTGCGGAGTAAAGGAGGAGTCGAAGGAATTCGTGGTCGCGCGCGTGGTGCTCCATCATCGCCAGCGCGATTCTTCGGAAGACTTCGCGGTCGTCGCGGCGCTCCATCGCGTCGCCGACGCAGGCGCGGATCGTCTCAATGACGGGGTGGCTCGACTCGTCGTCCGCAAGGCCGGCGGCGATGCCCGCGCACGCCTTGTAGTCAATGATGGCCGTGTAGAGTTCTTCTTTGGTGGCGAAGTGGCGGAAGATGATCGCCTCGGAGACGCCCGCCGCGTGCGCGATCTCTTTGGTGGTCGTGCCGCGAAAGCCGCGCTCGGAGAAGAGGCGCATCGCCACCTTCACAATCTGGAGCCTGCGCTCCACGGCGACCATGCGTCCGCCCGCCTGCGCCTGAAGCGGCCTGTCGGCGCGCGCCGTCTCTGCCTGTTTGCTCATGCCTTTGTGCTCGAATCTCCAGACCGCAAAGCTAAAGTAAGTACTTACTTACCTCAACGCGTCGCCGGTGTCAAGCGCGGGCGGGAGAATTTCGTGCTGTATTGTTCCCGGCCTTGTGCTACATTTAGCCCGTACATTTTCACAACAAAACCGGACGGGGGTGGGATGGGGTGGCGCGCACGCGCGTGCGGCCTCCGCCGAGCTTTTCCTACGTGCCCGACGCGCCGGGGCCAGTCGGCACGATGTTTGCACCTCGGCGATGGGAAAAGGTTTTTTCGGGAAGCGGACTCTCGCGCGCTTTCATTTTGGGCGGTCTAATTTATCTATCGTAAGGAGACGAAAAGCATGTCACAGAACAGAACCGACAACGAGACGACCGGCAGCTTCGGCACAGGCGGCGGCACGAGCAGCGGCACGAGCGGGAAGGGAAGCACGGGCACAGGCTCGACCGGCACGAGCAACACCTCGACGGGGATTTCAACCACGGGTGGCTCGACCGGCGGCGGCGCGGCGACCGGCACTGCCGCGGCCCCCGCTTCGGGAATCACTGCGAAGGCGAAGGAGTACGGGCAGACGGTTGCGGACGCGGCCTCGCAGGCGAAGGACTACATAGCCGACAAGGCTTCGGTCGTCGGCGACAAGTTTCAAGACCTGCGCAACGTGGATTACGGGCAGCTCGCCAACGACGCGAAGGACTATGCTCGCCAGAATCCGGGCCAGGCGCTTCTGGTCGCCGCCGCTGCCGGATTCGTTATCGGCCTGCTCGTGCGCGGCGGGCGACGCTAACGACAAACACGGCGAGTCAGAAGGCTGAACGGTGAACCGGGGAGGTCTCGGTTCGGCGTTCAGCATTCTGACTTCTACCTGTATCGAAAGGGGAGTAGCGATGGCCGAAGTTGAGAGAAGAAGGGCCGACGTGCCCGTGACGGTCGAGCCGCAGCCCGACATCGAGAATTTGCCGACGCTGTTCGGGCGGCTGGGCGACGACGTGATGCGGCTCGTGGACACGAAGCTGAGCCTGATCAAGGTGGAGTTGAAGGAGGACGCGTCCTTTTACGCGCGCAACGGCGCATACACCGCCGTGGGTGCGATGGTGGCGCTCATCGGGTTCGCGCTCGTCAACGTCGCGGTTGCGTTCTTCATTGCGAACCTGTTCGGCAGCAACGCGGGGGTCGTGCAGAAGTTCGGGCCGACCAGTTACGGCCTCGGCTTCCTCATCACGGGCGTGGTGTACATGATCGTCGGCGGCATCGTCGTCGTCGTGATGAAGAAGAAGCTGGCCGACTACAACCCTGCGCCCACCACTTCCCTCGACGAGATCAGAAAGGACAAGCAATGGCTGAAGAACGAAATCTAGGGTTGGCGCGCGCGCCCGAAACCGCAGCCGACGCCGACACGGACGCGACCAAGGCCGAGCTTCAGCGTCGCATGGACGAGGCGCGTGAATCCATCTCGCAGACGGTGACGGAGATTAAAGACACAGTGGTCAACCAATACCAGCAGGTTCGAGAGACGATCAGCGACACGCTCGACTGGCGCGAGCAGTACCGCCGCCACACCTTGCCCGTCACCATCGGCGCGTTCGCCGTCGGCGCGCTCGTCGGCTACGGCGTCATGGGCGCGTTCAAAGGCGGCGGCGACGGATACGAAGAGGACGACGAAGACTCCTTCGACCGCATCGAGCGCGGCTTCGACCGGATGGAGCCGGAGCGTTCCTACGCCGCCGCGCCCATCCTCGGCGAGCACCACGCGGCGACGGCTTACCAACGCACCTCCGCTTCGGAGAGCAATGCCGAGGGCGGAGCGACGTTCAATGATTCGCGCGCAGGCACGGGCAGCCGCGCGAGCGGGCCGGACGCGCGCCCGTCCTACAGCAGCGGCTATCGGGCGGCGACCGCACCCGCACAGAGCGCAGGGGCAGGCGAGGCCGAAGATGAAGATGAGGAGTCGAAGGGGCCGGGCCTGCTCGCGCGCTTCAAGGAGACGAAGGCTTACGACAAGCTGACGGACGAGCTTTCGACGGTCGGCGAGCGCGTCGTCGAAGAGCTTTCACGCACGGCGCAGACGGTCATCGTGCCCCTTCTGCTGAACAAGATCAAAGGGCTGATCGGCGTTGACCTCTCCGCGCGGCGCGAGGGCCAGCAGCAGCGCGGCCTCGCCGGACAGCAGGCGTCCCCGAAGACCGCGGGCACGGGCGGCGGGTCGGAAGTGATTTCGTAAGCGAGACCCTCCGAGTGTAACGGACGACACTCGGAGGGTGGGGCGGCTCGGCACGCCTGCGAAGGCGGCGAGCCGAGCGGTGCGTGCGCCGGACTATCAACTTGCGGGCGGGCGAGAAGGCCGGAGCCGGCGGTCTCGCCCGTTACTTTTTTAGAGTGTGATGTCTTCAGGCGTCGAGGTGATCTTCAACGCGTCGGCGGGCGTCAACAAAGCGGACGAAGTCGAGCGCGCGGTTGCTTCGGCCTTCGACGCGTGCGGCGTCGAGGCGCGCGTCCATCTGGCGCGCGAGGGCGCGGAGGTCGAACGCCTCGTGCGGCGCGCACTCTCGAACGGCGCGCGCGCAATCGTCGCCGGCGGCGGCGACGGAACCGTGAGCGCCGTTGCCTCGCTGCTGGCCGGGACTGAAAAGCCGCTCGGCGTCCTGCCGCTCGGCACGCTCAACCACTTCGCGAAAGATTTGGGCGTCCCGCTCGACATCGTGCAGGCCGCACGCAGCGTCTGCGAGGGGCGCGTCGTCTGTGTGGACGTGGGCGAAGTGAACGGAAAAATCTTCGTCAACAATTCGAGCCTCGGACTCTACCCGCGCATCGTGCGCCGACGCGAGAAGTTGCAGGAGCGTCTGGGGAGCGGCAAGTGGGCGGCCTTCTTGCGCGCGGCGCTCGCCATCCTGCGTCGCTACCCGTTCCTCAACGTGCGGCTCCGCGCCGACGGTCAGGAGATCGTGAGGCGGACGCCCTTCGTCTTCGTCGGCAACAACGAGTACCTGATGGAGAGTTTTCAGATCGGCGCGCGCGCGCGTCTCGACGGGGGCTGCCTGAGCCTCTACGTCGCTCACCGGACGGGCAGGCTCGGACTGCTGCGCCTCGCCGTGCGCGCCCTCTTCGGTCGCCTGCGCGAGGCGAAAGACTTCGACGCGCTGCGCGCGCAGGAAATCCGGGTCGAGACGCACAGGCCCAAGCGCCTGCACGTCGCCGCCGACGGCGAGGTGAGCGTGATGACCACGCCGCTCCACTACCGTGTGCTGCCGGGCGCGCTGCGGGTCATCGTTCCGAAAGGCGTGAACCGTGAGCCGTGAGCCGTGAGCCGTGACAAGATAAAGCCGTGACGGATGAATGGTGACGGGCGACAGGGCTGAAGCCACTTGTCACGGTTTACGGTTCACCGTTTACGAGAGCGTATGCGAAAGATCATCCATCTCTCTGACCTGCACTTCGGGCGCGTTGACGAGCGCGTGGTCGTGCCGCTGTCGGAGGCCGTGAGGAGCTTGGGGCCGTCGCTGGTCGTCGTCTCCGGCGACCTGACGCAGCGCGCGCGCGCCTCGCAGTTCCGGGAGGCGCGCGCCTTTCTCGACTCTCTGCCGAAGCCGCAGGTCGTCGTCCCCGGCAACCACGACGTACCGCTCTGGGACGTGCTTGCGCGCTTCACCAGACCGCTCGAAAAATTCCGGCGCTACGTCTCAAACGACCCCGAACCATTCTACGAGGACGATGAGATGGCGGTCGCCGGAGTCAACACGGCACGCTCCTGGACGCGGAAGTACGGGCGCGTCAACGAGCGTCAGGTCGCCGTTCTGCGCGAGCGCCTGTGCGCGTATCGAGCCGAGGTTTTCAAGGTCGTCGTCACGCACCACCCGTTCGACCTGCCGCCCGGCCACGACGAGCGCGAGATCGTCGGGCGCGCGCGGATGGCGATGGAGGCGCTCGCCGCCTGCGGTACGGACATCCTGCTCGCAGGCCACCTGCACCTCAGCCACACAGGCCACACCGCCGAGCGTTATCGTATCGGCGGCCACTCCGCGCTCTTCGTGCAGGCGGGCACGGCCACCTCGACCAGAGGGCGCGGCGAGGCCAACTCCTTCAACGTCGTCCGCCTCAAGCACCCGCACGCGCAGGTCGAGCGGCGCGTGTGGCAGCCCGAAACGAAATCCTTCAGGCCCGGCCCCGCCGAGACCTTCCGCCGCACCGGCGACGGTTGGGCGCGACTCACGGACGAGGTGGCCGCCGGCATTACGTTCGACGAAGAGGGCGCGGGCCTTCAGCCGAGCATCCCTGCGAGCGCCGCCGACGTTTGACCCGCACTCTCTCTCTGCGTCGCCGCGCTTTGCGGCTCAACGCGCGGCGACTCAAAACTCCTCGCCGCCGACTTCGTTGACAGCCCACATCCGCGCACATAGACTACCGTGCGGCCCCGGTCCGACTCTTTCTCAAGACCATCGAAAGAAGGATTCACGATGCTCAAACCGAAACCTGCCTCGCGGCGTCGCCGCGCCGCCGTAGCCTCTCTTCTCATGCTGATGCTGTTCGCCGCCGCCGCGAACCTGCGCGCGCTCGGCCAGTCGGACGACCCGGAGCGCGAGCGTGCAATCAAGCTGTACGAGGCAAGCAAGTACACCGACGCGCTGCCGCTGCTCGAAAAGCTCGCCGTGAAGTACCCGGACGACCCCGTCGTGCTCTCGCGCCTCGGCTTCACGCTCTACGTCACCACGGCCACGCTCAAAGACCCGGCGGAGCGCCAGAAGATTCGCGCGCGGGCGCTGGCGATTCTTATCAGATCGCGGCAGCACGGAGACGACAGCAACCTGACGCGCCTCACGCTCGACGCGCTCAACTCGCGCGATTCGACCGACATCCCCTTCTCGAACATCCGCGACGCGGAGAAGGCCATCCGCGACGGCGAGGCGGCCTTCGCCGGAGGCGACCTCGACGCGGCGCTCGCCCACTACAAGCACGCCCTCGAACTCGACCCCGAACTCTACGAGGCCGCGCTCTACGCGGGCGATATGTACTTCAAGAAGGGCTATGCCATGACGGACAGGAGCGCCGGGAGCGAGTTGATGGACAAGGCGGGCGAGTGGTTCGCGCGCGCCGTGGCGATCAGCCCCGACCGCGAGACGGCCTACCGCTACTGGGGCGACGCGCTGACGTGGCAGGACAGGCGCGACGACGCGCGCGCCAAGTTCGTCGAGGCCATCGTGGCCGAGCCTTACTCACGCTCCTCCTGGGTGGGCCTCAGCCAGTGGGCGCAGAAGTACGGCGTGCGCCTCGCACACCTGAGAGTGGACGTGCCGAAGGACGCCGCCGCCGGTGATCCGGTCTGGGGGCCTTACGCCGCGGCGCGCGCCGAGTGGCGCTCGCGCCGCTTCGCCGCAGAGTTCCCCGGCGAGAGCGGCTACCGGCACAGCCTCGCGGAGGAAGCCGCCGCGCTGCGCGCCGTGGCCGTGGCCGCGTCGTCGTCGGCCTGGGCGGGCAAGGAGTTGACGCCTTCGCAGCAGAACCTCATCGAGTTGAACAAGGACGGGCTGCTCGAAGCATACGTCCTCTTCGCGCTCGCCGACGAGGGCATCGCGCGCGACTACGCGGCCTATCGCAAAGCGAATCGCGAACGCTTGCGCCACTACCTGCTCGACTACGTTTCGTCGAGCAAGAACTGAAGAAGGGCAACGCTTGATGCAGGGCGTGGTTTCGCTGCTCGACGACCGGCACTACGCGCGGGTCGAGGCCATCTGGGAGGAGTTGGGGCAGAAGTTCGACGTGCGCGGGATGTACGTCACGCCGTACCCGCACTTCTCTTTTCAGGTGGCCGAGCAGTACGACGAAGAGGCGTGCGAAGCGTACCTCAAGGAGTTGGCCGCGCGCTCGCGCCCGTTCCGCGTCAGGACTGTGGGCCTCGGCGTCTTCACCGTCGCCAACCCGATTCTCTACATCCCCGTGGTGCGCGGCCCCGCGCTCTCCGAGATGCACGGAGAGATTTGGCAGGGCGTCCGGCAGACGACGCCCGGCGCGGTCGCGCACTACTACAGCCCCGACGAGTGGACGCCGCACATCACGCTCGCTCAAGGCGACATAGACCCGGACAAGCTGGCCGAGGTCATCCGACTCCTCAGCCGACGCAACTTCCACTGGGAGCTGACCATCAACAACCTCGCCCTCATCTACGACACGGGCAAACAACAGGGCGTGCGCTGTCGCTTCGACTTCGGCTGCGCCGGACGCTGACGACGGTGTAAAATTCGTGCATGAGTGAAGCAGAGAACGTGAACGGGGAAGCGCCGGAACTGGACGTGCTGGCCGTCTTCTCGCATCCGGACGACGCGGAGTTGACGGCGGCGGGCACGCTCCTCAAGTTGAAGTCGCTGGGCTATCGCACGGGCGTGCTCGACATGACGCGCGGCGAGATGGGCACGCGCGGCACGCCCGAAGGCCGCGCCGCGGAGGCGCGCGAGGCCGCACGCATCCTGCGCCTCGACGTGCGCCTGAACCTGGAGCAGCCCGACGGCCACGTCTGGCCCACCGAAGCAGCGCGCGGCGCGCTCGTGCGCGTCCTACGCACACACAAACCCAAAGTCATCCTCACCGCGCACTGGGACGACCCGCACCCAGACCACGCCAACACCGCGCGCATCGTCCGCGAGGCCGCGCGCCTCGCTTCCATGCGCCGCTACGACGAGGAGGCGGGCCAAGCCGTGAAGATGCCCGCGCTCGCCCACGCGGCTTACTCGCGGCTCGTCGTGCCGTCTTTCATCGTGGACATCTCCGAACACGTCGAGGACAAGATGCGCGCCATCCGCGCGCACCGCTCGCAGTTCTACGACCCCGACTCGTCCGCCCCCGTCACGCGCATCAGCGAAAAGAACTTCCTCGAACAGCTCGAATCCCGCTGGCGCTACGTCGGCTCGCTCATCGGCGTCGCGGCGGGCGAAGCCTTCTACGTCCGCGAGGCCCTCAACGTCGAAGACCCCTTCGCGCTGCTCACGCGCCCGATGAACATCTATTCGTGACGCGGGTTCGACTTTGCAAGCGCGACTCCGGGCCGTTTGGTTGATGCGGCTTCAGAGTTCGCCGGACGCCGGGGCGGGCCGTCTCACTTCGCGGCCCCGCCCGTCACGGTGAACTTGATGTCGTCCGCGCTTTCGGCGAGCTTCACGTCGTTGCCGTTGTAGGCCGACACCTTGCAGGTGTACGAGCCGGGCGTGAGCGGCTTATCCAGAACGTAAGAGAGGTCGTCAACGCGCTTGTTGATGAAGTCGTACTCGGGCTTGGCATCCGTCGAGGTGTCGGCGTAGATGCTGAATTTGTAATAGGCCGCGTCGGGGTAAGCGGCCCACTTCACTTCGATGTTGTCCGCGCCGATCTTCGATCCAGCCTTCGGACTCAGAAGCTTCAGGTCGCTCTTGAACAGGTTCGCGTCGGGCGCGAAGAACGTCTTGCCCTCCTCGATCTTGTACTTGGCCGACTGGACGATGCCCGAAGTCGCGAAGACGTAATAGCCCGTGTCGAAGACTTTGGCGATCAGTCCCTCGTAAACTTTGGGCGGAACGTCTTTGATTAAATACTCGCCCGCGCTGTCCGTCCGGGCCGAGTAGGTCTGGCCGCCGCATCCTCCGAAGAACTGGCTGAACTTCTCGCACAGCTTCACTTCGACTCCGACCGCCGGCTGCGAGTTATAAAGCACACGGCCCTGCACGTTGCCCTTGCCCGCAGAGGGCTTCTCTTTTTCCACGCCCGTGCCCGAAGGGATCACGCCGTCGGCGTCCGACCCGGCGGACGAGGCGTTCGTGTTCGGGTTGGCCGCGTTCGCGTTGGCGTTGAGTGTATTTGCGTTGGCTGTATTTACGTTGGCGGGCTGACCCGGCAGGTTGGAGTTTAATCCTCCCGAAAATTTGCAGCCCAGCGCGAGGACGACTAAAAGCAGGACGGAGACAACAGCCCCTCTACCTTTCGTTGACATCGGATTCATTCTCCTTCTTCAGTCCGAATCTCTTAAACGTCGCTTGCAACCGTGAACCCCGCCGCATGACACCCGGCCATCATGCGGCGGCGTTTCCAGAAGCTCCGAAGCGTGGGTTCCAGTTGGCGGAGTCGCCCTTTGCGCGGCGCTCCTACTTGCGTGAGATTATTAACTGCTCAGGCGTGGCCGGCAGTTGACGGATTTCGCTGTGCGAGAAGCCGGCGTTGCGGAACATACGCTCAAGCTCCGGGAAGGTGTAGGCGTCGCCGCTCGGCGTCGAGCCGAGCATCATCATGCTGAAGGCCGCGGGGATCGGCGGCGAGACCCTGTCTTCGTTCGGCACGAACTCCAGCGCGACGGCGCGGCCCCCTTCCCTGAGCGCGGCGTGAACCTTCCGCAGAAGGCGCTCGCAGGTCGGCGGGTCGAAGTGGTGCAGAAAATTCGTCAGCAGCACAACGTCGTAGCCCGTGCCGTAGTCCACGTCGAGGGCGCTGCCTTCAATCGTCTTGTAGCGTTCGGCGACGCCCGCGCCGCGCGCGTTCTCTTGGGCCACCTCAAGAACGTTCGGCCAGTCGAGCGCGACCACTTCCGCGTCCGGGTTCTGCCGCGCGACGGTGATTCCGAACATGCCGTGGCCCGCCGCGATGTCGAGCACCTTCAGCTTTCCGCCCCCTTCGTTCGCCAACCCGGCGATCTCCTGCGCGGCCATCGCCATCATCGGCACCATCGCCCGCGCGAACTTCACCCAGATGGGATTTTCGGGGGCGACCGTCCCGCCTTCGGGCATCGCCGTCGTGCCCCTCCGGACGACGCCGGCCAGGTCTTCAAAGCCGCTGGTGAGCAAGGGCGAGAGCAGAAACTCCGTGACGCCGCCCATGTAAGCAGGCGAGCGGCGGTCGAGGAAAACGGACGAGTCAGGCGTCAGGCCGTAAGCCCCGCCGTCTTTGGTCAGAAAGCCGATGACGACGAGGTAATCGCAAAGGATACGCATCCCGCGCTCGGCGGTCTCGCACCGCGCGGCCAACTCCGGCGCAGTTTGTGCGCCTTCGCCGATGGCCGTGAACACATCGAGTTCGAGGGCGGCTTTGATTGCGGCGGTGCGCTGGTAGGCGTTCAACGTCTGGAAGAAAAGCTCCGGGGAAGGCTGTGGCGTCTGTTCTGACATGATTAATCACCGTGGACGATTTTGGCTTTAGGAAGAGCCGCTGCATATTACCGCCAGCGCCGTGCCTATTCAACTTCGAGGGGCAACGTCAGCTCACGAACTGCGGCAGGGAAGTTGACTCGCGCAAGGCTTCGCGCAGCAGCGCGTTGAAGTGCTCGGCGTGCTCTTCCTGCGGCATCTGCCGGCAGCGGTCGAAGACTTCGAGGCGCGCGCGCGAGTTGAGACCGAGGAGTTGTCCGGCCTGTTCGAGTGGGTTCGCGGTGTCCTGCCTGCCCCACGCGAGCGTGACGGGTTGGCGAAGGCGCGCGAAAGGCTCGCGGATGTCCGTGTTGAAGTAGCCGGAGAGGAAGGCTGTGGCGGCGTGCTGCGCGCCGGGCAGGTGGCTGACGGCGTAGTAGTGTGCGACGAGGCGCGGCGTGGCGAATCGCTTCTCGTAGAAGAGATGGTTGCGCGCGTAGTCGCGCACGCTGCGCTCGCTGGTGACGGCGTTGTAGAAGGATGTGCCGAGCACGGGCGAGTGCAGCAGTCCGTAGAAGGCCGCGCCCGTCACACCGGGCCGCGCGCTTGAGGTGTCCGCGCCCGTCGGCGAGATGAGGACGAGCGAGCGGACGAGTTCGGCGTGCTCGTCGGCGACGCGTGCGGCGAAGGCCGCGCTCAGCCCGTGCGCCACCAACGCGGCGGGCCGGCCCACGACTTCGCCGAGGAAATCGGAGAGCATCTCGACGTAGAGGTCTGAAGAGTAAGGCGCGCTCGCAGGCTTGTCAGAGTAGCCGAAGCCAAGCAGGTCAACGGCGTAAGTGCGGAAGTCGCGCGAGAGCGGCAGGAAATTGCGCCGCCACATGAAGGAGCGCGCGCCCGCGCCGATGCCGTGGATGAAGAGGACGGGCGGCGCGTCCTCCGCCCCCGCGTGCCGGTAGAAGACCTGACCGTGCTTCCATGCGTAAGTGCCCGACTCGCCGCCGAGCGCCCCCGTCTCCGGCCCCGGCGCGTCGCGCGCCACCGCCGCGTTCACCGCCGCCAGCGCCGCCACGCCCGCGCCGCCCGCGACCAACCCCTTCCAGAATGTCCGGAGCTTACCCATGAAAAGCTGTCAGCAATCAGCGGTCAGCATTCAGCTTTTGGAGAAGGGATGCGAGCATTCGCT
Organism: Pyrinomonadaceae bacterium; assembly: GCA_036263975.1. Classification (GTDB taxonomy): domain Bacteria; phylum Acidobacteriota; class Blastocatellia; order Pyrinomonadales; family Pyrinomonadaceae; genus QHXN01. The sequence continues at coordinate 112,397 of DATARW010000014.1, forward strand.
TTACTTCAGTAACATCTGCGGACAATCGCTCGTGGTGGGCGCTGCTGACGAAACTCAGGTCGTGCGCGAGCAGAAGGTGGTATTCAAGCTCGCAGGCAGAACCCATCGCGATTTGAAGGAACCGACCGAACTCCACGTCGCCTCTCCTCCCGCACCCCTCGGCGATGTTGGCGGGAATGGAGGCGCACGCGCGGCGAGTCTGACTCGTCAGCCCATACACCTCCTCCCTCGGAAAACGTCGCCGTGACCTTATAAATCAGCAGCGTGAGGCCGTGAGCCTTCTGCCAAAGCTTCAACTCCCTAAAGTCTTTCAGAGCAGACTCCCCAAGTTTAGAGAACGAACAAAGAGCTGAGTGCTGACAGCTTCTATATGAACGCGAAGTCGAACTGCTCCTGATGCACGTGCTCGTCGCCGGTAAGGTCAACGGGGCCGAGGTAGTCTTCGATCTCCGTGAGCACGTCGCGCTCGGTCGAGCGCAGGGCGCGAACCACTTCGGGGTTGAGGCGCAGCGTGATCTGCTTGTAGCGCTCGCCGTCGCTGGCGCGCGAGATGCGGCGTGCCTCTTCGAGTATCTCGTAGCAGACGGTCTGCGGCGATTTCACAAGCCCCGCGCCCTGACAGTACGGGCAAGGGGAGCAGAGCGTACGCTCCAACGATTGCTTGACGCGCTTGCGCGTCATGATGACCAGGCCGAAGTCGTTGAAGGAGAGAACCTTCGTCGGCGACTTGTCCTGCCGGAGCGCGTCCTGAAGGGCCTGCATCACGCGCGCGCGGTTGCGCCGCTCCTCCATGTCTATGAGGTCGAGGACGATGATGCCGCCGAGGTCGCGCAGGCGTATCTGCCGGGCGATCTCTTCGACCGCCTCCATGTTCGTGCGCGTGATCGTGTCTTCGAGGCGCGTGCCGCCGCGGCCTACGAACTTGCCCGTGTTCACGTCAATGGCGACGAGCGCCTCGGTCTGGTTGATGACGAGGTAGCCGCCGGAGCGCAGCCACACGCGCGGCTTGATGGCCTTATCAATCTCGGCCTGCACGCCGTAGGCTTCGAGGATCGGTTCCTCGCGCGTGTGGAGCTTGACGCGATTGACGAGCCGCGGCTGGATGCGGTTGACGAACTCGACAACTTCGAGATACTCCTGCTCGCTGTCCACGCGGATGGCCGTGAAGTCGTCCGAGAGCTGGTCGCGCAGGAGGCGCTGAACCAGGTCGAGGTCTTTGTGGGCGAGCGAAGGGGCCTTCTGCTTCTCGGAGCCGCGGCGTATGTCGCGCCATGTGCGGATGAGGTAGCGCGCGTCGTCGCGCAGGTCTTGCTCGGAGATGCCGACGCCCGCGGTGCGGACGATGAAGCCGCCCGAAGGCACGTCCTCCTCCTTGACGATGGCCTGGATGAGCTTACGCAGTCGCACGCGCTCCTGGTCGGACTCGATCTTGCGCGAGACGCCGACGTGCTCGATGGTCGGCATGTAGACGAGGAAGCGACCGGGCAGGGCGATGTGCGAAGTGATGCGCGCCCCTTTTTGCGCGATGGGTTCCTTGGCGATCTGGACGATAATCTCCTGACCCTCGCGCAGGAGGTCTGTAATCGTCGGCTGGCGGTCGCGCCGCCCGCGCCCGTTCTCACGTCGTCCACCGCGCTCGCCGTGCGGGCGATCACCGCTGCGCTCGCTACGTTCACCACCACGCTCAGCACCACGTTCACCGCCGCGTTCACGCTCGCCGCGCTCGCCGCGCTCACTACGTTCACCGCCGCGCTCGCGCGGACCGGGGCGCTGCGACTGCTGGCGCGTCTGACGCTGAGGCGGCTGAGTCGGCTGAGTCAGCGGGAGCGCTGCCGCTTCCATCTCGGCGACGGGTGTGTCGTCGGCGATGACCTCAGCCTCGCCGTTTTGGCCGTTCGTCTGCTGCTCGTCGGAACCCTTGCCGACGGGCTTGCGGCGTCGGCGACCGCCGCGGCGCGCGAACTCTCCACGCGGGCCGCGAGACGTGACGTTCGCCTCCGAGTCTTCGCCGCCCGTCTTCTTGCCGCGCTTCGACCCGCCCTTCGATGCCGGAGCCTTCTGGCCTTTGGCGGGGGACTTCTTCGCCGCGGCCTTCGACGCGCCGGGCTTGGCAGCGCGCTTCTTCGACGCCGTGCCCTCTTCCGCCGCGGCCTCTTCGCCTCGCGCCGTCGCCCCCTTCGCGCTCTTCTTCGGCGCGGCCTTCGACGCCGCGGCCCTGCTGCGCTTCTTCGACGCGCCCGCCGCGCCCGGCGACTCGACCGTGCCCTCGTCGCTCACGCGTTCGAACTCTCCCGCGCTGGCGAAGGTGGCTTCCGCCTCGACCTCTTCGACGAGTCCGGCGACCGACGCGGCCACTTCGGGCTGGACTGAGCGCAGGCGCGTGCTCGACCCGGCTGACTCGGCGTCGCTGTCAACGATGCGCTCGAAGCCCCCGCCGCCCGAAGCGTTCGCGCCGAGGAGCGAGCCGACCTCCGCCGCCTCGGTCGTCGGCTCGATGTCGAACTCGACGGCGCGCGTCTGGTCGGTCAGACGCTCTTGAAGTCGCGCGTCCTTGAACATCGAGCCGTTCTCGACGGCGGCCTCCTCGTCGTCCACAACGCGCTCGAACGAGTCCGCGCCCTCGACGAAGGGCGTCGAGATGTCCTCGACCGACAGGCCGCCCTCGGCGGCGGGGAGGGAGATGCCCGGCGGGGCTTCGCCCGTCGAGCTTTCGGGCGCTCCGCCCTTCTCGCGCCGACGCTTGCGGCGCTTGCGTCCCCCCGCTTCCGCCTGCTCCTCGCCCGCGCCCTCTTCGCGCGCTTCTTCGACTGCCACACCAGCGGCGTGGGTCGCTTCGGCGACTCCGACGGCCTCGTCGCCAGCGTCTTCCGGCTCGGCCTCATCCTGCGCCTGCTCCATGCGCCGCTCGCGCTCGACGCGTGAGCGTTCGATGCGCTCGGCGGCGGCGCGCTGTGCGGCCTCTTCGTCTGCGCCCTCGGTCTTCTTCTTGTCAACGACGATGCGCTCGAACTCCTCCTCCTCGTCGAAGAAGTCCGAGACATAGAGAAAGGCATCGCGCTCAAGCCCTATGTCAACGAAGGCCGACTGCATGCCGGGCAGGACGCGCATGACGCGCCCCTTGTAAATGTTGCCGACGATGCCCTGGCTCGACTCGCCGCGCTCGATGTAAAACTCCGTGACTCGCCCGTTCTCGACGATGGCGATCTTCTTCTCGCGTCCGTTGACGCTGACGATCATCTCTTTCGGCATCTGTGTGAAACCGTCTCCTGAAGGTTATGTGCCGCGCGCGCCGCTTTGTGGGGCGGCGTGGCGCTGGCCCGACGTGTTGGTGGGTGAACCCGCGCTGCGCGGGCGTGTTCGACGCGCAGCCGCTCCGGCTGGCGCTTCTCGGCGGGACGGGTTTCGGGCGAAAGGGTCGTGAGACGCGGCGCGTTCGCCGCGAGGAAGCGCACGTTCAACGCGGGCCGAAACCAGCCTGCGTCGCTTGCGCTTACCGCTCGGACGGGGAGGCGCAACGGCCTCCTCCCCGCGGAAGCGTTCTGAACTGTTCACTTGGAAACTCCGTCTGCCGTCGCCGCCGCGGCGCGTCGGGCCTGTCGTGGACGCTTCAGACGCCGGCCTGTTTGCGTCGCGCTCTCGAACAGATTCGAGCGCGGCAGCGGGCAAGCGCCCTTCAAACGATTCCACTCCGGGCCTTCGCAGCCCGGCGGGGCGTTGGGCGCGCGCGCTTCGGCATCGCACACTCTTCGGTCCCGCCGCTGCGGCAGCTCGCGAAAACATTTCAAACGGGGGCGACCCCGACACGCGCGAAACTTTCGCCGCGCCCGCGCCGACCCGCGAAAATCTTCCTGTCAACTCGAAAAGCGCGCCACTCCGTCTGCTGTTGCTTCAGTGCGCGCCGTGCCGGAAAGTTTTAAGTTCAGGCAAGTGTGGACAGGCCGCGAGCAGTATAAACGAGTGCGCTACGAAAAGGCGAGCCCCCGCAACGGAAGGCAAAAGTAAAAAGGCAAAAGAGGAAAGGCAGAGAGCGCATGAGAAGATAGTGATTCTCCGCGCGAGAGCGCGTCCACCCTTTTGCCTTTTGCCTTCCCCGTTAGGTTTGCCTTCATCTTCTCGCGTCATGACGGATGAAAGGCTCGTGCACTTCGGGCGAGACGAGCGGGGCGTAGCAGCGCGGGCGGCGGTAGGCGTTGCCCCAGGTCTCGCGTCGGCGGTAGGCGCGCAGCTCTTCGAGGTCGAAGGGGGCGAGGTAGATGCCTTCGCGCTCGCCCGCCTCGACGATGAGCGTGTCGCGGGCTTCGCCGTCAGACCCGTCGGCGTGCGGCCCCGTGCAGGCCACGGCGTCGAAGGCGACGGAGTGGCCGTTGTTGCGCGGGGCGGCGTAGTTGGTCATGGCGACGCCGACCATGTTCTCGTAGGCGCGGGCGCGGAATTGTCCGATGCGGGTCGGGTCGAGCGTGCAGGCGTTCGGCGTGAGGATGATCTCCGCGCCCCGGAGCATCAGGACGCGCGCGCTTTCGGGGAACTCCCGGTCGTAGCAGATCATCGTCCCGACTCGCACTTCGCCGCACGCGGTGTCGAGCGCGCAGACGCGGAACTCATCGCCCGGCGTCAATGCTGCCTCCGAACCGAAGTCGCACGTGTGCACTTTGGCGTAGGTCATCGAGACCTCGCCGCGGCGGTCAATCAAAGAGACGGAGTTGCGCGGGGCGACGGGCCAGCGCTCAAGGTAGGTGAGGGCAATCGCCATGTTCAGCTCGGCGGCGAGCGCGCGGAAGTGTCTGACGAACTGGTCTTCGGGGCCGACGGCTCGCGCCTGCCAGCGCTCGCGCCCGCCCGGCTCCGCGGGGTCGAAGAAGGTGTGGCCGACGTTCCACATTTCGGGGAAGAGGGCGATGTCCGCGCCCGCCGCGCGCGCGCGACGGCAGAACGCCTCGCCCTTGGAGAGGTTGGCGTCCTCGTCGTCGCCGCAGGGCGTCATCTGCAACAGCGCGACGTTAAGCGGGCTCATGTGCTGTCTCCCCTTCAGACGGAAGTTTGTAAGCCGTGAGGCCGAGACGACGGCGTTCAAGGCTGTGGCTGTGGCTTGGAGTTGTAGTCTTCGAGGAGCTTCTGCGCCTTCGCGCCCGGACTGATGACGGCGAGTTTTTTCGACCAGTCGTAGCCGCTGAACACGCCGACCAACTCGGCCTTGTCGTTGTAGACGGGGCTGCCCGAATAGCCGTCGCGCCCGTCAATTTTCGCAGACCAATACTCCTGCCCGCGGAACATGTAGGGGCCGATGAAACTCCCGCGCCTGACCATCTTGTCGCCGTGCGGGCGGGCGATCAGGAGCAGTTTCTCGTCCTCGCTGGGCGTGGTCTGAAAGGCGGGCGCGCGGTGTTGTTTCGACGAGCGGCAGACGCGCAGGAGCGCCAGGTCGGCATCCTCGTCCGCCTTCAGCAGCGTGGCCTTGCAGCCGTTGACGGATGCCCTGACCTCCAACTCGTCGTTGGCCGAGAAGCCCAGCACCACCTTCTTCGGGACGCTCAGGTTGCCGGAGACGACGTGATAGGCCGTCATCACCAGCCCGTCGCCGACGACGAAGCCGGTGGCGTAGGCGTTCGGCCCCATGTCGAGAAAGGAGATGGCCCGCTGCAAGGAGTTCTGATTCTTCTTGCTGAACTTCAGGTCGAGGGAGACGGTGTAGCCTTCCTTTTGTTGCACGTCCGCCGAGTCGCCCGCCGTGCACACAGGCATGAGCAGAGAGACGAAAGCCAAGACGGGGGCGAAGCCGCAAAGTATCCTCTTCATCTGTGTCTCCTTGTAGACGAAATGACGGGTCGCGGTCGCCGGGCGAGCGCGAGGAAGGTGTTTCGCCCGACCGAACTGACTACACCGCTTGTGCAGTGCGTCCGGCCTTTATATTCCAATTCGCCGGGATTTGGAAGAGCGCGGCGGGTGATTCGGTTCGCGCCCGCTTCAGTTGACGAAGCGGCGCAGGCGAATGCTGATGGCGAAGCCGATGGCGACGAACGTGGCGAGGATGGCGGAGATGCCCGCGCTCATCAGCGGCAGCGGCACGCCGATCACCGGCAGGATGCCGAGGGCCATGCCGACGTTGATAAATATCTGGAAGGCGAGGCCGCCGACAATCGCCATGATGACGAGCATGCCGGTGCGGTCGGGCGCGCGCCGCGCGCCGTGGATGAGTTTGGTCAGGAGGACGGCGTAGGCCAGCAGCAACAGGACGCAGCCGACGAAGCCCGTGTTCTCGGCGGTGACGGCGAAGATGAAGTCGGTGTGCGGCTCAGGCAGGAACTTCAGTTTGCTCTGCGAGGCGTCGCCCTTCGAGACGGAGCCGGTGATGCCGCCCTTGCCGACGGTGACGATTGATTGCCAGGTGTGGTAGCCGAAGCCGCGCCGGTCGGCGTTCTCCGGGTCGAGGATGACGTTGATGCGCTCCTGCTGGTAGTTCTTGATGAGTCCGGAGTGCGTGCCGACGTACCACATGCCGGGGACGGACGCAGTGCCCACGACGAGCGCGGCCAGGACGAGCCACATCCGCACCGACGAGAGGAAGAGTACGACGGCGAGCAGAGGGAAGTATGTGAGCGCCTGCCCCGTGTCCGGCTCCAGCATGATGAGACCGACGGGGACGGCGAGGATGAGTCCGCCGGCAATCATCTCCCTGACGGTGAGCGGCGCGCTGCGCGGCTTGCCGAAGTAGCGCGCCAGCATCAGCACCGTCGGAATCTTCATGAACTCCGAGGGCTGGAACTGGCCCAAGCCGGGGACGCCGATCCAGCAACGCTGGCCGTTGATCTTCAGACCCACGTGCGGGATGAGCACGATCACCAGCAGCGCGAGGCCGAAGATGTAGAAGGCGGGCGCGATGTGGACGAGCTTGCGGTAGTCCGTGAACGCCACCGCCAGCATCACGACGAGCGAGACGGCGAGGCCCAGCACCTGTTTTTTCCAGAAGGGCGCGTCGGGCTGCGCGTTGAAGATCATCCACGTCCCGAAGGCGGAGAGCGCCACCGCCAGCAGCAGCAGCAGCCAGTCGAAATCCCGCACCCAGCGTCTCTCTAAAATCGCAGACATGAATCAGGTGTTGGGTGTTGGGCTTCAGGTGTTGGGTTCCAGGTTCTGGGTCTGCTTAGCTGGCTTCCTTCCCAAAACCTGAAGCCCAACACCCAACACCTATCTTTTCGCCATTTGTTCAGCCGCGGTCGCCGGCGGCGCGAGTTCCGGGTGGTGCTCGCGCAGGTAGGCGGCGTAGACATTGTGGACGGCGGGGGCGGCGAACTTGCCGCCGAAGCCGACGTTCTCGATCAAAGCGATCATCGAGACTTCGGGGTTGAAGGCCGGGGCGTAGGAGACGAACCAGGAGTGATCCTTGTTCTTGCCCGTGTCCTTACCGAGTCCGACGACCTGCGCCGTGCCGGTCTTGCCCGCCACGTCGAAGCCGGGGATGCGCGCAGCGGTGCCCGTGCCCGCCTCGTTGACGACCGCCCACATGCCGTCAACGACGAGGTGGTGCTGGTCTTCGGGGATGTTGAGAATCTTCGGCTCGGACTGTGCGAAGACCTGGCGCGGGCGCTCCTGGAAGGGGCCGACCTCACCGACGGGCCGGGCTTCCAGGAGAAGGTGCGGCACGTAGAGGCGGCCCCCGTTGGCGACCGCCGAATGCGCGCGCAGCGAGGCCAGCGGCGTGATGAAATCATAGACCTGCCCGAACGAGGCGTAGACCGTGTCAATGTCTCTCCACTCGGCGTCGCGCGGGTTGAAGCGCGCCTTGAACTCGCGCGAGGGCGTCCAGCTCACAAGCTCGTGCGGCAGGTCAACGCCCGTGCGCTTGTTGAGGTCGAACTCGTCAACCATCTGCTCGATGCCGTCGAGCGTCATCTTCAGGCCGAGGCGGTAGAAGTAGGCGTCGCAGGAGACGCGTATGGCCGTGCGCAGGTCGGGCGCGCCGTGGCTGCCCATGCAGCGCGTGAACTTGTTGCCGATGGTGATGCCGCCGCCGCAGACCAGGTGCGAGTTCTTCAGAGTGATCGCGCCCTGCTGTAGCCCGGCGGTCGCCATCAGGGGCTTCCAGGTCGAGCCGGGCGGGTAGCGCCCTCGGATGGCGCGATTGTAGAGCGGGAAGACGGGGTCGAGCAGGAGCTTTCGGGCCTCGGCCCGGCCCGCGGGCGTGCCGATGCGCTGCGAGAAGAGGTTCGGGTCGAAGGTCGGGTAAGAAGCCATCGCCAGAATCTCGCCGTTCTGCGGGTTCATCACGACGATGACGCCGCGCTTGGTCGGCGAGTTCTTCAACTGCTCCTCGGCGGTGAGCTGCAAGTCGAGATCAATCGTGGTGACGAGGTCTTGTCCGGGCTGCGGCTTGACGAGGGCGAGGTCGCGCTGGATGCGACCGCGGCTGTCAACCTCGACCTCGCGGTAGCCGTCCTTGCCGCGCAGGTATCGGTCGTAGGTCGCCTCCAGGCCCTCCAGCCCGACGATGTCGCCGGGGTGGTATGGGTTGTCGGCGTAGTCTTTGAACTTCGGCTGCTTGAGCTGTTCGGGGCTGATCTCGCCGACGTAGCCGAGGACGTGCGCGAGCACGCCGCCATCGGGATAACGACGCTGTGGTTGCTCGCGCACGAGCAGCATGGGCATTTCGAGCGTGTGCGCGTCAACCCACGCGAGGTCTGCCGGGCCTGCGCCCTCCTTGACCGTGATCTCCTCGAAGGCGGCCTGCGATCTGGCCTGCTCGAAGCGCTCGTGCAGGATGTCCGGGTCAACGCCCAAGCCCTCGGAGAGCGGCGCGACGAGGTCGGCGAGGTTCTTGCCCTTCATGTCCTCGGCGGAGAGGATGATGTTGTAGGTCGAGCGCGAGTCAACGAGGAGCTTGCCGTTGCGGTCGAAGATCGCGCCGCGCGGCGCGGGGATGCGCAGGTGGCGGACTCTCTGGTTCTCGGCGCGCTCGGCGTAGTATTCGCCGTTGACGACTTGCAGGTAGTACAGGCGCGCGCCCAGCACCACCAGGATGGCGAACACAAGCCCGTGGATGATCGTCATCCGCAGCTTCAGGTTTTGGGTCTCGTCCTCGAATTTCATGGCTTTGAATAGCTCTTAGCTTTTAGCTCTTAGCCGTTACATTAGCTGTCGGCTTTCAGCTTTGTCTCCCTCATGGGGCGGTCTGCTTTCTCTATAGATACTGCGTCGGGGCCGGAAAGAAGCTGGAAGCTAAAAGCTAATGGCTAACGGCTCCTTCAGTATTTTCTCCTCGTCAGCCCCCGCCGCGCAATCCTGCGGCGGAAGGCGAACTGGCGGCGGCGCAGGCGCGAAGACTCGTTGAAGAAGGTGTCGAGCAGGAACGCGACTACCGTTCCGGCGACCGTCGTCCAGATGACGCGATAGGCGAAGGTCTCCGCGATGGAGCCGCCCAGAGGCGTCGGCGGCTGGCCGAGAAACTGGTGCAACAGAAGATAGACGACCGTCTCGAACCCGGCGGCCCCGGCGAGCACGGGGATGCGCATCAAAGGGTTGTCAATCATCACGCGCGTGACGAGCGCCGCCAGAAGGTAGGCCGTCAGCGTCATCGCGAAGCCGCTCGCGCCGAGCAGTCCGCCTGAGAGAACGTCCGAGCCGAGGCCCGCCACCGCCCCGATCACCACCGCCATCACCGCATCGCGCCGCAGCGCGAAATAGACGACGACGGCCAGCGGCAGGTCGGCGTAAGCCAGAGGCCCCCACAGCGTCCGCAAACTCGACTGGAGGACGACGGCCAGCGCCACGCAGACCGCGAGTTTCCACTTCATAATCCGGTAAATGGTGAACGGCAAATGGTGAATGGCGGTTGAGCGTTCCTCAAGTCGAGCGGTGACCGCGCAAGCTCGTCGGCGCTCAACGACCATTCACTATTCACTTGCCTTTCCCCTTGTCAACGTTCGGCAGCGTCTTCTCCGGCGCGGTGCGCTGCTGCGGGCGGTAGTCGAGCACGGCCACCTCCTGCAAGGATTCGAGCCGCGCGCCGGGCCTGACGTAGATCGTGTGCGGTGTCGTGGTCGTGCCCTGCTTGACCTCGACCACCGCGCCGACGTTGAGGCCCGGCGGGTAGATGCGATCCTGCCCCGTCGTGACCACGTAATCGCCGACGTTCACCGTCTCAAGGCCCGACACGTAGCGCATCTCCAAAAGCCCGTTCTTGCCGAAGCCGCGCACGGAGCCGAGCGCGTTCGACTGACCCAACTGCCCGACGACCGCGCCCGCCGCCGAGCGCTCGTCCGTGATTAACATCACCTGCGCCGAGACCGGGCCGACGCCGACAACCCGGCCCACGATGCCTTCGGGCGTGACGACCGGCATGTCGAGGTCAACGCCGCTGACCGTGCCGCGGTTGATAATGAGCGAGTTGAACCAGACCGAGGGGTCGCGCGCGATGACGCGCGCCGGGATCGTCTTGTAGGAAACGTCCTGCGCGAAGTCGAGCAGTTTTTTGAGCCGCTCGTTCTCATCGCGCGCAGCCCTGGCGTCGCGCAGTTCGTTCTCGTCCTCGGCCAGACGCTCCTTGAGCGTTTGATTCTCGGCCCGCGCGTCCCGCATCTCGGCGAGGCCGTGGAAGAAGCCCAGACCTGCGCCGCCCAGCCCCGTCGTCACGCGCTGCGCGGGCGAGAGGGCCGACTGCGCCCAGACCCTGATGACGCGCTGCTTGGTCGAGGCGTCTTTCGCGTCCCAGGTCATCAGGCCGAAGTTGAGGGCGAGCAGGACAAGCAGCCAGAGCGGCGCGCGCTGCCGTATCTCTTTCTGCGTGCTCCGAACCATGAAAAGCCGTGAACCGTGAACCGTAAACCGTGACAAGAGAGAAGCCGTGAATTCTGAGCCGCGGCGCGTGACGGAGTCGCTTTTAACTTGTCACGGTTCACGGTTCACGGCCTTCCTCACATTCCGCCCGTCAGGTTGTTGTCCCACTTGACGCGCTTCAAAAGGTCGAAGTCCGAGAGCATCTTGCCCGCGCCGAGCACGACGGAGGAGAGCGGGTCGTCGGCGATTGAGACGGGCAGGCCCGTCTCAATCGAGAGCCGCTTGTCGAGATTTTTGAGGAGCGCGCCGCCGCCCGTCAAGACGATGCCGCGCTCGACGATGTCGGCGGAAAGCTCCGGCGGCGTGCGCTCCAGCGCCACGCGCACGGCGTTGACGATGGTCGCCACGGAGTCGGCCAGAGCCTCGCGCACTTCGTCGTCCGTGATGGTGATGGTTTTGGGGATGCCCTCGATGAGGTTGCGTCCGCGCACGTCCATCGAGAGCGGCTCGTCGAGCGGGAAGGCGCTCCCCAGTTGAATCTTGATGGCCTCGGCGGTGCGCTCGCCGATGAGGAGGTTGTACTTGCGCTTGATGAACTGCGTGATGGCCTCGTCCATCTCGTTGCCGGCGACGCGCACGGCCCGCGAGTAGACGATGCCCGACAGCGAGATGACGGCGATGTCGGTGGTGCCGCCGCCGATGTCCACGATCATGTTGCCGTGCGGCTCGGTGATGGGCAGGCCCGCGCCGATGGCCGCGCACATCGCCTCTTCGACGAGATAGACCTCGGAGGCTTTGGCGCGATAGGCCGAGTCCTCGACCGCCCGACGCTCGACCTGCGTGATCTCACTGGGTATGCCGATGACGACGCGCGGGCTGACCCACGTCTTGCCGTTGTGCGCCTTGCGTATGAAGTGCTGAAGCATCTTCTCCGTCACTTCAAAGTTGGCGATGACGCCGTCCTTCATCGGGCGGATGGCGACGATGTTGCCGGGCGTGCGGCCCAGCATCTCCTTCGCCTCCTTGCCGACGGCCTCCGGCATGTTGGTGACTTTGTTGATGGCGACGATGGACGGCTCCGAGACGACGATGCCGCGCCCCTTGGCGTAGACGAGCGTGTTCGCGGTGCCGAGGTCTATTGCGAGATCGCTGGAGAAAAGGCTGAAGAGTGACTTGAATGCCATTCGTTAATGTTTCCGCACCTCTTGCTGTAGTTGATGCGCCCGAAGCTTCGACCCGGAGGACACACAACCGAGAAAACCGCCCGACTCGGCGAGCCGTTCGGATGCAGTCCGGGCGTCGCGGCCCCCTTAGTTTCGCCCCGCAGCGTGGAACGAAACTACAAAGATACAACGAACGGGGCAAGAACGCTAACCGCGAAACCCTGGGCGGTTGGCCTGGGAAAAGCCTTCGGACTCGGAGTTGGAATGTTCTTCGAGCGGGGGGGTGCTTTCCGGTTAGTACAGGATAATGCTTTACAGCAAGACGGAAAAAAAGTCCACTACTTTTACATGAAAAGTTCAGCGCGGGGGCTTGAGACCGCCGGGCCGGGTGAGAACCGGCAGATTCGGACGCCGGAGCCGCTACTGCGCCGGCTCGGATTCGAGCTGTCGCAGGCGCTCGTCGAAGTCTTCCTGCTTGTCTTGCATCTTCAGGAGGTCATCATAATAGACGCGCATCTTACGATTGAAGCTGTAAACTTCACCCTCCACCTTTTCGAGCCGCTTCTCAACACTATCCAGCCGCGATTCGACGCCACTCAGCCGCGTCTCGATTTCCGTGAGCCGGGACAAGACCTGCTCCCAGATGGGGCGCGTCTCCTGCAAGCGGCGGTCAACCTTCTCTTCGAGCGCGATGAGCCGCGCGTCCATCGAGTCGAGGCGCGTCTCCACAGAGCCGAGACGTGTCTCTACTGAACTGAAGCGCGTCTCCATCGAATCGAGGCGCGAGCCAATCGAGTCCAGACGCGCGAGGATTTGTCTCACGCCGTCGTCGGGCAGTTGTTGTGTCCTGTCTTCGCTCATGACCGTAACTACGGCACGATTATGAGCGCAGAATCTTTTGATTTCAAGCAGGATTCGTTGTCACGTTTTTGTCAATGCGACGCACGCACGCCATCCCTGACGGTCGGACTCCTGCCACGAAACACGCTCCCCTGACGGGCTGGCTCCCGCCGATGCGTCAGGCGTCCTGCACCGTCCTGGCGGGGGAACGGACGCAGTTCTTGCGGGCGGCCTTGGCCTCGTACATGGCTGTGTCGGCGCGTGCGATGAGTTGCTGGGGCGACTGCGCGTGGGCCGGGAAGGAGGCGACGCCGAAGGAGGCCGTGAGCCGCAGACGCAGGCCGCGCCCGCCCGTGAACTCGTGGCGAGAGATGCGCTCGCGGACGCGCTCGGCGACGTAGAGGCCCTGCTCGATGTCGGTTTCGGGGAGGACGACGACGAACTCGTCGCCGCCGTAGCGCGCCACCACGTCCGTGTCGCGCACAGAGGAGAGGATGGCCGCGGCCATCTCCATCAGGACGTGCGAGCCGACGAGGTGGCCGTGGCGGTCGTTGACCTGCTTGAAGTCGTCGAGGTCGAGGAAGAAGGCGCAGACCGGCGAGCCGTAGCGACGCGCGCGCTTCAACTCCGTGACGAGGTATTGCCGGAGGTAACGCGCGTTGTGGAGCTTCGTCAAATCATCCGTCTGTGAGAGGCGCTCGGCCTCGGCGACGCGCGCCGAATTCGAGAGCGCGGCGGTCAAAGGCAGCGCGAGCGCCGAGAGCAGTGAAGCCTCGCGCGGCGCGAAGGGCCGCGCCCGCTCGCCCTCGCGCACGGCTTCGAGGACGCCCAGCACGCGCTCGCCGCTGACGAGCGGGACGGCGACGACGCGCCGGTCGCCCTCCTTCCGGCGCACGGTCTCGGCGCAGAGGGCTGCGGCGTGCGCCGCGCGCGACTCAGAGCCTGTGAACGAGAGCGCGTCGCCCAGCAAAGCGCGACGCCAGTCGGCGTCGGGCACGTCGCGCTCGCTGCGCGTCAGCCCGCGGACGGCCAGAGGCTCGAACGGCGGCACGCCTGCGGGGGCGGCTTCGCCGACGAGGTAGATCGTCCAGCGGTCGGCACGGAGGAGCGCGGCGAGTCCGGCGAGCGCCGCCTGCGCCGCGCCGCGCTGGTCTGCGGCGAAGTGGAGCGAGGCGGCCATCTCGAAGGCCGCGCGCAGATGCCCGGCGCTCAGGCGTTCGGGCAGCAGCAGGCTCGCGCGCGCGACGGCCTGCGGGTCGCCCGTCAGGAGTCTTTCGCCCGCGCCGCGCTCTTCGACCTCGCGCAGGAGGGCGGAGAGCTGCGCCGGCTCCTCGGCGACGGCGTGAAAGCCCATACGCTTGAGCGTCGCGTCGTCGAAGCGGTGCGCGGCGCGCGGCCCCGCCGCGGCAGCGTCGCGCTGGCAGGCGACGAGCGGCACGCCCGGCCAGAGGACTTGCGCGCGCAAGACCCGCAGGTGCAGCTCGGCCATGTCCGCGCCTGCCTCCACGTCGAAGAGGGCGGCCAGAGGCTCTCCTTCAAACTCCGTGCGGTGGCGCGCGGCCTCCTGCTCGCGCGCCGCCGCCGAGCCGTCGAGCGGCACGGCAGCCACGCCCGCCGCGCGCAGCCCCTCGACCACCTCACGCGCCGGGGCGCAGTCCACGCCGTTCAGGAGAATGACGTACTTCATAAAGGCCGTAAACCGTGAGCCGTCAACCGTGACAAGTGAAGAGCCATGAGCCGTGAACCGTGAGCGGTGACGAGAAAAGAGGTGTGAACCCTGAACCGTCAACCGTGACGAGAAGGAACAGGTCTTAACTTGTCACGGTTGACGGTTCACGGTTCACGGCTTTTTCATCCTCCGGGCGGGAGTGCGAACTTGAACGAGTTGCGGTTGCCCTGCGTGTCGGCGGTCTCAATCTGCACGTCGCGCGTCGGATGCGCGGCGTTGATCTGGAGCTGGAAGAAGCCGTCGCGTGCGGCCAGCGTCTCGCGCCCCTCGCAGCGGACGATGTTGCCGGGCTGCGTCCGACCGCGCACGAGGTAGATGCTCCCGGCGACGTACTCGATCTGCACGTCCGAGACGGCGGCCTCCTCGCCCGTGCCGCCCTCGCCGACGACGACGAACTTCTGCGGCTCGCTCCAGTCGCTCGCCTGCCCCGACTGTGCGACGGCGAGGACGCGCCAGAAGTAGTTGCCCTGCCGCAGGTCGTCCACGGTGAACTCGTTGGCCTGCAACTGGTCGCGCTCGATGAGCATGCCGGCGGGGACGAAGAAGGGCGAGGTGGCGACCTCGACGCGGTAGTGCGCGGGCGCGCCGGTCTGGGGCTTCTGCCACTTCAGGGCGACGACGACGCCCGCGCCTTTGCGCGCCGCGATGCGTTCGAGGTTGCGCGGGGTGACGGGCGTGGGCGCGTCCAGAAGGTGCTCGCGCTGCGCGATGCTGCCCTGCTGGTTGACGGCGACGTACTCGCCGCCGCGCAAGGTCGTCTGGTCGCCGCCGTTCGTGCTCGTCTCGACCGCGCCCGACGAGACGCGTATGGCCTCTGACTTGTCATCGCGGACGTGGAAGCTGGCGTCGGTTTCGGAGGCGAGGCGGCTCTCGGTGAGTTGGGTGGCGACGACGTTGGAGCCGTTTTCGGGCTGCTGCTCGGTGCGGACGTTGATCTGGCCGCTCTCGACGGCGACGCGGACTTTGGTGCTCTTGCCGTTGTCAGTTGAGGTGTTCTCGGCGATGGTGACGACCGAGTCGGGCTTGACGAAGAGGGTCGAGCCGTCGGCCAGCGTGATGCGTGCGCGCCCGTCCTCCTGCGTCTGCACGATGTCGCCGGGGAAGAGTCGCGTGTCGGCGCGCGCCTGCAAGGTCTCGCGCGTGTTGGCGCGCACGACCCGCACCCCGCCTTCGAGCGAGACGAAGCGCGCGCCCGCCAGCGCCGGGTCGCTGATGGCGACGTTCTTGAACGGGATGCCGTAGAGCCAGACGTAGAGTCCGCCCACGCCCGCGAGAAGCGAGAGGCCGCCGAGGATGATGACGATGTAGATGAACCGCTTCTGGATGATCCACCACTCGGCGTCGAAGCGGCTGACTTTGGTAACCATGACGCGAAACTTTCAGGGAGTTTTGAAAAGCCGCGGTGCGAGCGGGCTTTCTGAAACGGGGCGCGGCGCGTTAATTCGGGGCCACAGCTTCGGAGCGAGGGGAGGAAGGGCGCGTGAGAGGCCGACCTCGGCAGCAGCGCCCGCCGGGCAAACTGCACTCAACGAAGGTAGCAAACGCGGAAGGCAAAAGGCAAGCACTTTAAGAAGGATGATAGGTGTTGGGGGCTGGGTGTTGGGGGGCTGGTGAATTGAAGATAATTAGCACCTATCACCCAAAACCCAGCACCCAAACCCAGCGCCCTACTTTTGCCTTACTTCGGGCAGGCCGCGGTCGTCGCCGCCGAGCGTGCCGCGGTCGTCGTCAAACGGCGAGTCGAAGTGTGCGGGCGGCTCGACCTCGACCTGCCGTCCGGGGCGGCGGGGCCAGTAGAGTGAGGCGGCCACCGAGCCGACGAGGACGAGTGCGACGAAGGCGAGCGAGCCGGTGATGATCGCCTCCCGGCTCAGCCCGAAGTGCTCGGCGACCAATCCTTCGGCGAGCATCTTGACGCCGACGAAGGCGAGCACGACGGAGAGTCCGGCCTTCAGGTAGTGGAACTTCTCGACGACGCCGGCGAGCAGGAAGTAGAACGAGCGCAGGCCGAGGATGGCGAAGACGTTCGAGGTGTAAACGATGAAGGTGTTGGTCGTGATGCCGAAGATGGCGGGGATGGAGTCAACGGCGAAGATGAGGTCTGTGATCTCGATGACGACGAGCACGAGCAGCAGGAGCGTCCCCGTTTTCCTTCCGTCCCTGACGGTGAAGAAGTGCTCGCCCTCGTAGTGGCGCACGAAGGGGATGTAGCGCGTGACGGCGCGGACGAATGGGTTGTCTTCGGGGCGCACGTCCGTCTCCCCCTGCCGGAGCATCCGAAAGCCCGTGTAGATGAGGAAGACGCCGAAGCCGTATAGAATCCAGTGGAAGCGAGAGATCAGGGCCGCGCCCGCGCCGATCATCGTGACGCGCATGAAGAGCGCGCCGATCACGCCCCAGAACAGGACTCGGTGCTGGTACTTCGAGGGGACTTTGAAGTAGGAGAAGAGCAGAAGGAAGACGAAGAGGTTGTCCACGGAGAGCGAAAGCTCGATGAGATAGCCCGCGAGGAACTCTTTGCCCGCCAGCGACCCGCTCGACCAGAAGACCCAAGCGGCGAACGCCGTCGCCAGCAGCACCCACACGATGCTCAGGACGGTCGCCTCGTGGTAGTTGACGACGTGCGCCTTGCGGTTGAGCACGCCGAGGTCGAGGGCCAGCATCAGCAGGATGAAAATACCGAACCCCGCCCAAGCCCAGATCGAGTAAGCCATGCCGAGAAAATATCAGAGGCTAGGGGCCAGAGGCTAGAGACTGGGGAAATATGCTCAGGGTCTATTCATTCTTAGCGGTAAAGCAACGGGCAGTTAACCACCGCAGGCACGGAGGCACGGAGATGGCGCAGAGCAATTCAACTCTCTGTGCCGTCTCAGTGCCTCCGTGCCTGCGGTGGTGAGCCTCAACGTCCTCTTCAATTCAAAGAAGCAATAGACCCGCGTGGTCCGAGCCTCTAACCCTCGGCCTCTGTTTGCGCCGCGCGCCGTGCGTCCGCTACAATTCGCAGTTTGCGGGAGCCGTGTCGGGAGTCGTCTTAGCAAACACGCTCGCGTCCAAGCCCGAATTACAAGTCCAGGAATTCTAAGCGCCCGGTTTAAGGGAAGGTACCTCGGAATGCTCAAGTTTTTCAGCCGGCTGGAGAAGACGCGCGGCGTCGTCATCATCTCTTTCGCCGTTCTCGTCGTCCTCGGCCTCGTCGTCGCAGGCTACAATCGCGGCGGCGGCACAGCCATCGCGAACCCGTCGAACAGCAAGGAGGCGCTGGCTACGGTGGGCGGTGAAGAGGTGACGGTCGCCGACTACACGCTCCTGAAGAAGAAGATCGAGAACCAGTACAGTCAGTTCGGCGGGCAGATCAGCCTCGCGCAGCTCGGCATGACGCCCGAACGCATCCTCGACCAGGCCATCAACGCCCGCATCGCCTTGCAGGAGGCACGCCGACTCGGACTCAGCGCCTCCGACGAAGAGGTGCGCGACCTCATCCAGAAGCAGTTCACAGACCCGGCGTCGGGCAGCGGCTTCGACTTTCAGCGTTACAAAGACTACGTCGTGCGCAACTACGGCAGCGTCTCGCTCTACGAGCAGAGCGTGCGCGACGCGCTGGCGGCCAACAAACTGCGCGCCTACGTGACGGCGGGCGTACAGGTCTCCGAGGCCGAGGTCAAGGAGAACTACCAGCGCGAGAACACCTCGTTCGACCTCACCTACGTGCCGGTTGAGGCCGCCGCCGTGGCGCAGAAGCTCAGCCCTTCGGACGAAGACCTGCGCCAGTACTTCGACGCGCACAAGAGCGACTACCACTTCGACCTTCCGCAGAAGCAGATTCGCTACGTCTTCATCAATCAGGAGAAGGTCGGCCAGAAAATTTCGATCTCGGACGAAGACCTGCGTAAGGAGTATGACGCGCTCGCGCCCGAAAACAAGATGGCGGGCGTGCGCGTCCAGCAGATCGTGCTGAAGATCGCCGACCCGAAACTCGACCAGGACGTGCTCCTCAAGGCCCAGCAACTCGTCGGGAAAATCCGCAAAGAAGACCTGACGGCCAGCGAGGAGGAGTTCGCAGACCTCGCGCGCGGCAACTCCCAAGACCCCGCGACGGCCAAAGGAGGCGGCTGGCTGCCCGCGCCCGTCAAGCGCACACCGAATCGCAAGGTGGGCAGCACGCCCAGCAGCGTCGCAGACCTCTTGCAGAACACGCTCGACTGGAAGGAGGGGCAGGTCGGCGACCCCTTAAAGACCGGCAACGCCTACTACATCTTCCGCCGCGGCCCTGCCGTCCCGAAGAGCTTCGAGGACGCCAGGCAGGAGCTTTTAGTCTCCCTGCGTAACCGCCGCTCATACGCCGTCGCGCAACAGGTGGCGCAGAAGGCCGAAGACCTTCTGAAGCAGACGAAAGACCCGCAGAAGGTCGCGCAACAGCTCGCCTCGGAAGCCAACATGAAGCCGGAGGAGATGGTCAAGACCACGGGCTTCATCAAGCCGGGCGACGACGTTAAGGACATCGGCAGCAGCCCGCAGTTCGAGGATGCCGTCAAGCCGCTGGAAGAGCCGGGGCAGGTCGGCGACCGCGTGGGCATCAAGGACGGTTTCGCCGTGCCCATGCTCGTCGAGAAGCGCGACCCCCGCGACCCAGACCTCGAAGAGGTCAAGGACAAGGTCGCGCAGGACTTCAAGGCGGCGCGCGCCACCGAACAGCTCGAACAGACGGCGCGCGACCTCGCCGCCAGCGCTTCGAGTCTCGACGCGCTCAAGGCCGCCGCCGACAAGCTCGGCCTCAAAGCGGAAGACGAGAAGGAGTTCAGGCCCGGTCGCCCGCTCGGCAGGGCAGGCGCAGACCCCGCGCTCGACGCCGCCGTCCTCGCGCTCAAGGCCGGCGAGACGACGAAGACGCCCGTCAAGGTCGGCGACAAGTGGGTGGTCGTCGGCGTCAACAACCGCAAGGACGCGGACATGGGCGAGTTCGACAAGCAGCGCCCGCAGCTAGTCGAGAAGGCTCTGAGGGAGCGTCGCGATCAGGTCTTCGACGAGTACCTCACGAACGCGCGCCTCAAGCTCGAAGAGAAGGGCGGAGTCACCATCTATCAAGAGACGCTCGCCAGGCTCGAAGATTCCGAGGAGCCGGCGGCGCTCCCGCGCCAGCCGCCGCGGGGGTTGCCGGTTCAAATCCCGCCGCAGAAGTAAGGCAAAAGTAAAAAGGCAAAAGTGAGGAAGGAAGGCAATTGCCTTTCCCTTCACTTTTGCCTTTTTACTCTTGCCTTCTTTAGAGGACGCGCAGCAGCTCGGCGATGTCGGCCTGCGGAACGTCGAGTGTGAGTTGCACCTCGTCGCCCTTCGTCGTGAGCTTCAGATTATTGATGGCGCGCTGCGCGAACCGTCCCTTCTCGCCCGACATCGAGATGAGGCCGGGCGCGACCTGCTTGAGAGCCTGCGCGGTGTCGAAGAGTTGCCGGGCGTCGGCGGCGGTCTGCGTCCGCAGCACGGTCGTCAGGAGGAAGCCCGCGCTCGTCTGGGCCACCGCGCCGCGGAAGCCGCGCACCGAGGCGACGGCGCGGTCAACGTTCGGCAGCCCCGTCTCCAATCCCCCGAACGCGCCCGGCGGCACGCTGCCCGCGAAGGCGATGAGGTCGGGCGTCTGCACGGAGTTCAGGAGCGTCTGGTCAATGTGGCCGCGCCCGTTCATGGCGTCAATCGCCGAGCGCACCGCCGCGGGGTCGCCGGCGGCGAGCGTCATCTGGTCGAGCACGGCGACGGCGAAGTCTGTGACGTGCATCTTCGCCAGCCCGAAAACTTTTATCTTGTCATTGACCGTGATGACGTAGACGGACAGCCCGCCGTACTTCTGCTCCGCGAATCCGCCCTTCGCCGCGGCGCGCATGGACGCGACTACGGCGTCGGGGCGAAATGTGCCGCGCGCGACGGCGACTGCGTTCGTGACCTTCGTCGCGCCCGAAGGCAGTTGCACGATGCGCGCGCCGACGGTGATGGTGTCGAAGTCGCGGGCGTCAAGCCCCGTGCGCGACTTGAACTGCTCGATGTCTGCGTTCACCTGCGCGAGCTTCGACGCGTCGCCGGAGAGCGCGTGCGGCATCGCTTCCGTCAAGAGCCTCTTCAGGTCGGCCCTCACTACGGCGTCGGACGCAGGCAGGGGAACGTTGACGCGCAAGCCCGTCGAAGTCTGCGGCGCACGGCCCGTGGCCGCGCCGGGCGGCGTCTGCGCGCCTGCCGAAACGGCGAGCACGGCGACGAGGAGTGAGAGAGTCGAGGCGAAAAGAGTCCTTCTCATAAACCTCCAGCTACGTTGGAAGATCGGCGGCCACCGAGCGCCGCGCCCGGAAAATGTCGGGGATTAAAAGCCTTCGGGGAGAGTCGCGCGAGGTTCGGATGCGCCGCCCGCTCTCCGGAGTTGGCCCGCAAGCCCGCCGGGCTAAACTCTTTCCAACAGCAGCGCGATCCCCATCCCTCCGCTCACACAGAGCGTGCTGATGCCGCGCCGTGCGCTGCGCTTCTGCATCTCGTGCAGGAGCGTCGTCGTGATGCGGACGCCCGTGCAGCCGATGGGGTGGCCGAGGGCGATTGCGCCGCCGTTGACGTTGAGGCGCTCGGCGTCGAAGTGTAGCTCGCGGTCGCACGCGATGACCTGCGCGGCGAAGGCTTCGTTGAGTTCGACGAGATCAATGTCTGCGAGCGTGAGCCGCTGCCGTTCGAGCAGGCGACGCAGCGCCGGGACGGGGCCAAGCCCCATGACTTCGGGTGCGACGCCCGCGAACTCGTAGTCAACGACGCGCGCCAGAGGCTCGACCCGCCCGCTCGAATTCTTCAGAGCCTCTTCGCCGAGGACGACGACCGCCGCCGCGCCGTCCGTGATTCCCGAAGCATTGCCCGCCGTCACCGTGCCGTCCTTCGAGAAGACGGGCGCGAGCTTCCTCAAAGCTTCCGGCGTCGTGTCGGCGCGCGGGTGCTCGTCGCGCGTGAGACGTTTCGCCTCTCCCTTGCGTCCCCGCAACTCGACGGGCACGACTTCAGCGTCGAAGCGACCCTGTTCGATGGCGGCGGCGGCGCGATGTTGCGAGCGCAGAGCGTACTCGTCCTGCTCTTCGCGCGAGATACTGTATTGCCGCGCAAGCTTCTCGGCGGTCTCGCCCATGACGAGGCCGGAGAGCGGGT
The DNA here is from genome assembly GCA_036263975.1 of Pyrinomonadaceae bacterium. GTDB lineage: Bacteria > Acidobacteriota > Blastocatellia > Pyrinomonadales > Pyrinomonadaceae > QHXN01. Next base: position 134,057 of record DATARW010000014.1, read on the forward strand.
CGAGAAAGCCGTCGCGGTACATGCCGTCAACCAGTTCGGCATCGCCCATGCGAAGCCCGAAGCGCACGCCCTCTGCGAAGTAGGGCACGCGCGACATGCTCTCGACGCCGCCCGCGAGCACCGCGCGCGCGCGTCCCAGCAAGACCTCCTGCGCCGCGAGGATGATGGCTTTTAAGCCTGAGCCGCACGCCTGATTCACCGTCGAGGCGGGGACGGTTTCGGGCACGCCAGCGCGGTACGCGATCTGCCGACCGACGTTCGGCCCCGCGCCCGCCTGCCGCGCGCAAGCCCACACGACTTCCTGCACTCCATCCGGCCCCAGCCCCGCACGCCTCAGACTCTCCGCTGCGACGCGCGCTCCAAGCTCAGCCGGGGTCAGCCCTGCGAGCGCGCCGCCGTAGCGACCGATGGGCGTCCGCACGGCCCCGGCCAGATAAACGTTCTCCATCCCACAATCCTTAAAACTCGTCGTGATTTTTCGTTCGGCGAAAACTGTTTTGATGTTAGCATACGCACGCTCACCCGCGCGAATACGACCTCGCTTCTGAATCCTGATGATGAATCGCCTCACCAAACTCGAAGAACCGGAAGACGCGCGGCAGCGTCTCTTTGAACTGCTTGACGCGCGCGTCGAGTGGCTGCTGCGCGAGAGACGCGACGGCCCGGCGGTCGAGCTGCGGCGCGGGCTTTGGGAGTTGCGCGTTGCGACGGGCACGCTGCTCTTTTCTTACTGGGGCGAAGCAGGCTCGCGCGTGTGGCGCGTCGAGGCGTGGGCGTGGGAAGGCGAGAGGTTGCTTTTGGACGCTTCGCGGCGCACGGGCGCGGAGCGCGCGCGGCTCGAACTCGTCCCGCGCGCGAGCATAGCGTCGGCGCGCGAGGCCGTGGCCGCCGCGCGTCGCGAAGCGTGCGAGCGTCTCGCCGCGCTCGTCTGCGACGAGGCGGGCGTGCGCCGGGCCGAGCGCGCATCCTTGAGCGCGGGCGCGCGGCGCGGCGAGCCGGGACGCTGGGCGCGAATCACTCTGCGGCGCGGGCGCGAGCACATCGCCGCGACGGGGCCGGTCGTCCCCGCCAGAGCCGCAGACGCCGAAGACTTCCTCGCGTCGGCGCTGCTCTGGCACGCGCGCCTCGAAGGCTCGACGCGCGACGCGCACCCGCAACAACTCCGGCTCGTTGCGCCGTCCGAGCTTGCCGCCGCGGTCTGCGAAAGAGTTGCGTTGCTGCATGACCGCCTGCGCGCGTTGACCACGGTCTTCGAGGTTGACGAAGAGTGCCGCGCCCTCACACAACTCCGCGTGCCCGCGCTGGACGAGTTGCTCGACGCGCCCGCGCCGCGACTCTTCCGCCACGCGCCGCCGTCGCCAAGCCAGTTCGTGGAAAGCGTCGTCGCCCTCGCGCCGGAGGCGGTTGACGTGGTGCGCTCGCGCCGCGGCGAGACGCTGCGCTTCAACGGCCTGCCCTTCGCGCGCGTGCGCCGCCTGATGAACCAAGAGCATGCGTGGTTCGGCGTCGAAGGCTCACAGCGCCGACGCTTGCTCGAAGACGAGAGCGCGGCTGACTTCCTCAAGCTCGTCGCCGAACTGAAAGAGCACCGCCGCGCGCACGCTGCGGAAAGGCATCGCGCGTGCGCCGCCGTGCGACAGAGCGCGGACGCAGCGGAAGGCGGCCTCGCGGATGACTCACAACGCCGACGCGCCGGCGCGAGCGACCACAGGCACGCGCTCTACCGCGCCGCGCCGGAGGCCTGGCTTGAATCACTCCTGCGACGCGACATCACGCGCCTCGATTCGGGGCTGCGGCTCGCGCCGCTGCACGCGCAGTTCCGCGCCACGCGCGCCGCGCCGGGCGCTTCGCGTCCCGTTGACCTGCTGGCGCTCCGGCGCGACGGGCGGCTCGTCGTCGTCGAGTTGAAAGTCTCGGAGGATGCGGCGCTCGCGCTCCAGGGCGCTGACTACTGGCGACGCGTCGAGGCGCACCGACGGCAGGGCAACATCGCCCGCGCGCGCCTGTTCGACGATGCCGGAATAGCCGACGAGCCGCCGCTCGTCTATCTCGTCGCGCCGATGCTTCGCTTCCACCGTTCCTTCGCGACGCTCGCCCGCGCCGTCAACGCACGCGTCGAGATGTACCGCTTCGACATCGCCGAGGAATGGCGCGCGGGCGTGCGCGTCGTGCGGCGGCAAAAAGTTGGTTGAGCGCGAGGCTGCGCGCGCGAAAGTCCGGATGAAGCATCAAGGTAGATGAGGAGGGCGACCCATCTGCGTCACACGCCGAACTGCCGCAGGTGGTGATCCATGTGCAGGTAGCCCCAGCGCAGCCATTCGGCCTCGGCCATGTTGCCGAAGAGCGGGTGCACGTTCCAACGGAAGTCGCGCCCGGCGCGCGTGAATCGCTCGACGAGCTTTTCTAAATCCTGCACGTCGCGCACGAACTCGACGGGGCGCGTCCCGCCTTTCTCCTGATCCACCTCCGGCCTCGTCCTGACGCCCGTCGGCCACTGAAGCGGGACTCGCAGGGCGAACCACTTCAACAGCGTCCGGTGCAGAAGCGTGCCCGCGAACTCGACGTGCATCTCGCCCGTCGCCGACCTGAAGGAATCGCTGAGGTGGCAGACCGCCTGGTGCGGCGTCATGCGCCCCCAGCGCCGCTCGCCGTCGGGGCGCAGCCGCCGCAGCCTCTCGATGATTTCGTTCCTGTCCTGCTGATTGCCCAGACTCTTCAACGCTTCATCTCCGGCAGATTTCAAGTTGTCGTTTGGCGCGGAGGCCGCGCGCTCGACGTTCAAGCCTTCAGCTTCTCAAGAAAGTGCTTGCGGAACTTCGCGACCTTCGGCGCGACGACGGCGCGGCAGTAGGGCTGTGTGGGGTTGCTCTCGAAATAGTTCTGGTGGTAGCTCTCCGCCGGATAGAACTCCTTGAGGGGCGCGACCTCTGTGACGATGGGCGCGTCCCAGACGCGCGCCGCCGTCAGTTCGGCGATTGTCCGCTCGGCGGTCTCGCGTTGCGCGGGCGTGTGGTAGAAGATGGCCGAGCGGTACTGACTCCCTACGTCCGCGCCCTGGCGGTTCAAGGTCGTCGGGTCATGGATGGTGAAGAAAACTTCCAGTAGTTCGCGGAAGGTGACTTCATGCGGGTCGAAGATTACCTGCACGACTTCGGCGTGGCCGGTCGTCCCCTCGCAAACCTGTCTGTACGTCGGATTCAAAACGTCGCCGCCCGCGTAGCCCGACACGACGCTTCGGACGCCCCGCAGGTCTTTGAAGACGGCCTCCAGACACCAGAAGCAACCGCCCGCCAGCGTCGCCGATTCTCTGCTTTGATCTGCGCTCATAGGATTCCGAAAACTCGCCTCGATAAGTTTTGGAAAGCGTCCCAAGTATAACGCGAAGCGACCGGAAGTGGCGCATGTGCGAGAGCGGCTTGGCCTGATTTGACTTGGCATGCTTGCGTAAGCACGGCCCGCTCCGAGACAATCCACGGCGATCACGTTTGACCGTTTCGCCGGGTCACGCTTGCGTGCGGGCGACGAGGACGTGAGCAAGACGAGATGAAGGCCGCGAAGGGATTCGTCCGCCAACGCCCGCGGTACTGTTTCGCCCGTGTGAGAGTTTGTCGCAACCTGCGACGCGCCCGCACGTATAAAGCTTGTCACCCGCCTCGCGCTTTAGGAAACAGTCGAAGAGAAGCGATGCCCGACTCGACGGAAATTCTGCAACCCGCGGCCCCGGAAGCCGCCGACGCGCCCGGGCTGTTCGCCGCCGTGCGCCAGGCCGTGCGCGGCACGCGCGCCAGCTACGACTACACCTCCGGCTCCGTCGGTCGCGCCATTCTCCTGCTCTCCATCCCGATGGTTCTGGAGATGCTGATGGAGAGCGTCTTCGTCGTGTGCGACGTGTTCTACGTCAGCCACATCACCAGAGACGCCAAAGAGGCCGTCGCCACGGTCGGCTTCACCGAGTCGCTGATGACTCTGGTGTACACGCTCGCCATCGGCCTGAGCATCGGCACGATGGCGACGGTCGCCCGCCGCATCGGCGAGCGCGACCGCGAGGGCGCGGCGCGAACGGCGGCGCAGACGATTGCGCTCGGCCTCGCCGTGTCGCTCGTCGTCGGCGTCATTGGGGCGGCGCTCGCCCCGCGCCTGCTCGCTCTGATGGGGGCCGACGCCGGAGTCATCGAGAAGGGGAGCAGCTTCACGCGCGTGATGCTCGGCTGCAACGCGTCGGTCGTGATGCTCATACTTATCAACGCCATCCTGCGCGGCTCAGGCGATGCGGCGGTGGCGATGCGCGTGCTGTGGCTCGCCAACGCCATCAACATCCTGCTCGGCCCGTGCCTCATCTTCGGACTCGGCCCGTTCCCCGAACTCGGCGTGACGGGCGCGGCCATCGCGACCTCAATCGGGCGCGGCACGGGCGCGCTCTACGCCTTCTCGCGTCTGTTGAGAGCGGGCGGGCGCGTCCACCTCACGCGGCGGCACGCCCGTCTCGAACCCGCAATCATGCTGAAGCTGGTGCGTCTGTCGGGCGCGGGGACGTTTCAGGTCTTCATCGGGATGGCGAGCTGGGTGGGCCTGACGCGCCTCAACGCGGGCTTCGGCAGCGAGGCCGTCGCGGGCAACACCATCGGCCTGAGAGTCATCATGTTCGCGCTTTTGCCTTCGTGGGGGATGTCGAACGCGGCGGCGACGCTCGTGGGACAGTCGCTCGGCGCGGGCAAGCCCGAACGGGCCGAGCGCGCCGTGTGGCGCGCAGGCTTCTACAACATGTGCTTCCTCGGCGTCGTCGGCCTCGTCTTCATAGTCTTCGCCGGGCCGATTGTCCGCGTCTTCACGCAGGCCGCCGCCGGGCCGCAGGTCGAACACTACGGCGTGGCGTGCCTGCGAACAATCTCGTGTGGCTTCCTCTTCTACGCCTACGGCATGGTGCTCACGCAGTCGTTCAACGGCGCGGGCGACACGCGCACGCCCACCATCATCAACCTCTTCGTCTTCTGGCTGTGGGAGATTCCGCTCGCCTACGTGCTGGCGATAGTCTTCGGCATGGGGCCGCAGGGCGTCTTCCTCGCCGTGACGGTCGCGTTCTCGACCCTCGCCGTCGTCAGCGCGCTCGTCTTCCGTCGTGGACGCTGGAAGACGCGCGTGGTGTAACCAAACGTGAAGGAGTGCAGGAGCGATGTTCGACAAGCTGGTCGAGCAGAAGATTCGAGAGGCGATGCGGGCGGGCGAGTTCGACCGTCTCGAAGGCGCGGGCCGCCCCGTCAACCTCGACGCATACTTCGCGACGCCCGAAGAACTGCGTGCGGGCTACGCCGTACTGAAGAACGCAGGCGTCGTCCCCGAAGAGGCGCAACTGCTGCGTGAGATCAACGAGCTGAAAGAAAAACTCCAAGCCTGCCGCGACGAGGCCGAGCGCGAACGCTTGCGCCGCTCGGTCAACGACCTGACGCTCAAGTACAGCCTCCTCGTCGAGCATTACCGGGGCAAGTGACGTTCGGCTGCGCCGCGGCTCGAAAGGGTTCACGCGGGCGCGCGGCAGATGCAAGCGCAAGGCGCTCGGCCCGCTCAAAAGTCACGGTGGCTTTCGGCTTCCGCCTCTTCTTTCAACCTATCCTTCCGCCTTCGCTGCGCCCTTCATCCTCTCGCCTTCATCCTTTAAACTTGTCGCATGGCCGTCTTGGAGATTGTCGAGCACCCGGCAGAGGTGCTCAAGCGTGTGGGCGTGCCCGTGGAGAAATTCGACGCGGAGTTGGAGAGGCTGGTCGCGGGCATGTTCGAGACGATGTACACGGCGCAGGGCGTGGGCCTTGCCGCGCCGCAGGTGGGTTTGTCCGTGCGCCTCTTCGTGATGGACTGCGAGGGCTTGAAGCTCGTGGCCGCGAACCCCGAAATCCTCTCCGCAGAGGGCGAGCAGGAGGGCGAGGAGGGCTGCCTCTCGGTCGGCAAGATTCACGCCCCCTTGAAGCGCGCCGCGCGCGTGCGCCTCCGCGCACAGGACGTGCGCGGTGAAGTGTACGAGCAGGAAGCGACGGGACTCGCGGCGCGCTGCTTCCTGCACGAGACGGATCACTGCGACGGCCTTCTCTTCATTGACCGCCTCTCGTCGCTGCGCCGCGACATGGTCAAGCGCCGCTTCCAGAAGATGAAGAGGTGGCGCTAAAAAAAGTCTGAAGCCAGCCCGCCGCCACGCTTGAGATGCGCGTCGTCGGTCGGTTTAGCGCGGGCGCGCGGGCGAAGTGCTCTCCGACCACGACCACATCGTGCTCGATTTCATCTTGCGGAAAACCGAGAACTGAGGCGCGAGGCGTCGCGGCGGCTCATTCCTCTTCGGAGGCGAGCACGCGGTAGGCCGCGCCCGCGGCGAGGCCGCCGAGGAGATACCAAGCGACGGTCATGGCTTGCGTCGTCGGCGCATGTTCCGTGGGCTGTCGGCCCAATCCGAGCGGTTCGGGCAGGAAGACCGCGCCGAGGCCCGCGGCCAGTCCGAGCAGCGCGCCGTTGCGGAGCGCGTCCTCACGCGGCCCCGCGCCGACGAGGCTGTAATAGAAAGAGTTCGAGACGAGGTCGCCGACGAGCGCGGCCTCGTGCAGCGCGACGGGCGGCTCGACATCAACGGCGCGCATCGTCTTGGCGATGGCGCGCATGCCGAGCACGTCTATTCGCGGCGCGTCGTCAATGAAGCGCCGCGCCGTCTCGTGAATCAGCGTGAGCGCGCACGCGCCCACCAGACCGCTCCCCAGAGCCTTCAGCATCCTCTTGTGCTCTCCTCGTCAGTTGGATTCGACGAACCGCAGCCCAGCCTCTTTTCTTACTTGTATAATGTTGCGGAAGTGTCAAATGTCTCGTCTCATTAGCTTCTCTCTTCCAGCCTGAACCAGTAGAAGCCCCACGGCGCGAGCGCCAGTTGGTAGGCTTGCGAGGTGACGACGGGGAAGCGCGTCTTGCCGAGCATCTCGACGGGCGTGCGCCCGTCGAACTCCGAGAGGTCGAGTTCGACGGGCTGCGCGAACCGCGAGAGGTTGAAGACGCAGAGCACGGTCTCCGAGTCGTGAACGCGGACGAAGGCGAAGATTTTGCGATTCTCCGGCTTGACGAAGCGCATCGTGCCGCGACCGAAGACGTGGTGCTCCTTCCGCAAATTAATCATCTGCCGCATCCAGTTCAAAAGCGACGAGTCGTAGCGCATCTGCGACTCGACGTTGACGATCTGGAAGCCGTAGACGGGGTTGTTGATGGCGGGAAAGTAGAGTCGCTCGAAGTCGGCTTTGGAGAAACCGGCGTTGCGGTCGGGCGACCACTGCATCGGCGTGCGCACGCCGTCGCGGTCGCCGAGGTAGATGTTGTCGCCCATGCCGATCTCGTCGCCGTAATAGAGGAACGGGCTGCCGGGCAGAGAGAAGAGGAGCGCGTGCAGCAGCTCGATTCCCCGGCGGCTGTTGTCCAGAAGCGGCGCGAGCCGCCGCCGGATGCCGACGTTCAGCCGCATGCGCCGGTCTTTCGCGTACTCGTTGTAGAGATAATCGCGCTCCTCGTCCGCCACCATCTCCAGGGTCAGCTCGTCGTGGTTGCGCAGGAACATGCCCCACTGGCAGTTCGAGGGAATGTCGGGCGTGCGTTCCAGTATCTCGACGATGGGCCGCCTGTCCTCCTGGCGCAGGGCCATGAAGAGGCGCGGCATGATCGGGAAGTGATAGCCCATGTGGAACTCGTCGCCGTCGCCGAAATACTCGACCACGTCCTCCGGCCACTGGTTCGCCTCGGCCAGCAGCAGCGCGTTCGGGTGGCGGCGCTCGGCGTGCGCGCGCAAGCGTCGCAGGAAGGAGTGCGTTTCGGGGAGGTTCTCGCAGTTCGTGCCCTCGCGCTCGTATAGGTACGGCACGGCGTCCACGCGGAAGCCGTCAATGCCGAAGTCGAGCCAGTAGTCAACCACGTCGAGGATGGCCTGTTGGACTTCCGGGTTGTCGTAGTTCAAGTCCGGCTGGTGGCTGAAGAAGCGGTGCCAGTAGAAGCCCTTTGCCGACTCGCACCACGTCCAGTTCGACTTCTCCGTGTCGGTGAAGATGATGCGTGCGTCTTTGAATTTCTGGTCGGTATCGGACCACACATACATGTCGCGCTCAGGCGACCCCGGGGCCGCGAGCCGCGCCGCTTTGAACCAGGGGTGCTGATCGCTGGTGTGGTTGATGACCAGCTCGATCATGACCTGCATGTTGCGCTTGTGGGCCGCGTCGAGGAAGGCGCGGAAATCGGCCAGGGTGCCATAGGACGGATTCACGTCCACGTAATTCGCAATGTCGTAGCCGTCATCCCGCAGCGGCGAGGGAAAGAAGGGCAGAAGCCACAGACAGGTGACGCCCAGCTCCTGAAGGTAGTCGAGCCGCGACATCAGCCCCGGAAAGTCGCCGATGCCGTCGTTATTCGAGTCGGCAAAGGCGCGCACATGAATCTCGTAGATGATCGCGTCCTTGTACCACAGGGGATCGGTTGTGCTGGCGATCTTTTTCACGTTTTGAAGGGTCTCCGGGGTTGGAAATCTCCGGGCAAATGTCCAGGTTTGGGATATGCCGGGGAACGGGGCAGGGGCCCAATGACGCCTA
>DATARW010000005.1:0-19192 GCA_036263975.1 Pyrinomonadaceae bacterium
CTGTTCGAGGCGGACTACGGGGACGGGCAGCGTGTGCGCGTTCGGGAAGGTCGAGTTGCCGCTGGCGTCGCCGAAGGCCGTTTTGTACATCCTCTCGACGAGGTAGCCGGTCTCCTGAAATTCTATCGAGAGGAAGAAGGCCGCGGAGGTGTCCACACGCTTAACGTCGCGGCACGGCTGGTCTGCGCCGCACGAGGCGATGCCGCCCGCCCAGAACTGCAAACCCGAAGCGTCAGGCTCGCGCGAGAGGAAGTCGTGGTAGTGCTGGCGGACGAAGTTCTCGTTGTCGTCAGCCGGGTTGCCCGAAGACTCCGGCGAGTCGTCCGTGATCTGCAAGATGGCCGACGCCTGCTGGCCGAGCACCGAGCCGACGGGGTTGGAAAGCCTGAGCGACAGGCTCTCCGTGCCTTCGGTGTAAGAGTCGTCGTTGACGAGCACGGTGAACGTCCGCTCGGTCTCGTTCGGGGCGAAGTTGAGTGTGCCCGCCGCGCGTGTGTAATCGCAGCGCTCAAGCGCCAGCCCGGTCACGGTCGAGCAGGGGACGGCGACCGACGGCGTGCTGCCGTCGTCGGTCGCGTAGTCAACCGACGCGGCGCGCGTCGTGTCGCCGGTGCGCTTGACGTTGATGGAGAGCGAGCCGCCGCGCTCGGCCACGGTGTAGAGCGTTTGCGAGAACTCGATGATACCGCCCACCACCTGCCCGCCCGCGAGTGTGCCCGTGCTCGTGTTGAAGTTCGAGTCGCCGACGTATGTGGCCGTGACGGCGTGCGTGCCGACAGCGAGCGTGGACGTTGAAACCTGTGCGGTGCAGGCGTTCGCCGCGCCCGCCGCGCAAGTGACGGGGCCGCCGATGCTCGCGCCGTCCGCGTTGAATTGCACCGTGCCTGTGGGAGCGCCCGCCGTTGCAGTGACTGTCGCCGTGAAGGTCACGCCCTGACCTGAAGCCGAAGGATTGGCGGAAGAGGAGAGGGCCGTCGCCGTGGCGGCCTTGTTGATGAAGAGTGTGCCCGCCGCGCTGCCCTGATAGTTTGCGTCGTTGATTGTCGCCGTCACGTCGTAGCTGCCCGCGTTGATCGGAGACGTGAACGTCTGGCCGTTCTGGACATAGCCGAAGGAGATGTTCAGGTTCGGCGGGGTGGTCGTCGCAGTTGCGCTCTTGGCCGACCCGTCGTAGGTCTGCGAGAGACTGCCGAGCGTGATGGTGGCCGTCGCTTTACTGACGGAGAGCGGGCCCGTGTTGCTGCTGGCTGCAAAGCTCGCGTCGCCCGCAAAGCCAGCCCCGACGGCGCTGGCGAGCGTGCCGGCGTTGATGCTTCCGAGGCTCACGTTTGAGAGCGTGGCGAGGCCGACGGCGTTGGTCGCCGGGCAAGCCGGCTGACCGTTGACGACGCAGACCGGCGTGCCGTTGAGTGTGAACGTGATGGTCTTACCGCCCAAGCCTGAGACGCCGGAAGCTAGTGTCGCCGTCAGCGTCGCCGTCCCGTTATAGAAGCCGCTGCCTGAGACGTTTGAAACGAATGAAGGCGAAGGCGTCGGCGTCGGCGTGGGCGTCGGAGTGGGAGTCGGCGTCGGCGTCGGCGTCGGAGTGGGTGTCGGTGTGGGTGACGGCGTCGGCGTGGCGCAGAGCGGCGGCACGAAGTTGTCGGGCGTGAGCAGGAAGGCGTGCGTCTGAGGCGGCTGGTTGGGGTCGGGCTGAAAGAGGCCGTAGCCTGCGATCTGCCCGCCGTCGTTAATCGAGCGTGCTTCCTGAAGCGTCCAGTTAGAGCCGTTGGGCGTCAGGTCGTTGAGGTCTTTCATCTCGCCGGGGTCAGAGAGGCCGTTGCCGTTGTCGTCGTGCCAGACGAAGGCGTGGCTTGCGCCTGAAGTCACCTCCGAGTAGCCGACGGCCTGACCATTGCCGTTGATGTCGTAGGCGAGGCTGTGGCTGCCGCCCGCGAGTGCGCCGAGGTCTTTCATCTCGCCGGGGTCGGAGAGGCCGTTGCCGTTGTCGTCGTGCCAGACGAAGGCGTGGAAGGATGGGTTCGCGTTGTTGGACGGGAGTTCGGAATATCCGACCACCTGCCCGGCTTCGTTGATCTCGAAGGCGAAGCTGCTCCTGCCGCCGAGCGTGCCGAGGTCAATCAACGTGCCGCCCACGCCGCCGCTCAAAAGGTATGCGTGCATGTTGGCGGAGGCCGCCACGCCGACGATTTGACCTGCATTGTTGATGCCGTAGGCGGCGATGGGCGTGAGTCCGCCGGAGGCAGGGAGGGCCTGCATCTGCGGCGTCTTCGTCTTGTCCCAGACGAAGGCGCGGTCGGTGAGCTGCGAGTTCTCCGACTGCCCGACGATCTGGCCCGCGTCGTTGATGTCGAAGGCCGCGGACGAAGAGTCGTTCGGCAGCGTGCCGATGTCCGTCTTGCCGTTGGCGAGAGACCAGATGAAGGCGTGCACCTCGCCCGTCGCGGTCGAGGAGTTGCCGGCAGCGAAGCCAGCCACGTTCAGTGCGTTGGCCGTGCCGCCGAGCGGCTCTATGTCCGTGAGCTGCTGACCGTCCCAGAAGAATGGGTCGTTCGAGGTAGACCCCGCGGGCCAGGAGTCGCCGACGACCCTGCCGCAGTTGTCCATTCCGAAAGCCTTGCTCTGCGCGCCGCCGAGCGTGCCGAGGTCTGTGATCGTGTAGCCGACTGCCTGTGCGCGACCGCGCGGCGCGGGGGTGGCGGTGAGGAAGGCCAGGGCGAGCAGGCACACGACCACCGGCTGCCACCTTTTAAAGTAACGCATCGAGGACTCTTTCACGAACAGTTTGGCAAAGGGTTTAAATCGGAAAACGAGGCCGGTTCAGGTCAACGGGAGACAACGCGCCGGGCAACGCCGAACCGGGCGGCGTTGGACTAACTCAAACTTTATAGGCGGGCTGAGTACAAGTCAACCGAAGAATGAAAGAGGAGGGATGAAGCAGACGCAGGGCGCGCTCACCTCATCCCTCCGCCTTCGTCTCTCACCCCTTCGACGCGGCTGCTATCGCCGCGTCGAAGATTTCCAGAGCCACGTCCGTCTGCTCGCGCGTGAGGATGAGCGGCGGCGACCAGCGGATGGTGTTGTGGCCCGCGCCGAGGATGATGAGGCCGCGGCGATAGCACTCGACCTCCACGCGGTCGCGCAGCTCCGGCGCGGGCGTGTTCGACGCGCGGTCGGTGACGAACTCGACGCCGAGCATCATGCCGAAGCCCCGCACGTCGCCGATGCAGTCGTGCTTCTGCGCCAGCTTGCTCAGCCCTTCCTTGAGATACGCGCCGACCTCCGCGCTGTTGGCGACAAGCTCGCGCTCCAAAAGCTCGATGGTCTTCAGGGCAGCGGCGATGGCGATGGGGTTGCCGCCGAAAGTCGAGGCGTGCGCGCCCGGCTTCCAGTTCATCAAACTAGCGCGCGCCACGCACGCGCCCATCGGCACCCCCGACGCGATGCCCTTCGCCAGCGTGATGATGTCGGGCTTGAGGTCGTAATGCTCGCACGCGAACATCTTGCCCGTCCGGCCCATCCCCGACTGCACCTCGTCAACGATGAGCAGGATGCCGTGTTCGTCGCAGATGCGCCGAAGCCCTTGCAGGAATTCGCGCGGGGCGGGCACGTAGCCGCCTTCGCCCTGCACCGCCTCGACGACGATCCCGGCGACCTCTTCGGGCGGCGTCGTCGTGTTGAAAAGACGCTCGGTTATCCAGTCGAGGCACGCGCGGCTGACGGTCGCGGCGTCCGTTGGTTTACCCGTGAACGGGTGGCGGAAGACGTTCGGGTAGGGGACGTGAACCACGTCGAGTGCCTGTCGCTTGAAGCCGCGGCGCTGCGCGACCTTCGACGAGGTGAGAGATAAAGAGCCGAGCGTGCGACCGTGGAAGCTGTTGAAGAAGGCGATGAACTTCTCGCGGCCCGTCGCGTGGATGGCGAGCTTGAGGGCGGTCTCGACCGCCTCCGTCCCGCTGTTGGCGAAGTGCGTCTTGGTGGGCGAGGGCACGGGCACGATGCGGTCGAGCACGCGCGCCAGCTCCGGCATGTGCCGGTAGTAGAAGTCCGTGCCGCACATGTGAATCAGGCGCGCGGCCTGTTCCTGAATCGCGCGGACGACTTCCGGGTGGCAGTGGCCCGTCGAGCAGACGGCGACCCCGGCGTTGCAGTCGAGGAACGTGTTGCCGTCAACGTCCTCGACCCAGACGCCGGAGGCTTTCTCGACGACGAGCTGGAACGAGGGGCGCGGGTAAGACGGCGTGACCCAGCGCGCGTCGGCCTCGACAATCTCTCTGCCGACGGGACCGGGCAACTCCGTCCTGATCTCCGGCCTCTTCGTGGGAGCGGCGATTGACATAAACTCTTCTCCTTCGTTTGGTGCGAGGTCGTTGACTGTGGATGTTTGAAAACACGACCGTGGGAAGGGAAGAGAAGTTAGTCCGCGAAGAGGTCGGCGCGGGAATCGAGCGGGCGTGTGTGCAGAGGGTAATTCCGTCGCATTGGTTTCTAAAATATACTCACTCGCCCCGGAGGGCAATCCGCCGCGGGAGCCTCAAAACGACGTGAGTTCGGGGTCAGGAAGGCAGGAAGAGTTAATCCATGAAATCAAACGAAGCCGCACTAACCCGAAAGTGAGGGCGGCTGAAATCCGCTTCGTGTCGTTTCGAATAATTTCGGGGATTGTTCTTCCGTTCTATCGCGCGACCTTTAAGTGGCGCGCGTGCCCGTATAGCGGATGGGCGGCGCGATTGGCAGCTTGACCTTGATGGTGCCGTTGATCGAGTCGTCCTCGACCTGCCCCTTGATGCTCGCCCCGTAGGGTTTGCCTTGAAACTCTATCGAGATCGTCGCGTCGAAGCCATCGTGCGTGACGGTCAGCCCTTCGAGCGGCGCGACGCCGAGGCGCGAGTCCATCTTGCCGCTCAGGGCACCGCCCGTGCCCTCGAAGACGAGCGTCGCCGGGTACTTGCCGAAGGGCGTCGCCACTTCCAGATTCCATGTTCCTACCAGATTCACGTTTGTCCCCCCTGTCAGTTTTCGATTCAAACGATTAGCGCGCCCGCGTTCGACTGGGCCGTGCCATCGAAGACTTCCAGCGTTTCGGCGAAGGGCGCGACCTGTTCGCGTATGTCGGCGGCGTCGCCGACGACGACGATGGCCGCGCGGTCGGGCGTGACGTGCTCGACGGCGACGCGGCGCACGTCGTCTTTCGTGACGCGCTGGATGTGTTCACAGTAGGTCTGGAGGTAGTCGGGCGCGAGGCCGTTCATCCTGATCTGCACGAGCTGATCCACAAGCCCCTCCTGCGTTTCGAGCCGGATGGGGAAGGTGCCGGTCAGGTAAGTCTTGGCGTCGGTCAACTCCTTGTCGGATACGTCCTCGGAGCGGATGCGTCCAAGCTCGTAGAAAATCTCTTTGAGCGACGCGCCGATGACGGCGTTGCGCACCTCGGTCGTGGCGCGGAAACTTCCGGCGTAGCGGCGCGCGTCGAGTTGCGTGTAAGCGCCGTAGGTGTAGCCCTTCTCCTCGCGCAGGTTCATGAAGAGCCGCGCCGAGGCCGTGCCGCCGAGGATGGTGTGCATGACGAGGAAGGGGAAGTAGTCGGGGTCTGTGCGCTTGATGCACGGGTTGGCGACGACGATGTTGGTCTGCGCCGAGCCGGGGCGGCTGACGAGGTAGGTCGCGCGACGTGTGCGCGCGGGCGGGGCAGGGAAGTTCGGCTCGGAGACCTCGCCGGGCTGCCAGTCGCCGAAGAGTTCCGTGATGCGCGCCAGCGTCTGAGCGCGGCTGAGGTCGCCGACGGCGAAGAGGACAGCGTTGCCGGGGACGAACTTCGAGCGATGCTCGGCGAGCAGATGCTCGCGCGCCGTCGCCTCAATTGACTCCGGCGTCGGCGAGACGACGGCGTAAGGGTGTCCGCCGAAGATGACGCGCGCGACGGCCTCGGCGGCGAGAAACGAGGACTGCGCGCGTTGCGCAATCAGGTTCTGCTGCGCGTTGGCTCTGGCGAGCGCCAGCTCGTTTTCGGGGAACGAGGGACGGAGCGCCACGTCGGCGAGGAGTTCGAGCACCTCGTCGGTGAAGGCCGCGAGCGAAGAGGCGGCGACCGTGGTGAAGTCGGAGGTCGCGCCCGCGCTGAGGGTCGCGCCGAGGCGCGCGACCTCCTCGGCGATCTGCCGGCTGGTGCGCGACTCCGTGCCCTCGACGAGCATGCTCGTGAGCGTGTCGGTCAGGCCGGGCAACTCCGGCGGGTCGAAGGCGTCGCCCGTGCGGAAGGCGAGCCGGAAGCTGACGAGCGGCAGACGTTCCTGCTCGACGACGACGACGCGCAGGCCGTTTTCAAGCGTCGTCTCTTCGGACGAGGGAAGGTTGAGAGCGCGCGGCGGCAGGGGCGCGGGCGGCTGTTGGCGGAAATCCTCGGTCTGAGTCAACATAAAATCGAAAAGTGATGAGTGATAAGTGATGAGTGTTGAATGATAAGTGATGAGAAACAGTCCTGAGTCTTTCTCTTGCTCACTTATCACTCATCACTTGATTGTTCAGTCGTTCGCCGACGAAACCTGTTCGTGTTGCGCCGCCGGGTCGTTGCCGACGGGCGGCGCGGGTTCGGTCGGCGGTTCGGGGTCTGCGGGCGGCGGGGCCGGAACCTGCGGCGGCGGCGCGGCGGGCTGCGTCGGCTCTCCGGGCGGCTGGAGGGTGGCGGACGCAGGCTCGGCTTCGGGCGCGGCCACGTCCGCCGGGACGACCTCCATGACCGAGTGGTTGTCGGTGAGGAGGTGTCGGCGGGTGGCCTGCCTGACCTCTTCGGGCGTGACGGCGAGGTAGCGTTCCAGCTCCGTGTTGAAGAGATCGGGGTCGCCGTCGTAGAGCGCGTATTCGGCGAGACGCTGCGCGCGGTAGAGCGTTGACTGGCGGCTGCGCACGGCGTCGTTGAGGAGCGTGTTGTGCAGCTTCTCCATCTCTTCGGGCGAAGGGCCTTCCGTAGCGAGGCGTTCGATCTCTTCCCGAATCGTCGCGCGAATCTCCCGGGTCGTGCGGCCCGGCTTGGGGATGGCGAAGACGTACAGCGTCGAAGGGCCGCGGCGCTCGCCGACGCTTCCTTGAATGATGACGACCGACTCCTCGCCCTTGACGAGCCGCTGGTAGAGGCGCGAGCTGTCGCCGTCGAGCAGCAGGTCGCTGGCGAGCGAGAGCGAGTAGTAGTCGCCGGTGCGGCGCGCGGGGACTTTCCAGCCGAGCATGATGGCGGGCAGTTGCGCGAACGGGTCGGGATAAGTTTCGCCGTGCACGGCGACCTCCGCCGCCTCGTCAACGTCAACGGGCGGCGGCGTGGACTGCGACGGTATCGAGGCGAAGTATTTCTCGACGAGCGCGCGCGCCTCAGCCGAATCGAAATCGCCGCAGATGGTGACGACGGCGTTGTTGGGCGCGTAGTAGATGCGGAAGAATTCGCGCACGTCCTCGATGGTCGCGTCGTCAAGGTCTTCCATCGAGCCGATGGTCGAGTGGGCGTTGCGGTGGTTGCGGTAGATCAGCTCGTTGAGGCGCAGGAAGGCGTTCGAGTAGGGGCGGTTGTCGTAGTTGAGGCGCTTCTCCTCCTTCACGGCCTCGCGCTGGTTGTCGAGGTTCTCCTGCGTGACCTTGAGCGAGCGCATGCGGTCGCTCTCCAACCAGAGGGCCAGAGGGAGCTGGTTGGCCGGGAGCGTCTCGAAGTAGTTGGTGCGCTCACTGGATGTCGTCCCGTTCATCGTGCCGCCGTTGTTGAAAATGTACTGGAAGTGGCCGGCCTTCGGCACGTTCTCCGAGCCTTGAAACATCATGTGCTCGAAGAGATGTGCGAAGCCCGTGCGCCCCTCGCGCTCGTTGCGCGAGCCGACATCGTAATAGACGGCGACGGAGACGACCGGCACCGAATGGTCTTCGCTGAGGACGACGCGCAGGCCGTTCGCCAGCGCGAACTGTTCAATCGGAATCTGCGGCAAAGTGAAAGTGGACGACAATTGAACCTCCGGTGAGAGGCCGGACGCGAGAGGCCGGTGGCCGGTAAAAGCTTCGCCGGCAATCGCCCTCGATGAATACGGGCGACGCGGTGAGGCTTAAAAAACCAGCCTCCAGCCGCTACCCCCCGGCCTCTTCTTTACTAATCATCCCGCGCAACTCGGCGCGCAGGCGCTCGATCTCGGAGAGCTTCTGCGAGACGCGTTCAAAGAGCGGTGCCTGCGCTTTGATGCCCTCGTCAATGAGGAAGGCCGCGGCCTCGGCACGGCTGCGGAAGACTCCGGCCTGCACGAGTTGTTCGAGCCTGTCCTGCGCCTCGTGCGAGAGCTTGACGGCGACGACGTAGTCGTCTTTGGCCGAGAGGGCGCGCTCGACCGTGCGGCTGATGTCGCGCCCGATGGAGGCGAGCGATTCGGGGATGCGCGAGGCGATGTCGCGCACCGAAGAGGAGACGCGCTCGCGGTCGTGCACCTGCGCGTCTTCGCCGTCGGTCAGCATCAGGTCGTCAATGGGGTCGAGAATTTCGGGGTCTTTCGGGTCGTTCGGGGTGCTCATCTGCTGTAAACCTCCTCTGCGTGAGTCAGTCCGCGGGACTCCAAATCCCACGGCTGGCTTTACGTCTCCGGCGCGACCTTTTGTTCCTGCGAACTGCTTACGAGCATTCTAAGGGCGCGCCAGATGCGAGCGCAAGCGCATGACACAGGATGAAGACGCGAGGATGAAGGATGAAGGCGCAAGGATGAAGGATGAATAACAGTCGCTCAAGGATGAACCGAAGACTTTAGGATGAACCGAAGACTTTAATCCTTCATCCTCGCGCCTTCATCCTTTCTTTGCAACCTTGCCGCGCGTGCCCTCATCCATTACACTACACCGCACCCGCCTTTCGCCGGGCGGTTCAAAATTTTGGACGGCGCGCGCGACGGCTACGTCGCCGCACTCGTCCGCGTCAAGGGTTTTAACTGAGGCTTGTCCCCGTGAAAAAGAGAATTTCCATCGCGCTCGCGACGCTTCCGCTTCTCGCGCTCTCGCTGCCCGCGCTCGTCATCGCGCAGCAGAGCAGTACGCAACCGCCGCCGCCGGTCGTCCGCCGCGGCGAAACCGCAGGCTCGACCGCCGCGCCCACGGCGCGCACGCGCCGCCCACGCATCGAAGCCACCGAAGGCGTCGAGTCGGATGTGGCCGAGGCGCTGACCGTCATCCAGGACAACTACGTTGACGGCAACAAGCTCAACTACAACGATGTCTTCAAGTCCTCGATCATCGGCATGCTCCGCACGCTCGACCCGCACTCGAACTACTACGACGCGAAAGAGTTCGAGGATCAGCGCGCCGACTGGCGCTCGGAGTATTACGGCATCGGCGCGACCATCGGCGACCGCAAGCTCGGCAAGGACACAGACACCTACATTCTCGCCTCCTTCGAGGGCACGCCGGCCTTCCGCGCGGGCCTCCGCTTCGGCGACCGCATCATCGCGATTGACGGCGACTCGGTGAAGGGCAAGCCTTCGGGCGACGTGCGCGACCGCCTGCGCGGGCCGCGCAACACGACCGTCAAGGTCACGGTCGAGCGTGCCTCGGACGGCCAGCAGCAGACGGTCGAGATCACGCGCGACGCCGTGCCGCAGCCGACCGTCCCGGACGCCTACTTCATCAAGCCCGGCGTCGGCTACATAGACATGACGCGCGGCTTCAACTACACGACCGCCGACGAGTTCGTCTCGGCGCTTGAGTTCCTGCGCTCGCACGGCATGACGGGTCTCGTCGTTGACCTGCGCGGCAACGGCGGCGGCATACTCGATCAGGCCGTGCACGTCGCCGAGCAGTTCCTCGGCAGCGGCCAGATCGTGCTGACGCAAAAAGGGCGCGGCATGCGCGGCACGGAGCACGAGTACAGGTCTGAGAACCGCACGCCCGACCCGACGCCGCTCGTCGTCCTTGTCAACCGCGGCACGGCCTCGGCCTCGGAGATCGTCGCGGGCGCGTGGCAGGATCACGACCGCGCGCTCATCGTCGGCGAAACCAGCTTCGGCAAGGGACTGGTGCAGAGCATCATGCCGCTGGAATACGGCACGGCGCTGACGCTGACGACCTCGAAGTATTACACGCCTTCGGGCCGCCTCATTCAGCGCGACTACTCGAACCAGGGCTTCTACGACTACATCTACGGACGCCTGAACGGGACGGTTGACGAGGCGCAGGCCGAGAAACCCAAAGGCCCGGAGACGCACACCGACACGGGCCGACCCATCTACGGCGGCGGCGGCATCACGCCCGACGAGGCCGTCAAGTCGCGCACGCTCTCCGGGCAGCAGGTGCGTTTGATTGATCCCATCTTCGCCTTCGCGCGCGAGTTGGTGAACGGCAGGGTTTCGGGTCTCAATGATTACAAGGTGCCGGGCATGCCCGACTTCGAGCACAACGTCGGGGCTTCGGACTTCGTCGTTGACGACCATGTTTTCAAAGCGTTCAAGGATTTCGTCGCCGCGCACAACGACGACTACAAGGTGACGGACTCTCAGCTCGACCGCAGCCGCAACTTCGTCGCGCGCCAGATGCGCTACGACCTGACGACCGCCGCCTACGGCTCGGTCAAGGCCACGCAGGTGCTCATCTTCGACGACCCGCAGGTGTCGAAGGCCATTGACTCGCTGCCGCGCGCGCGCGACCTCTCGACGGCGGCCATGCGCGGGCGCAACCCGCAGTCCAGATCGTTCGAGTAAACCGCAAGCGCCGCCCGAAAACGCTCAGGCGCACCAAACGAAGAGGCCCGGACGAGTCTTCCACTCGTCCGGGCCTCTTCGTTTGGTGGCTGAATGAACGGCCCTTCAGACTACCAGCTACAACCGTAACTGCCCATCGTCGTCTTGGCGTTGTCGAGCGCCTGCTTGCACCCTTGCGCCAGTCCGGCCTTGCCCTGCGGCGTCGCAGCGGCGTCCTTCCAAGCCTTACGCATGGAGTCAAGGTTGGCCTTCACCATCGAGCGCGCAGACTCCGGGACTTTGCTGTTGATGCATGCCTCGTACTTCGCAATGAAGTCGTCGCACTCCGGGACGCCGACCTTGTCGCCGCTCGCCGTCGAGGTGTTGCCCGCGGCCTTGTTGCCGTTGGCTGTGTTGGACGTGTTCGCGGTGTTGTCGGACGAGCCGCCGCACGCGAGCAGAACCAGGCCCACCAAGAGGCAGAGGGCCAGGAGGAAAGGTGTCTTGTTAGTCATCGGGAACTTTGTTTCTCCTTAAGTTGTCAGACCTTTTTTCGGCGAGGTGAAAGCCAAACCGCGACGGGCGCGAAAGGGAGGAAGTGCGTTCTCTTTCGTTGCGGGGAAATGACCGGCCCGGCGCTTCGCGGCGTGTAAGGCTAATGCCGCAACGCGTCTTCCGTCAAGAGGAGCGTCGCGTGGAGTTGTCGGTGCGTTGGCCCGTAGCGTCATGCGACGCGAGACTCGGAAAGGGCTTGGCGGCTATCGTATGACCCCCTTCGGCTCCGGCCCCGGGTTGGGTTTCGGCTCGCGCATCACGAGTCGCTTCAGCCCCTCGAAGTCCACCTCGGTCGAGGGCCGCGTGTCGGCATCCATCAGGCGCGACATCTTTTCGAGCGTGTACTCGTTCTCGGAGGAGTCGTTCGAGGCGATGCAGTCCGAGGGGGTGACGAGATTGAAGTCGCGCATGTATGCGTCGTGGGCGGTGAAGAGCACGCAGATGTCGCCGGTCAGTCCCGTGAGGACGAGCGTCTTGACGCCGAGGTAGTCGAGCAGAACGTCGAGCGTAGTGGAGAAGAAGCCTGAGTGCTTCGGCTTCAGGACGAAGTAGTCGTCCTCTTCGGGGCGGAGCATCTCGGCGACGGGCTTGCCGCGCACGCCTCCCTTCAGGCAGTGCTCCAGAATCTTCTTGAAGTCCGACTGCCACTTGCCGAAGTTGTCGTTGACGTAGACGACGGGCACGCCCGCCTCCTTCGCGCGCCGCTTCAGGGCCGAGAGCTTCCTCGCCATCGGCAGGGCGTGCCGCAGCAACTCCTCGCCGCCCTCGAACTCCAGGTCGTTGATTACGTCTATCAGCAGCAGCGCGACGTTCGACTTGTCAGGCACGAAGCCGTGCAGGTCTTCATTCTTCGCAGGCATAGCTCACATTACTTCCTGTTTTTATGAATCGTGTCGAGGGTCATCTGCGAGAATTATGCGGGTCGCGGCGCGAACCGGGCAAGCCTGAATGGAAGCGCGAGCATTAAACGACGCGGGCGCAGAAGGCACGGCTAAAACGCTTGCAGTCGTGCCTTCTGCGCCCGCATCGGCTGGCGGTGCTCTCAGGAGTCAGAGCCGGCGGGCGAGTTGAGCGTGATGAGCGAGATGGTCGCGCCGGTCGGGTCGTTGATGACGCAGAAGCGACCGACTTTGGGGATGTCCGTCGGCGGCACGCAGACCTTGCCGCCCAGCTCCGTCACCTGAACGGCCTTCGCGTCTACGTCGTCAACGGCGACGTAGGCGATCCAGTGCGAGGGCGTCTGGCCGAACTCCGGCCCCATCCCGTACATGCCGCCGACATGCTGGCCGCCGGTCACGATCTCGTTGTAGATCATGCCCGCGCCGCTCGCTTCCGACTCTTTAATCTCCCAGCCCAGAAGCGTCTTGTAGAAGTTCTGCGCCGACTCCAGGTCGTTAGTCGCCAACTCGTTCCAGCAGAAGGCCCCGTTGGCGGGCATCTTGAATTCGGACATCGTTATTGTCTCCTCTCGGATTGGTCTTCAGACGTTTATGGAAATCTACAGCGAGGTTCTACTGACGAATGCGAAGCTGTGGAAATTTCGAGCGCTCATTCGAGCGGGCGGACTTCGAGCGCCCGCGCCCGTCTTCGAGGTGGACGTAAGTCGTTTGCAGGTCGAACGCTGGTTGCGAGATGTCAGCCATGAGAGTCCTCCTTCAAGCGGTGTTGGCCGTTGGTTGTGGGCCAATCTCAAAGCTCAGTTGACGCCGGGCAGCTTCCGAACCTTGCCCTCAATGAACTTCCCGAAACGGTCGGGATGGTCGGCGGGCGCGACCTCGAACGTGAGCGCCAACCCGTCCGGCTGGGTCAACGCGTAAGTGAGCCGGTAGCGCGGCCCTGCATCATGCGGGTCGCTCAGGAAGACGACGCTCCTGCCTTCGCCCGAAACGCTCACAGCGTAGTTGATGACGTGCCCTTCGCTGTCCGTGTAAAAGGCGCGCGTCTGTTTGGTCGAAGGGTCGGCGTAGACGACCATCAAGTCGTCGTGCGTGAACGCGGGGCGGTCTTTCGTGGCCGGGTACTCCGAGTGGTTCTTCCTAACCAAAACCCTCCCCTGCAATCCCTCCTCGAAGGTGAAATACCCGGCTCCCTGTCCCGCCTCACCGCCCCCTTCGCCCGCCCATTTCCCCAGGAGGAATCGCAGGGAATCCAGGCCCGCCGAGCCGCCCGACCTGACCTTCTGTTTGTTCTGCTCGTCGGTGACGCAAAGCGCGAAGCAGGCAAAGACGAGCGCGAGTGACAATGCCTTGAGCACGTCCACCTCTCCTTTCTGTCTTCAAACTTCGTTACTGGCGCGGGGCCGTTTTCTAAAACGGCGCTGAACTGCCGGGCGACAAACGAAAGGTGAGCCTCCTACACGGAAAACTCACCTTTCAAACCCACCCCTTGTTCGTTCGGAAAGGAAACTGCGGCGAGGGAAAAATTAAGTTCCTTCTTAAACCTTACTCGGCCCTTAGTCCGGCGGGCCGCTCACTGAAAAGATTCGAGCGCGCGCGACCGGCCCGCACGTTTCAATGCGCGCCGAGCCAGTCGCTGAAGACCTGCGACTCTTCGAGCTTGCCGCTCCAGCGCGCACGGTTCTTGCCCGTCAGGGCCAGAACCATCGCCTGATGCTGGCCGGCGCGGTCGCCGAGGCGCTCGAAGTAGTTGTAAAGCCTGTCAATGCGCGCCACCGATTCGCGCGCCGCCTCGACCGTGCGGAAATGCAGCACGTTGCGGAAGAAGCGCGTGTAGACGTTCTGCTCGCGCCCCGTCGTCGTGTAGAGATCGAAGTAGCCTGCGAGGTGTCCGGCGGTCTGCAAGACCTGCGCGACGTAGGACGGGCGGGCCTTCACGCGGCGCACGATCTCAGCGATGTCGCGCGTGCCGGACTCGTAGAGCGAGAGAATCTGTTCCTTCTTCGAGCGGTGTTCGGCGGACTCTTCCGTCTCCGCGAGCGGAGACTCGTCCGTGTGTCGCACGGTCGGCGCGGCGTCGCGCGCCGGTGCGAACTCGTCGGCGTAGTCGAGTTCCAGCGCCAGCGGCTGCATCTCTTTAATCAACTCTTCTGTAGTCATCTCTGTTTCACCCCCTTGGATGGTGAGCCGTAAGCCGTAAGCGGTTTTTAGTGATTGCGGGCGGTGAGCAGTTCGCTTTCAAATGCTTACTGCTCACCGCTCACTTCATTAGCTCGCGCGGCGTACCTCGAAGCTCTGCTCGCGGTGCAGGCCCTTGAGGTGGTCAATGAAGCTGGACGCGGCGCGCTTGGAAAGCTCCTCGGTGCGGACGCGCATCACCTGTTGGCTCTCTTCGTCCGGGTCAACGCCCGCCTCGCGCGCCAGTGCGCGGATCATGCCGAGCTGCTTCGGCGTAACGAGGTCGGCCATAGACTTGGCGAGCGGGTCTTTCGGGAAGTCGCCGGGCTGCGGGCCTGCGCCCTGCGTCTCGATGATCTCCGACTCGCGCTGGTACAACTCGCGCGCGATGCCGAACTTGATCGCCGCGCGCTTCAGAGCGTCGTGCTCGGCCTTCTTGATGCCGGTCTCGTTTTCGGCGTTCCCCGTGCCGACGCCCTCGCGCGTCACGCCGTCAATCGTGATGGCGCAGGTGACGGCGACCATGTCGCCGATCTGGACGATGCCGCGAACCGAGTGCGACCAGGTCGGGGCGACGCGGTCGAGGATGTCGGCGACCGCGTGCCACTCGACGTACTCGACCATGTGCTGATTCCCCTGGCGGTCGCGCCAGCCCTCGCGCGTCTTGATGAGGCGCGGGTCAACCGGCTGCTTCAAGGTGTTCAGGGTCTTGACGAACGAGAGCGGGACGATGGGGCTTGCGGCCTGCTGCTCGTACTCTTCGGCAGTGATGAACTCCTGCTCGTCTGTGTCTTGCGAAACGTGTGCGGTTGCTTTCTTAGTCATCTCAAGCTCCTCTGTCTCTTCTTTGTCCGCGAGCGAACGCTGGGGAGTCTCGACGGCGGAAAACTTTTTCTCTTCCGCCGGCGCGACCTCCGGCTGCACGTTCTGCTCCCGTGCGAAGCGCGGCGCTTTGCGCGTGGCTCTCAGTTGAGCCTCCGCGGCAGCCTCGCCGAGCTTCTCGGATGCGGGTTGGGTGTCGGTGTTGGGCGTCTCTGCCGCAACGTTTTCGGGAGTCACGCCCTGCGCCTGCGGGGCGGAAACCTTCGGGGCCTCCTGCTTCGAGGCGGCCTCCGTGTTCTTGTTCAGAATCGCGTGCTTGACGGCGAGGATGTGCTCGCAGCGGTAGCGCGCATCCGTGGCCGACTGCTCCTCGAACTCAAGGCAGGTGCAGCGCACCAATCCCGCTTCGTCGCGCCAGACTTCATAGCTCGCGCGCCGCCCGCGCAGGGTCGGCGTGGTCACGCGGAAACGGTCGCCCTCGCGCGTCACCAGACCCATCGCGGCGATTCCCTGCGCGCGCTTGTCGCGCATCAAAGCTTTCTTGTCGAGAACGGTTGCCATGACTTCATCCTCCGTCAAACTGCAAAACCTGTCTGTTTCAAGCGGCCTTCTCCGCGGGCATCTGCGTGACCCGCTCGACCGCCTCCGCGTGCTGAACCTGCGCGGCGCGTTCCTGCAAGCGACGCTCAAGCTCGACGACTCTTTGCTCCAACTCCTCGACGCGCCGGCCCTGCCGGTGCAGGGTCTTGAAAAGGCCGTCGAACGTCTCCCAGACCATGTCGCTCACTTGTCTTCTCACCCCTTAGAAATCCAGAGTCGCCGCCGTTTGGTTGCGTCGCTTCTGTTTCATACGTGAAACAGTGTACCACGGGTTCCCGGTTGTTGCAAGCATAAAACAAGGTCTTGCGCAGGAAATCTTCTTGTGCTATGGTGAGGGCCGTCAGAGTGGGCGCACGAGTCCGTGTGGACTTTCGGGTGCGCCACGAGAAGGAGGCCGAAAATGGCAGATCAATCGAAAAGTTTGGTGAACACGATCGAGCTGGGGCGGGCCATCCGCCGCAAGCGCGAGGAGCTGGGCCTATCCCTGCGTGACGTGGCCGACGAGACGAAGGTCTCGGCCTCGACGCTCTCGCGCATCGAGAACGGCACGGGCAAGCCCGACGCCGACAACATCGCGCGCCTGACCGCCTGGCTCGACATGCCTGTGGAACGCGTGATGAGCGGGCGCAAGAACGAGGAGGGCACCGACAACTCCGCGGTCGTCTACTTCCCGCACGAGGCCACACCCGACATCGTCGAAGCGCACCTCCGCGCCGACCGCAACCTCACGCCCGAAACCGCCAAGGCGCTCTCCGAACTCTTCCGCGTCGCCTACCAGCAGTTCAGCGCACCCGGCCAGGACATGAAAGGGCGCAAGGGTCGGAAGTAAGCCGCGGCGAGTTTTGGACTGAAGTTCTAAATAGGGCGCTCGACTCAAGGTGGGGTTGAGCGCCTTCATCATTTGGAGCGGATTAAAGAATGAATGAAAATTACTGGCTTGATTTGTTTACCGGAACCACATAGCAAGAATTCCTTGACGCCGGTGCAAAGGTAACGGGGTTTCGCGAATGTTTGAGCCTTAGAGCATCAGGCTCAAGCGTCAGGCAGTTCACCTTGAAGGGAAAAGCCTTTGGGTTGAAGCCCGAACGATTCCACCTTGAAGGTTAAAGGCTAATGTTGAAGGGAAACTCAATTTCCTTCAAACGTTAAGGCTTTATCCTCAACTTTCAAGGGAAAGACCATAGGTTTCAAGGAAAAGCCTGCCGGTTTTAAGAAATTCGGGAGCAAGCAGAGGATTTGAGGTTTCAGACTGTTTGCGTGTTTGATTTCAGCGGGCGCGGCTTGTGAGGCTGAATACCTCGGTGACGGCGACGATTCGGTAAATTGAAAGTGAATCAGCCCGGAAAGGCGGGTATAATTCGGGTCGTGGACACGGAGAAGCTGCCGCCGACGTTCAAGGGGAGACAGTACGAGATTCGCGCGCTGGGCTTGCGCGACTTCGCGGGCCTGCGCCGCGAGGACGAGGCGCTCGACCCGTTCGAGTTGGCCCACTTCGCCAAGCTCATGGTCATCAACTTCGACGAGATCATGGGGCTTTCCGAGGAGACGCGCGAGCACCTTCTGGGCGTGGGCGTGAACCTCTGGTCGGGCGGGACTTCTTCAAGGCCGCTGCCGAACGGCTGGCGGCTGGTGATTCTGAACCCGAAGCACGGGCGCGCGCGCAACAACGCGACGCTGATGGAGGAGGTCTGTCACGTCTTCCTCGGACACAAGGCGAACCGTCTCTCAATCGTCGCGCAGAACCAGCAGGGCAAGACCGTGGCGCGCGATTACAACGAGGCGGACGAGGAGGCGGCCTACGCCGTGGGCGCGGCGGCGCTCGTCCCCTTCGCCGGACTGCGCCGTCTGTTAAAGCACGGCCAGTCTTCAATCGAGATCGCGCGCCACTTCAAAGTGAGCCGCGAGCTGGTCGAGTATCGCCTGAAGGTCTGCCGTCTCTGGGCCGAG
Organism: Pyrinomonadaceae bacterium; assembly: GCA_036263975.1. Classification (GTDB taxonomy): domain Bacteria; phylum Acidobacteriota; class Blastocatellia; order Pyrinomonadales; family Pyrinomonadaceae; genus QHXN01. The sequence goes on from DATARW010000005.1 coordinate 17,681, forward strand.
TACCGCGAGCGACACCCGGAGGAGGACGCCGCGCGCGAACTGCGCCGGCGAACCTTCAGCGCCGCCGCCAGTGCCGAACGAAACAGCAGGGCCGACTGAAAAGGCCGTCGTGCATGCGGCATGAGGGCAAGCCCGAACCGCGCTGGACGGCGTGGGCGCTTGAGCGGCAGTGGGTTCCCGCCCCCTGATGCCGAGGCTTATGCCAGAACCCCGGCCAGAGTCCGTGCAGAGAGCTTCGGCGCAGGAGCGCCTGCGACGCCTGCGCGACGAGATCAAGCGGCGCATTGACTACCGTTCCTTCTTCCTCCGCTACTGCCCCGACGCGCGACAGTCCGGCGCACGTCTTCACGGCTTCTGCCCCATCCCCGCGCACGCCCACAGCGGCAAGGGCCATCCGAGCCTCTCGGTTGACCTGCAACAGGGACTCTTCAACTGCTTCTCGCGCGGAGAGGGCGGCGACGCCATAACCTTCTACGAGTTGATGCACGGCGTCAGCTTCGCCAGCGCCGTCAGAGAGCTTGCGCGCGAGCTGGGCGTCGCAGGAAGGGAGGGCGGACGGCTTTCGCTCGCCACGGTGTCGGCGTCCGACCCTTCAGAGTTCGAGGACTTCGAGCCGCTCGACGCCGAAGCCTTGAGCGCCGTCTGCGCGCGCTTCCTCGAAGTCTGCCGCGCAGAGGAGCAGCTCGAAGGAATCAGCTACCTCGCGCGCCGAGGCATTGACGCGGCAACCGCGCGCCGCGCAGGTCTCGTGTACTTCCCGCGCCGCGCCTACCGGCGAGTGATGCGTCGCATGCGCGAGGGCTTCGCGCTCGAAACGCTGCAACGCGGCGGCCTCTTCAACCGGCGCGAGCACCTGACGTTCTATCGGCACCGCCTGCTCTTTCCCTTCTTCGTTGAGGGCCGCGCTCTCTACCTTCAGGCGCGCACGACCGCCGCGGGCGTCGAGCCGCGCTGGCACAACCTGCGCGGCCCCGTGCCTGCGCTCTACGGCGCGGACGCGCTTCGCTCGCTCGCGAGCAACGAGGTCGTCTACCTCGTCGAAGGCTTCACGGACACGCTCACACTCGCGGCGCGCGGCTTCGCGGCGGTCGGACTGGTCGGCGCGGGCGGACTCAAAGCAGAATGGCTCGCGCCGCTCGCCCGCTTCCGCGTCGTCGCCGCGCTCGACCCGGACGCCGCCGGACGCCGCGCCGCATCACGTTACCGCGAGCTGTTCGCCGCGCGCGGCCTGAGGCTCGCTGTCGTCCGACTCCCGTCGGATGTCAACGACTTCTTTCGCCACAACCCTGCCGCCGCGCTGGAGTTCGAGTTGATGACGGAAGCGGCGATTGAAATGATGACGGGGAGATTGGAAGACGGGGTGACGGGGTGACGAATACCACGTCTCTCTCCCCGTCCCCAGGGTCTATTAATTCTCCGGAGTCGAGTCATATGCCCAACGACGGCTTAACGAGTTACAAACCAAGCTCAGTTCGGCTGACCGCTGTTTTGCCGAGAACGAATAGACCCTGC
>DATARW010000007.1:0-5439 GCA_036263975.1 Pyrinomonadaceae bacterium
GTCTTCTACTTCCAAAGCTTCCGCCATAGTCTCCCTCTCGCTCCGCCGCTCATCTCAACTCTTCTCGACCGGCGTACAACTCCGGCGCGTGCGCCTCGCGGTCACTACTCACGAAAACCTGACTGTGTAGATTACTTTCCGACTCGGCGACACGAGGAGATGTTGCCGCCTGCTGAACTTAACAGGCCGTGTCCCAACGCCCGTCGAAGCTGTTGCTGAGCGTTGGCGCATTATACCGTTTTCGATTGCGGAGTCTAGTGGCCGAAGTCCTCGGACGCCTGTAAAAAGTTGGCCGCCGCCCCCGCCCCGCCCGTCCTCCTTGCAGCCGCCGACGTTCACACCGCGCGCCGCTCTATGTCATACTTCGCCAGACTTTCTCGACTCAGGAACTAAGGTTGACCGGGCGGCGCGCGCTGCTTCTGCGCCGCGGGGCGAAACGGGGGGAAGATATGAGCAACGAAACTTCGAGCGAAATCCCGCGGCGACCGCTGGGGCGCACGGGCGTCGAGGTCTCGGCGCTGGCGCTCGGCGGCTACCATCTGGGGCTGGCGAAGACCAGGCGCGAGGCCGTGCGTATCGTGCACGAAGCGATTGACGCGGGGCTGACCTTCATGGACAACGCCTGGGAGTATCACGAAGGCCGCAGCGAGGAGTTGTTGGGCAGGGCGCTTGAGGGCCGGCGCGAAAAAGTTTTTCTGATGACGAAGGTCTGCACGCACGGGCGCGACAAACGGAAGGCGCTCCGGCAGCTCGAACAGTCGCTCCGCCGCCTCAAGACCGACCACCTCGACCTATGGCAGATTCACGAAGTCATTCACGACAACGACCCCGACCTGCACTTCGCGCCGGGCGGCGCGGTCGAGGCGCTGGAAGAGGCCAAGCGCGAAGGCAAGGTGCGCTTCGTCGGCTTCACGGGCCACAAAGACCCGGAGATTCACCTCAAGATGCTCGCGCACGACTTCCCCTTCGACACCTGCCAGATGCCTCTGAACGTCTTCGACGCCACCTTCCGCAGCTTTGAGCGGCGCGTGCTTCCCGCGCTCCTCGTGCGCGGCATCGCGGCGCTCGGCATGAAGAGCATGTGCGGCGAGGGCGGGCCGGTCAGGAAGCGCGCCGTCAAGGCGGAGGAGGCGCTGCGCTATGCGATGAGCCTGCCCGTCGCCGCGACCATCAGCGGCATTGACTCGCTCAAAGTTCTGCGCCAGAACCTGCGCGTGGCGCGCGGCTTCGAGCCTTACAACGAAGCGGAGATGCAGGCGCTGCGCGAACGCTGCGCCGCGGCGGCAGCCGACGGCCACTTCGAGCTGTACAAGACCTCGAAGCACTTCGACGGCGAGCCTGGCCGCAAGCAGCACAAGTTCCCCACGCTCGAAGAACTCGCCGCCTGAAGCGGCGCGCGGACGAACGACATGAGCCAGGCGAAAGACCGACCTTCCGGCTTTGCGCCGCCGACGGGCGACATGAGCGCCGAAGATTTCCGACGCTACGGCCACGAGGTCGTTGACTGGATCGGAGACTATCTCTCGCACACGCAGGCCCATCCCGTGCTCGCGCAAGTCGAGCCGGGCGAGCTACGCTCTCGACTTCCTTCTTCGCCGCCTGAGCGCGGCGAGCCGATGGAAGAGATTCTCGCCGACGTTGAACGGCTCGTCGTGCCCGCGCTCACGCACTGGAACCACCCGTCCTTCTTCGCCTACTTCGCCACGTCTGCCTCCGCGCCCGGCATCTTCGGCGAGCTTTTGTCTGCCGCCTTCGACACGAAGGCGATGCTCTGGCGCACGTCGCCCGCCTCGACCGAACTCGAAGAGGTCGCGCTCGACTGGCTGCGGCAGATGATGCGTCTGCCATCTGACTTTGAAGGCATCATCTATGACACCGCCTCGGTCGCCAGCCTCCACGCGATTGCCGCCGCGCGCGAATCTCTGAGCTTGCGCATACGTGAGGACGGCATGTGCGGTCGGCCAGACCTCCCTCTGCTTCGCCTCTACGCCTCCGAGCAGTCGCACTCCTCAATCGAGAAGGCGCTCATCGCGCTCGGCCACGGCCAGCGCTCGCTCGTCAAAGTCCCGACCGACTCGGAGTTTCGCATGGACGCGAGCGCCCTCGCCCGCCTGATCGAAGAGGACAGGCGCGTGGGCGCTCTCCCCTTCTGCGTCGTCGCAACCGTCGGCACGACCTCGACGACGAGCGTTGACCCCGTGCCCGCCGTCGCTCGTATCTGCGAGCGCGAGAACCTTTGGCTCCACGTGGACGCGGCCTACGCAGGCTCGGCGGCCATCGTCCCCGAACTGCGACACATGTTCGAGGGCTGCGAGCGAGCCGACTCTTTCGTCACGAACCCGCACAAGTGGCTCTTCACTCCCTTCGACCTCTCAGCGCTCTACTGCCGACGCCTCGACGTTCTGCGCCGCGCCTTCACGCTCATCCCCGAATATCTGCGAACGCCCGAACAGGACGCTGTGCGCAACGGCTCGGACTACGGCGTGCAACTCGGTCGCCGCTTTCGCGCGCTCAAGCTCTGGATGATTATTCGCTACTTCGGCCACGAAGGACTGGCCGCGCGCCTCGCCGAACATTGCCGCCTCGCCGCGGATTTCGCCGCGCTCGTCAAAGAGTCCGCAGACTGGGAGATGCTCGCGCCCGTGCCCTTCAGCGTCGTCTGCTTCCGCGCGCGGCCCCGCCTCGAAGGCGAGACCGAAGAGAAGCGCCGTCGCCGTCTCGACGCGCTCAACGAGCATTTGATGAACGCCGTCAACGCGACGGGCGAGGTCTTCATCTCGCACACGAAACTCAACGGCCTCTTCACGCTCCGCCTCGCCGTCGGCAACATCCGCACGACCGAGGCGCACGTCCGCCGCGCGTGGCTGCTGCTCAACGAAAAATTGGCCGAACTCACAAGCCGAGGCGAAACTGAAGTTCGGACGGAGATCAACTGACGGAGGTCGAGAGGAATGCTGACGCACATCGTCATCTGGAAGTACAAGGCGGGGGCGAGCGAGGACGACCGGCGCGAGCACGTCGCGCTCCTGCGCGCGCTCGCCAAAGTCATCCCCGAAATCCGGAGCTTCGCCGTCGGCTCGGACGTGCTGCATCTTCCGCGCTCCTACGACACCGGCCTCGTCGCAACCTTCCGCGACCGCGCGGGCCTCGAAGCCTACACCGTCCACCCCGACCACATCGCCGTCGCAGACTTCGGGCGCGGCATCAGCGAGTACGTCGCGTCCGTGGATTTCGAGGACGAAGGTTGAGTGATAGGTGATGAGTGATGAATGATGAGTGATGAGTGATAAGAAAAAAACCGGCTGCTCTTTAATCATCACTCGTCACTCATCACTCATCACTTTCGCAAAGCCATGAAGCGTTGGAAGAAGATCGCGCTCGTGCTGTTCTGTCTGCTGCTCGTGTCGCAGACGCCGTTCATCTACAGGCGCTACCGCCTCCGTCGCCTGAGCGCCGCGATTGCCGAAGTGAACTCGCACCGCGCGCCCGCACCGCCCGACGACGCCTTCGACGACTACACAGGCGTCTTCCACGTGCACTCCTCGCTCGGCGGCCACAGCACGGGCACACTCGACGACATCGTCCGCGCAGCGAAGGCCGAACGCCTCGCCTTCGTCCTGATGACAGAGCACCCCTCGGCCCTCTTCAACACTTCGGCGGCGACGCTCCACGGCACGCACGAAGGCATCATCTTCGTGGGCGGCAGCGAGCTTGCGGCGTCGGACGGCGGGCGACTCTTCGCCGTCCCCGGCGTCGAGCTTTCCGATTCGAGCCTCCCGCTCTCCGGCCTCGTCGCGCGCGCTAGAGACGAGGGCCGGCTCGCCGTCGTCGGCTATCCCGAAGAGGTACGCGATTGGCCGACGCGCGGCTTCGACGCCGTAGAGGTTTACAACCTCTACACCAACACGAAGAGAATCAACTACGCCCTGCTTTTCTTCGACGGTCTCTGGTCTTACTTCCCTTACGCCGACCTCCTCTTCACAGACTTCTACGAGAGGCCGGACAAAAACTTGAAGCGCTGGGACGAGATCAACGCCGCGGGCTTGCAACGCGTCTTCGCCGTCGCCGGCAACGACGCGCATGCCAACGTCGGCCTGAGCCTACAGGAGCAGACGGGCAAGAAACTTTTCGACCTCAAGCTTGACCCCTACCAGCGCAGCTTCCGCGTCGTGCGCAACCACGTGCTCCTCGAAAAAGGCGAGCCGCTCGAAGCGGAGACTCTGCTCTCGGCGCTGCGGCGCGGGCACAGTTACATCGCCTTCGACCTGTTCGGCGACTCGACCGGCTTCCGCTTCAACGCAGACAACGGCGCGGACAGGCGCGTCATGGGGGATGAGATTTCGCCTGGCGCGTCGGGAACAGTCCGCCTGTCCGTGCGCTCGCCCGTCAAGTGTCGCCTGGTCTTTTTCAGGGACGGGCAGGCCGTTCAGGAGGTGAAGAACTCGGCGGAGGCGGAATTAACGGTTGAGCAGAAAGGCGCTTACCGCGTCGAGGTTTATCTGGATCAGCTTGGAAGCCTTCTGGAAGGTAAGCCCTGGATAATCTCTAACCCGATCTTCGTCCGTTGAAGTGAACGAGGGCGAGATCTTTCGAGGGTAGATACGACATCGCCCCGCACAAGCTCACTGCCTGTGTGGGGCGTTGGTTCGCTGAGTCAGAAGCCCGACCCAAATTTTGCGGAGACAGCGCTTAAGCTCGCCGATTACTGTAGAGAACCACGTGTTTGATTCTTCTCACGCCTTCAGACCCAGTGTAGCGGGAATGTCGCGTGTACAGCCTCCTGTTAGGGTTATCTAAGTGTCATCAGTTTAGCCTCCACCCTGCCTCCTGTCAATATTCACTTTGACCGTCCTTCAAAGGTACAAATTCTCTCGAAGTCCGACCACGCCGCGCGGCTTTCGCCCCACTTTCCGCGCGTCCCGCTTTCCTAAATTTTGGCTGCGGAGTCGCTGCGACGGCTCCGGCTTAAGTCCCACCGGGCCGACTCTCCAGCATTGCCGGTGCACGCTTTCGGCTGTCGGCGACTTATTTGGTTAACGAGCCGGTCGGAAACTCTCCGACCGCCTGAATTCAGGAACATTTTCGCCCCTCCGACGTGGCATTAAGCTTGCTGATTTGCACAGCACCTGTCCGTGTCGCGACTGTGCGTCGTGAAGTCTCGGCGGTCATGATGAAGGAGCGGCCAACTGAAAGATGCTGTTCCCCCTTCAGGAGTTTCTGATGACTGAAGCAGCGACATTCCCCCTGCGGCAACATCCGACGCAGCTCGACGCGTCCCTCACGGCTGCACAACCTTCGACGGACTATGAGCTGACGCGTGCGGCGGCGGGCGGCGACATGGCTGCCTTCGAGGAGTTGTACTCTCGCCACTCTCGCCGGGTCTATTCGCTCTGCCTGCGGATGACGGCCAACACCGCCGAGGCCGAAGACCTCTCCCAG
>DATARW010000052.1:0-13359 GCA_036263975.1 Pyrinomonadaceae bacterium
GGCGCGCAGGGTGCAGTTGCCCGTGCCGTCGTTGCAGGTGTCGTCGCCGGGGTTGTTGTCCGCGCCGTCGCCGGTCGAGTTCACCGTGAAGGTCAAGCCGAAGAAGGCCGCGGCTGCCGTGGCCGCCGCAGCTTTGTAGGGCGAGCGGGCGGGCGTCGAGGAGGCGCGCGCGCCGGAGGCGACGCGGGACAGGCTCAAGGGCAGAGCTGCCAGGGAGAACAACAGGAGTGAAGCGGACAGGAGTAGGGAGATGCGGCGAGGGGGGCGTGGGCCTGACATTATTTGCTTCCCTGGAAGAAAGATAACGAGGAACTTTCATCTCACAGCCGGGGCCGTGATTGAAAGAAGCTTGGACATCGCCGGGTTAAGAGAGTCGTCCTACATGCCCGGAAGACTCGGAAGCAGGGCGAGCGGACGGTCGTTCGAGATGTGTAGCCCGAAGCTGACGAAAAAAATAGCGTAGGGAAATTACCATCAGGCGGCTCGTTCTGGCAACGTGATGGCTGCGGGCAATGCTGCCGGCAACATTATCACCCGAACACAGGCGAAACGGGGCACGCTCTATCCGGCGACGGCACAAATGAAAACGGGCAATCCTTCGATTGCCCGCCCGTCTCTTGTGAGTTATTTTAGCGTGTCCCGACGAAAAAAATGGAGCCACCTTCCGGATTTGAACCGGAGACCTACGGTTTACGAAACCGTCGCTCTACCAACTGAGCTAAGGTGGCTTGGCGTCGAAAACTATACGAAGCGGCGGCGCGCGGTGTCAAGCGGGCCGCCGCGCCGGGAAGCGAGGAGGAAAGATAGTCGCGCGGGCAAGTGAGAGCGCCGCGGCCACGAACGGGTTCGGGCGCTGGAGCACCGCCCGGCGGTCTGAAAAATCTCAGGAGGGGTGAAACGGATGTCGGAGACGAACGTGAACGACGAAGGCGAGGCGCGCGCCGGAGAGCCGGAGCACGCGCGCGAGGACGAGGGCGAGCTGAAGGCCGAGCAGGAGTCCGCCGAAGCGATGGACGCGGACGTGCCGCACCCGTCCGGCTCCGAGGATGAAGAGGGCCGTCGGGCCTGAAACATTTCCCCGCACACTCTTAACTGCGACGAGAAGCCCGACGCGCCGAAGCCGGAAAACCTTGAACCGTGAGCCGTGAAGCGTGACCAGAACAACCGCCTTCCCCTTACTCAAGGTTTACGGTTCAAGGTTTACGGTTTACGATTGAAGGTGTGAAGGAAGTTATCGTCATCGGCGGCGGGTTCGCCGGAGTGGAGGCCGCGTGGCAGGCCGCACAGGCGGGTGCGCGCGTGCGGCTCTACGAGATGCGGCCCGTCAGGCAGACGCCCGCGCACCGTACGGATCGGCTGGCCGAGATCGTCTGCTCGAACTCCCTGAAGTCGGACGAGCCGGGCACGGCCCCGTACCTTCTGAAAGAGGAACTGCGGCGCGGCGGCTCGCTCGTCCTCGATGCGGCGGGCCGGACGCGCGTGCCCGCGGGCGCGGCGCTCGCCGTTGACCGGCAACGCTTCGCCGAACTCATCACCGAGCAGATCAACGCGCATCCGAACATCACGCTCCTCCGCGAGGAGGCGACGCATGTTGACGAAGAGGCGATCAACATCATCGCCGCCGGGCCGCTCTGCTCGGACGCTCTGGCCGAAGAGATCGCGCGCCTCACCGGCGGCACGGGCCTCTACTTCTACGACGCCATCTCGCCCATCGTCGCGGCTGACTCGGTCAACCGCGAGACGGCCTTCCTCGCGGCGCGCTACGGCAAGGGCGGCGACGACTACCTCAACTGCCCGATGAATGAAGAAGAGTACGCGCGCTTCTATGACGCGCTCGTCGCGGCCCAGAGCGTGCCCTTGCAGCGCTTCGAGGAGACGCGCTGGTTCGAGGCGTGCCTGCCGATTGAAGAGCTGGCGCGGCGCGGGCGCGACACTTTGCGCTTCGGGCCGATGAAGCCCGTGGGGCTGCGTGACCCGCGCACGGGCGAGCAGCCCTACGCGGCGGTGCAGCTCCGGCAGGAGAATTTGCTGGCCGATGCCTACAACCTCGTCGGCTTCCAGAATCATCTACGTTACGGCGAACAGGCGCGCGTGCTTCGTTTGATACCGGGCCTTGAGCAGGCCGAGTTCTTGCAGTTCGGACAGATTCACCGCAACACGTACATCAACGCGCCGCGCGTGCTTGCGCCGACTTTGCAGATGCGTGAGCGCCCCGAAGTCTTCTTCGCAGGGCAAATCAGCGGGGTCGAAGGTTATGTCGAATCGGTCGCCACGGGATGGCTCGCAGGCCGGAACGCCGCGCGGCTCGCAGGCGGGCATGCGATGCTCGAAGCTCCGCCGCCGACTGCGACGGGCGCGCTCGCGCGCTACGTCTCAGGCGCGGACACAAAGAACTACCAGCCGGTGAACATCACTTTCGCGCTTCTGGAACCGCTCGCCGAAGCGGAGCGGCGCAGGTTCAAACGCAAGCGCGAGCGGCACGCGCGCCAGGTCGAACTCGCACTCTTGGAATGGGACGCTTGGCTTCAAACAATTCAGGGCGGGCAGCACGCGCCGCGCGCGGCGACGAGATGAACGCGGGAGCGTTGAAGGAGACTTCGACGGGTGCGTCCTCACGCGCGCTCGTCGTCCTGTTCTGTGCGCTGGCGCTGCTCGCTCCGGCGGCCCTGCGATCACGCGCGCAGTCGGGTCGCAAGTCCGCGCCGTCCCCGACGCAGGGCGCAAACGCGCCCACGCCAACGCCGACTCCCGCCGTCAACTCGCTCGTCGGCCCCATCGCAGAGCCGCCGCCGAGGGATAAGACCTTGAACCCGACGCGCCGCCCGACGACGGCTGTGAGGCAGTCGTCGCAGGGCGAGTCCGAAGGCGCGGCGCGAGGCGCGGAAGAAGTCGGCGGCGATGAAGTCGTCCGCATCAGCTCGAACCTCGTCCCCGTGCCCGCTTCGGTCGTGGACGCGCATGGCCGCGCCGTCACGGATTTGAAGGCCGAGGATTTCGAGCTGCGCGTGGACGGGCAGTTGAGGCCCGTCGGCGATCTCAGCCGCGCGGAGGTGCCCGTCCAGATCGCGCTCCTCTTCGACAACAGCTCCAGCCTCAACGCCTCGCGCGAGTTTGAGAAGCGCGCGGCGGTGCGCTTCCTCAAGTCGGTCGTGCGCCCCAGAGACCGCGCCGCCATCTACTCGATCTCGACCACGCCGGAGCTGGTGCAACCCCTGACGAACGACGTGAGCGCGCTCGTCCGCACCATCGAAGGCTTCGGCAAGCCCAGAGGCGCGACCGCGTTCTTCGATGCCGTCGCGGCGGCAGCCGACTACCTCCAGCCGCAGAAGACACGCAAGGTGATCGTCATCGTCTCCGACGGCACAGACACCGTGAGCGATCTCGACTTCAACACGACGATGGCCCGCCTGCTCGCCGACGACTGCCAGGTGTACGCCGTCCAGACGGGCAACAGCGAGAACGCCAACCTGCACGACCTCGCGGGCGAGCGCCGCATGCAGGAGTTCGCCGCGCAGACCGGCGGCGCGGTCTTCGTCCCGCACACCAACGACGAGTTGGCGGACGCCTTCACGCAGATCGCCGCCGAACTCTCGCAGCAATACGTCCTCAGCTACTACCCCTCTTCCGCAGACCCGCGCGACGGTCGCTTCCGAACCCTCACCCTCAACGTCAAGGCCCGACCCGGCCTCCGCATCCGCACGCGCAAAGGCTACTACGCCCCGAAGGGGTAAATGGTAAATGGTGAATGGTAAATGGTAGTTGACTGCTGCTCGACCTGAGCGGTCATCGTGCAGCTTGAGCGGCGCTCAATCATCACTCACCAAATTTTCTATTTACCATTTACCATTTACCATTTACCATTTACCCGCATGGAACAACTACTCGCACAGTTCCTCGAACACCTGCGCTACGAGCGCAACGTGAGCGAGCACACGCTCAGAAACTACGCCATTGACCTCGGCCAGTTCCACGAGCATCTCGCGCCCGCCGACCCCTCGACGGGCGCGCGCCGCGAGGTCAGCATCCGCGACATTGACCACATCACCATCCGCGAGTGGCTCTCGGAACTGCACGCGGCGCAGAAGAAGAAGACCTCGATTGCCAGGAAGCTGGCGGCGCTCCGCACCTTCTTCCAGTTCCTCATGCGCGAGGGCGTCGTCGAGCTGAACCCGGCGAAGCTGGTCTCGACGCCGCGTCTGGAAAAGAAGCTGCCGAACCACCTCTCGGTCGAGGACGCCGTCCGCTTCATCGAGACGCCGGACACGCAGACAGACCTGGGAAAACGCGACCGCGCCATCCTGGAGATGCTCTACGGCACAGGCATCCGCGTCTCGGAGTTGACGAAGCTCAACCTGCACGACTTTGACTACAAGGGCCGGATGGTGAGGGTCAAGGGCAAGCGGCGCAAGGAGCGCATCGTGCCGTTCGGCGAGCCGGCGCTGCACGCGCTGATGAGGTATCTGACCGAGGTGCGCCACACCTTCCTCAACAACGCGCCCCTCGCCGAGCGCGACACGGAAGCCGTCTTCCTCAACTATCAGGGCACGCGCATCACCACGCGCTCGGTCGGGCGGATGGTGGACAAGTACATCGTGCTGTGCGCGGGCATCCACAACATCAGCCCGCACGCCCTGCGCCACTCCTTCGCCACGCACCTGCTCGACAGCGGCGCAGACCTCCGCGACATACAGGAACTACTCGGCCACGCCCGCCTCTCGACCACCCAAATCTACACGCACGTCTCGATGGAAAAGTTGATAGAGGTTTACGACAAGGCCCACCCGAAAGCTTAAGGCAAAAGTAAAAAGGCAAAAGGCAAAAGAGAAGAAGGAAGGCGCTTGCCTTATCTCTTCTCTTTTGCCTTTTGCCTTTTTACTTTTGCCTTACAAAGTCGCGTGCTCGTCTTCGCCCGTGCCTTGCTCGATGATTGACTGGCACTCGGCGTCGTAGCGTGCGGTGGGCACGGCTTCGAGGCGGCGTTCGGGAATCTCTTTGCCGCAGCGGGCGCAGACGCCGTAGGTTCCCTCATCAATCCGCAGGAGCGCCTGATCTATGTCGGCGATGGCCTGCGACTCGCGCTCGCTCAGCCGGTACTCGATCTCCTGGCTCACGTCCTTGACCGACTGGTCGGCTACGTCCTTGACGCCATCGTCTGTGCCCGCGGTTTCGAGCGCGTCCGACTGGTTCTCGCGCGCCGTCTCCGTGCGCCGGCGCAGTTGGTCGGTGAGTATGCCTCGGTAGTGTTCAAGCTTCTCGGCGTCCATCCTATGATTGCCCCCTTGCGAGCTTTCTTTTATCGGTTGAAGAGCCGGGAGAGTATAGCACGCCGCCTCCGCGCGCCTCACACGCCCTCGAAGTTGGGTTCACTCTTTCGCGTCGCCGCAGAGGAGTTCGGCGGCAAGGAGCGGGATGGTCAACTCGTGGTGGCCGGTGACGGAGAAGCCGCGACCCGCGCCGCCGCTCGTGGGGCGGCGGACGACGTTCGTGAGCGGGCGATAAGATTGTATGAAGTCGAAGTTGGCCGTCGTGAAGTCTTCGAGCGCGTGGCCGAGGTTGCGCACCAGCGTCACGCACTTGAGGAAGATCTCCGGCAGCACGACCGCCGAGCCGACGTTGAGATAGACGCCGCCGCCGTTCAAGCGCCTGACGAGTTCGGCGAGCAGGCGGAAGTCCGTGTGCGTCGTCGCGCCAAGGGAAGCGCCGTCGGCGCGCGGGTGGAAGTGCGCGATATCGGCACCGATGGCGAGGTGCGCCGTGAAGGGCACGCGCGCATTGTAGGTCGCGCAGAGCAGCGACAACCCCGCGTGCTTCGGGTTCGACGCGACGAGCGCGCGCCCCGTCGCCTCGCCCAGACCCAGACCGTCACGTGCGCCCTCGCGCGCGGCGTCGTTCAAGAGCCTGCCCGTCTCGTCCGTCGCGCCGAACGCGCCTGCGCCCAGAGTCGCGTCAACGTCTTCAGAGGTCGAGCCGACCAATGCAATCTCCGTGTCGTGGACGAGCACCGAGCCGTTCGCCGCGATGCTTGAGACGAAGCCGCGCTCCAGAAGGTTGATGATGAGCGGCGCGAGGCCCGTCTTGACGACGTGACCGCCGATGCCCCAGATAATCGGCTTGCCCAACTCACGCGCGCGACGCATCTGCGCGGCGAGCGCGCGCAGCGTTTGAACGGCGAGTATGTTCGGCAGGCTCGCAAGGAAGTCGCGCAGAGACGAGTCCTCGCCGAACGGGCGCGCGAAGTCGCTGACCGCCACCTTGCTCTCTCGCTCGGCCAGCGGATAGGTGTTCACGCCTTCGAGTCCGAGCGGCTTGATTCGGTCGTAGATTGACACTGGCTAACGACGCTCCTGTTAAAGCTAAAACAATTAACATGGATGGACAGGATAGATAGGATTACGGACTTGAAATTTCAAATCTCAAATCCGCAATCCGACGCTACTAATCCCGTCCATCCCGTCCATCCACGTTGAATTCTTACTGCCTTAACCTGCTTCGTCGGGGAACAGCAGACGTTCGACCAGCTCGCAGAGGACGTGGCCGAGGAGGTTGTGCGTCTCCTGTATGCGCTGCGTGTCGTCGCTCTCGACGACGAGCGCGAGGTCGCAGAGAGGCCGCACGCGCCCGCCGTCGCGTCCGAGCAGGCCGACAACCTTCATCCCGCGCTCGCGCGCGACTTCCGCAGCCGCCAGGACGTTCGGCGAGTTGCCCGAAGTCGTGATCGCCAGCAGCACGTCGCCCCCCGCGCCGAACGCCTCGACCTGACGGGCGAACACGCGCTCGAACCCCGTGTCGTTCGCCACGCACGTCAGCACGCCGCCGTCGGTCGTCAGGGCGAGTGCGGGCAGCGCGCGCCTATCTTTCAGCAAAAACTGATTCACGAACTCGCCCGCGATGTGCTGCGCGTCCGCCGCCGACCCGCCGTTGCCGCACACCAGAAGCTTGCCGCCCGCGTCGAAGGCTTCGGCAATCGCATGCGCCGCGTCAACGATCTCCCCCGCACGCTCAGCGAAAAAATGTCTTTTGACCTCGCAACTGCCGGCAACGATGGATGAGATGCGGTCGCGCATAATTTATTTTGGCTGCCGATTCAATCCAGAAGACCCTAACGGCCGGGATAACCCAAACTTAGAACGAACGTCCTCGACGCTCGTCAGCCGTCACGCTTCGCTATGGGCGATGCCCGCCTCGATTGCCTGGCGCACGTAGATTTCGCGCATGACATCGTCCCACGTGGCGTCGTCGGGCAGCCTCTCGATCAAGCGCCGCGCTTCTTCTTTGATGTTCAATGCGTCCAAGCGAAGATTCTCCTTTGTCCGACAATTGTTGGCAGTATAGCGGCCTGAAAATCCGGGGGCAATCTGATGGTGTCTGTGTAGGGAGAAGCCTTCACGCTGCATCTGTATCTTTACGTTTGCCGCGCGCGGCAGGCTTGCCGTTGGCGGCGGCCTTCGTCTCTTTGCCGTTCGGCTGCGGCTCGCCGTGGCCGTTGGCCGCGTGGCCGTTGAGGAGCGTGCGCAGCGCCTGGCCGGTGTGGGAACGGCGGACGCGGGCGACATCTTCGGGCGTGCCGGCGGCGACGACGCGACCGCCGTGCGCGCCGCCTTCGGGGCCGAGGTCTATGACGTGGTCGGCGCTCTTGATAACGTCGAGGTTGTGCTCGATGACGATGACGGTGTTGCCGAGGGAGACGAGGCGCTGGAGCACGTCGAGGAGTTTGTGAACGTCTGCGAAGTGAAGGCCAGTGGTCGGCTCGTCGAGGATGTAGATGGTTCTGCCGGTCGCGCGCTTCGAGAGTTCGCGCGCGAGCTTGATGCGCTGCGCCTCGCCGCCAGACAAAGTAGTCGCCGACTGGCCGAGCTTGATGTAACCGAGGCCGACATCGAGCAAGGTTTGGAGCTTCTGCTTGATCTGCGGGATGTTCTCTAAGATGGGCAGAGCCTCCTCGACCGTCGTGTCGAGGAGTTCGGCGATGGACTTGCCCTTGTACTTGACGGAGAGCGTCTCGCGGTTGTATCTCGCGCCGCGGCACACGTCGCAGAGGACGTACACGTCGGGCAGGAAGTTCATCTCGATGCGCTTCAAGCCGTCGCCCTCGCACGCCTCGCAGCGCCCGCCCTTGACGTTGAAGGAGAATCGGCCCGGCTTGTAGCCGCGCTCGCGCGATTCCGGCAGCATCGCGTAAAGCTCACGTATCGGCGTGAACAGTCCGGTGTAGGTCGCCGGGTTCGAGCGCGGCGTGCGTCCGATGGGCGACTGGTCAATCTCGATGACCTTGTCAACATTCTCCAGCCCCACGATCTCGTCGAACGCGCCCGGCTCTTCCAGAGAGCCGTAAACGTGGCGCGCGAGCGCGCGGTAGAGGATGTCGTCAACGAGAGTTGACTTGCCCGAACCCGAAACGCCGGTGACGACCGTGAGCAGGCCGAGCGGGAAGGTCGCGTCAATGTGCTTCAGGTTGTTGGCGCGCGCGCCGCGCACCGTGACGGCGAGTCCGTTGGGCGTGCGCCGCACTTCGGGCACTTCGATGGAGAGCTTGCCGCAGATGTATTGGCCCGTGATCGAAGCCGGGTTGGAGGTGACATCTTCCGGCGTGCCGTAGGCGACGATCTCGCCGCCGTGCGCGCCCGCCGCGGGGCCGAGGTCAACAACGTAGTCGGCGCGGCGGATGGTCTCCTCGTCGTGCTCGACGACGACGACCGTGTTGCCGAGGTCGCGCAGCGCGCCGAGCGTCTCCAGCAGGCGCTGGTTGTCGCGCGGGTGCAGGCCGATGGAAGGCTCGTCGAGGACGTAGAGCACGCCGCGCAGTTGCGAGCCGATCTGCGTGGCGAGGCGAATGCGCTGGCCTTCGCCGCCGGAAAGCGTGGCCGAGGCGCGGTCGAGCGTGATGTAGCCGAGGCCGACGGTGGCGAGGAAGCGCAGGCGGTTTCTGATCTCGCGCAGGACGAGTCCGGCGATCTGCTCCTCGCGCTTGTTGAGCTTGAGGCGGTCGAAGGCCGCGACCGCTTCTTCAATCGGCAGCGCCGTGTAGTCGGCGATGCCGCGACCTCCGACGCGCACGGCGAGGGATTCGGGCTGCAACCTCTGCCCCTGACAATCCGGACACCCGACGGGCGAGACGAGTTCTTCCAGCGCCTCGCGCACGCGCTCGCTCGGAGGGTTGTGCATGCGCTCGGAGAGGTGGCGCACGGCTCCCTTCCAGTCGCTCTCGTATTTATAAAGTCCCTGGCGGAAAGTTATCTGCCCCTCGACGCCCCGGAAGAAGGCTTCGCGCACTTGGCGGGGAAGCTCCGAGAAGGGAGCCAGCGGGTCGGCCTTGAAGTGCTCGACGACGGCGACGAGCGCGCTCTTTAAATAAGCCGCGCCCTGCTTGTCTGCCGCGGCGAGCGGGAGGAAGAGCTTGTCTGCGCGCCCGGTCGCGTCGGTGACGATCTTGGCCGGGTCAACTTCGAGGATGGTGCCGAGTCCGTGACAGCGTTTGCACGCGCCGTAGATCGAGTTGAAGGAGAAAGAGCGCGGCTCCAGAGGCGGCACGTTGATTCCGCAGTTCACGCAGGCCATGCGCTCGGAGTAGAGTTTCTCCTCGCCGTCAACAACGGAGATGAGGACAGCGCCGCCCGTCAGCTTCAAAGCCGTTCGCACCGACTCGGTCAGGCGCTCGTTGATGCCGGGCTTGATGAGCAGGCGGTCAACGACGGCCTCGACGGTGTGGTTGCGGCGCTTGTCGAGCTTGATCTCCTCGTCGAGTGAGACCAGCTCGCCGTCCACGCGCGCCCGCAGAAAGCCGTCCTTCTGAAGCTTCTCCAGTTCCTTCTTGAACTCGCCCTTGCGCCCGCGCACGACCGGCGCAAGCACCATCACGCGCTCGCCTTCGGGCATCGAAAGCACGCTGTAAACGATCTGCTCGACGGACTGGCGCGTGATCTGCGCGCCGCAGATGTGGCAGTGCGGCTGGCCGACCGAAGAGAACAGCAAGCGCAGGTAGTCGTAAACTTCCGTGACCGTGCCCACGGTCGAGCGCGGGCTGCGCGAGACCGTCTTCTGCTCGATGGAGATGGCGGGCGAGAGGCCGTCAACCGAGTCAACGTCGGGGCGTTCGAGTTGATCGAGGAACTGGCGTGCGTAGGCCGAGAGGGATTCGACGTAGCGGCGCTGCCCCTCGGCGTAGATCGTGTCGAAGGCCAGAGACGATTTGCCGGAGCCGGAGAGTCCGGTGATGACCGTCAGGCGGTCGCGCGGAATCTCGACGCTGATGTTCTTCAGGTTGTGCTGGCGCGCGCCGCGCACCGTGATGCGGTCTATTGCCATTGCCTACAACCGTCCGCGCGCAACACAGTGACGAATCTCGCGCCGCGCGGAAACGATGATTGTAGCAGAGCCGCGCCCGTTTGTCCTCTGCACCCGGCGCAGATTGATGTCTTGACACTCTCCGCGCACGACTCCTACACTTCGCATCATAAAGACGCCCGCGAATTAACCGTCCGAGACGAGGTAGAGCAGGGAGGGATGTGCTTAATCTTCCGAACGCACTGACGCTGTCGCGCATCTTCGTCGTGCCCCTGCTCGTCGTCGTCCTGCTCACGCCTTTGTCGGAAAACTGGTTCGGCGTCGAGCGCCACGTCCTCGGCGTCGTGCTCTTCCTCGGCGCGGCTTTCACGGACTACCTCGACGGGCAGATCGCGCGCCGTCGGCGGCAGATTTCGCGCCTCGGCATCCTGCTCGACCCCATCGCCGACAAACTGCTCATCAGTGCCGCGCTCATCTCTCTGGTGGAGAACCGGCTCGCGCCCGCGTGGGCCGTCTGCATCATCGTCGGGCGCGAGTTCGCCGTCTCCGGCCTGCGCTCGATGGCGGCGGCGGACGGCCTTTTAATCTCTGCGTCGCGGATGGGGAAGTTCAAGATGGGCGCGCAGGTGGCGGCGGTCGCGCTGCTCATCGCGTCGAGCGCGGGGGGCATGCCTCCCGTCGCCAACTTCGGACGGGCCTTCCCCGCCATCCAGTTCTGGACGGTGCCGGAGCTGCGCGACGCCCTCGGCCACCTCTTCGGCGGCGGCGCGGTGACGGGAACCGACTGGCAGGTTCTGCTCTACACTTCGGGGCGCGCGATGCTCTGGGTCGTCGTGCTCTCGGCCTGCCTCTCGATGTACGGATACTTCCGAGCCTTCTACCGCGCCGCCATCGAACGCGCCGCCGTCGAACGCGAGGCCGAGCGCGCAGACACTTCTGAAGCTGCCGCCGAAGCCCTGCCGCACAAAGACGGAAAGATTTCCATCGGTTAAAGCGAACAGCACACAGCCGCCGGCTTTCAGCTTTGCTCCGGTTCGGTCGAGCTAGACCGACGCCGGATGGAGAAGGCTGAAAGCCGGCGGCTGTGTGTCGTGCGGCTCAGAAGCTATTGCAGTTCGACCGAAGTTATTGCAGCTCGACCGAATCGCCGGTGTGAATCTCCTGTGCGGCGCGCGTGATGATGGCGGTGGCGGTGCGACCCTCGACGCGCAGGACGACGACCTCGCCGACGGTCAGGCGCGGGACGGGCGGGCGTTGACGCTTGATCGAGGCCGTCTTAACCGTGTTCCCGTACTCGCTGCCGTCAACGTCCTTCACGCGCTGCGACTCGTTGGAGAATCTGCCGCCGCGAAACTCGTCGCTCTCGTAGCCGCGCCGCGAGTTGGCCGTGACCTCGCCGCGGACTTCGACGATTGTCCCGCGGCCTTCGGGCCGGAAGACCGTCAGGTAGTCGCCGACCTTTACGTTGTCCTCCGCGCCGAGGTCTATGAAGACGACTTCGTCGCGCGAGAGCGTCTCGCGCCCGTCTCGCGCCAGCACGATGTGGCCGGTCTGCTTGCCCGTCGGCTCTGCGAAGTGATCGAGGTTGACTTCGGCGTGGGCCGCGGGCGCGTCGCGCTGCGGCAGTGGGCGCAAGAGGTCTCCGAGCAGTAGGTCGCTGCAAGACAGAGTGACTTCCGCCACCGAGACGCGTTCGCGCACGCGCACGACGCGCACCTGTCCGACCTCCTGCGTGTAGACGCCGAGCGAGCCTCCCTTGTGCGAGAACTTCGAGCGGAACTGGCCGCGCGGACGTGTGACCTCGAACTCCTGCCCGACCCTCAAGCCCTTCTGCGCGCCCGCGTCAATGAACAGGAGGTCGCCCTGCCCGAACACGCGCCGCTCTCGCTCCTGTTCCGCGCCGACGATCTGCGGCTGGCCCTTGGCCGCCTGCTGCTCTATGAAGCCTCCGCACGCCATCTCGCTCTCGTGCGCGGCGGTCGGCGGTCGGCGCTCGCGGCGGTCGGCGGCGGGGCGCGGCGGAGGCTCGGTCGCGCCGACGCCGGTCTGCGCGCTTGCCGGTGCCGCACCGGGGGCGCAAAATAAGAGCGCAAAGGCGAGCACTTTGCAGAAGTTGAGCGGGTTGCTGCTACGCACGGGGAATCTCCTTGTGTGGTTATCGCATCAAAGGGCGTCCGAAGTTACGGAAGGCCGTTCGTGCCCGAAGTTTCGGGGCCGAAGGGCTTGGCGAGCGGTGAGGCGCGGGAGGCTTGCGCGCCCGGCGTGGACGCCGCACGTCGGCGGGCACTAACCATCCTACTTTCCAGCGCGCCGCAGCGTCAACAGGTTTGTTCCTACCGCCGCGCCGTTTCGCAGCGTCGCAAGCGTCCGGCGCTGTCGGCTTGCCTTTTGCGGAACGCGTTGCTAGTATTCACGTTTTGCCGGAAGCCGCGGATTCTCTACCGTAGTAGGCCGGCGTAGCTCAGTTGGTAGAGCATCTGATTTGTAATCAGAGGGTCGGGGGTTCAAGTCCCTTCGCCGGCTTGTCGAGTGACAGACGCAGGGGTGGTCGAGTGGTTAATGGCACCGGGCTGTAAACCCGGCGGGTTCACGCCCTACGTAGGTTCGAATACTACCCCCTGCACCACGAAAAGCAAGGATCAGGAATGAAGGATGAAGGCGGAGGGCTTTCACTTCATCCTTCCGCCTTCATCCTTCATTCTTGTCTTTCGGGCGGGAGTAGCTCAGTTGGTAGAGCATCAGCCTTCCAAGCTGAGGGTCGCGAGTTCGAGCCTCGTCTCCCGCTCCACTAAACACAGGGCAGTTCGTCGGTGTCCGCGCCCGAGTAGCTCAGGGGTAGAGCGCATCCTTGGTAAGGATGAGGTCATGGGTTCAAATCCCATCTCGGGCTTACGGATTGAGCTAACATAATTCTTTTCAAGCGAGGACGATTCAGAAATGGCGAAGGAGAAGTTTGACCGGTCGAAGCCGCACGTCAACATCGGGACTATCGGGCACGTGGATCACGGGAAGACGACGCTGACGGCGGCCATCACGAAGGTGCTCGCCAAGCACAACCCCAAGATTGCCTTCCGCTCA
>DATARW010000028.1:0-17974 GCA_036263975.1 Pyrinomonadaceae bacterium
CTAACGCTTCGGCAGCGGCTCGGACGTTTCGTCAGGAAGTCGCTCTCGTTTTCCAAATCCGAGGAGATGCATGAGATTTGTCTGCGCTTGTTTCTGCATGACTACAATCTCTCACTTATCTCCTCCGGTTGAGCCATTACCGAAAATTTGTCCGCAGGAGGTTGAAGAGAGTTGACCGGAAAATGGGCGAGACGTTTGTTGAGGGCGGCGGGGTACGGCCTCGCCGTGTTGTCGGTGCTCTTCGTCGTCGGCGTCAGCGTGACCGTTGGGTGGCGGCCCTTCGTCGGGCCGAAGGCGCGGCCCCTGAACGACCGGCGCTTCGAGGCGACGCCGCAGAGGCTCGCGCGCGGACAGTACCTGACGGAGAACGTGATGGGCTGTTTCGCCTGTCACACGAAGCTCGACCGAAACGACCTGCCCGGCTCATACGCGTCGGCGTTGAAGAGGGGCGGCGGGAACACGTTGAAGGGCGGCGGGAACTCGATGGAGGCCGACGGCACGCCGTGGCTCGTCGCGCCGAACATCACGCCGGACGGAGAGACGGGCGCGGGCGCATGGACTGACGACCAGCTTGCACGCGCGATTCGCGAGGGCGTCGGCCACGACGGTCGCGCGCTCTTCCCGCTGATGCCTTACCAGAGCTTCCGCAACCTCTCGGACGAAGACCTCGCGTCGGTCGTCGCCTACCTGCGCTCGATTGAGCCGGTGCGAAACCGGCTTCCGCAGACGAACGTCCCGTTCCCGCTCTCGCGCCTCATCAACTCCGCGCCGCAGCCGGTCGAAGCGCCTGTGCCGGAGCCGGACAGGACTAAACAGGTCGAGTATGGCGAGTACCTCGTGCGCGTCAGCGACTGCGCGGGCTGCCACACGCCGCGCGACGAACGCGGCCAGCCCATCAGAGGGTTGGACTACGGCGGCGGCAACGTCTTCGATGACGGCCAGGGGCACACGATCGCAACCGCCAACATCACGCCCGACCAGACGGGCATCCCCTACTACGACGAGACGCTCTTCCTCGAAGCGATGCGCGACGGCCACGTCAAGGCGCGCGCGCTCAGCCCGGCCATGCCCTGGTGGGCCTTCAGGAACATGACGGACGAAGACCTCAAGGCCATGTTCGCCTACCTCCGCACGCTCAAGCCCGCGCGTCACCTCATAGACAACACCGAGCCGCCGACATTCTGCAAAATCTGCAAGCAGAAGCACGGACTGGGCGAGAAGAACTGAATTGATAACGGGCGGTGGTTAATCTCCTCTGCTGTTAACTCAACAAAAAATTTAAGGAGGCGGCTGCTGGAACGGCGGCTGTTGATTATTTCTCCTGCGCCGCTGCTCTTGCATCACACGCTTCCTGAGCATACGCGCGCGGTTCGGGTGCTGCTCCAGCCAGCCGGGATGCTGCGCCACCCAGCGTTGAATTTCTTCGTCGCTCGGCGGGTTGCGCGCCCAGTCGCGGCCTCGGAACGGATTCTCTTCGTCGTCCCCGGCGGCACGCTCAGGCGGCGGCGCGGCGGGCGGCGGCGCGGGCGGCACGTTCTCCTCCGCGGGCCTGCTCTCTTCGCGCGGCCTCGCGTTCCTGTCCGGCGCGGGCGTCGCGTGGCGAGCGGGCGCGGCGGCGTGCGCCGACTCGTTCGCGGGCGAAGCCTCCGAAGACTTCCCGCTGTCGGCGTTTGTCGGCGCTGGCTGCGTTTGCTCCTGCGTCTCGGTCGGCGGCGGCTGCGCGCTCTGCCCGGCGGTCGGGGCTTGTGCGTTCGCGTCAACAGCGCGCGGCGCGCGGCGCGCGAACGAGTAGACGGCGACGGCGACGAGCGCGACGGCGACGATGCACATCGCGGCGACGACCGCGCGCCGTGAACCCTTCCTGCGCGCCGCGCCCGCGTCCTGAGACGTGCTGACGCGCGTGACTTCTGACTTCTCGTCGCGCCGCGCGGGGGCCGCGGTCTGTTCTCCGCCTTCGACGGCTGCCGTCTTTTCGTTCCCGGCGGCTTTGGCGCTGGCGAGCGTCGCGGCGTCGTGTCTCGGAGCGAACGCGGTCTCTTCGAGCAGTTCCTCGGTCTCGGCGAGTGGGAGGCGGTTGGTGACGGGCGCGTCCAACAGACGTGTCTCGTTCTCGGAAAGGCTCGTCCGCTCGCCGGGAAGATTCGGCTGCGGTGTCGAAGCGTCAGCCGCCGTCGCCTCTCTGCCGATGGCCGCTCGCTGTCCCGCTTCCCGAAACGCGGCGCGCATCTCCTCGGCTGTGCGGAAGCGCCGCGCCGCGCTCTGGCTCATGGCGCGCGCGAGCACCTGTGCGACCTCTGCGGGCACACGCGCGTTCAACTCGTTCGCGGGCTTGAGCGGGTCAGGCTCGCCGTTGAGGACTGCCGTCGCGCGCGTGAGAGCGTCGGGCGGGGTCGTGGCGGTGAGGAGGTGGTAGAGGGTCGCGCCGAGCGAGTAGAGGTCGCTGCGCGGGTCTGTGCCCGCGCCCTGCATCTGCTCGATGGGCGCGTAGTTGAACGAGTAGCCGAAGACGCTGCCCGTCGCGGTGACGCGCGTCTGGAGGGGCGCACCCTTCGCCAGACCGAAGTCGAGGAGCACGACCTGATTGCGCGGCAGGAGCTTGATGTTCTGCGGCTTGATGTCGCGGTGGATGACGGGCGGCTCTTGCGTGTGAAGGTATTCGAGCGCGTCGAGGAGTTGGTCGGCCCACGCGAGCACTTGCGGGACGGGGAAGGCCGCGGCGCGCTCCTTCAGCATGTCGGAGAGGTCTTCGCCCGGAATGTATTCCATGACGAGGAACTGCCCCTCGTCTTCGCCGAAGTGATCGCTGACGCGCGGCAGCGCCGTGTGGCGCAGGTGGTTGAGCAGCCTCGCCTCGCGCTCGAAGGCTTTACGCAAGGATGGGTCGTCGAAGAGGGTTTCTTTCAACGCGACCGTCGAGCCGAAACGCTCGTCCGTGGCGACGTAGACCGCGCCCATGCCGCCTTCGCCGATCTGCCGCTCGACGCGGTAGCGGTTCTGCAAGACTGTTCCGGGTGCGATCATCCGAAGACTTCCTCTGCGACTTTCGGAGTGGACGCGCGAGACGCCGACGCGCCGAGACGGACGTGAGTTTGACGCTCGAAACGTCTGAAGCGTCTGAATAAATATACAGATAAGAGCCGTGAGCCGTAAACCGTGAACCGTGACGAGAGGGTTTGAGCATTACCACTACTCGCGGTTCAATGCTCACGGCTTTCTCTCGTCACGGTTCACGGTTTACGGTTCACGGCTCTTGAAGTACCTCAAGCATCGCGTCGTGGACGAGGCCGTTGCTGGCGGCGATGGGCGGCGTGTAGATGTGAAACGGTCTGCCGTCGTAGTGCGTGACGCGCCCGCCTGCTTCTTCGACGAGCAGCACGCCCGCGGCCACGTCCCAGGGGCGCAGGCCCTCTTCGTAGAAGCCGTCGAAGCGCCCGCAGGCGACGTTGGCGAGGTCGAGCGCCGCCGCGCCGTCGCGGCGCACCGACTGCGCACGCATGATGAAGTTTCGGAAGTGGCGCGCGAAGTCGCCGCGCTCGCGCACGTCGTAGGGGAAGCCCGTGCACATGAGCGCGCGGTTGAGGTCGTCCGTCTCCGAGACGCGCATGCGCCGACCGTTCAGCGTCGCGCCCTCGCCGCGCTCGGCGGCGAACATCTCGTCGCGCATCGGATCGTAGACGACGCCGACGACGATGCGCCCCTCGTGTTCGAGCGCGATGGAGACGCAGAAGACCGGGTAGCCGTGCGCGTAGTTGGTCGTGCCGTCGAGCGGGTCAACGATCCACTTGTACTCTGATTGCGCGCCGCCGAGGGCCCTGACCTCTCCCGCCTCCTCCGCGAGAATCGCGTGGCGCGGGTGGTAGCTTCGGACGCGCTCGACGATGAGACGCTCCGAGGCCAGGTCGGCGTCGGTCACGAGGTCTATCTCGCCCTTGTTCGAGATTTGACGCGCGCGCCCGAACCTCTCGGCGAGCACGCGGCCCGCGTCGCGCGCGGTCTGGATGGCGAAGTTCAGCATGGTGAGCAAGTAAGCAGTGAGCGGTGAGCCGTTGTCAAATTCACGCGCGATGAGGAGAAATGTTTTACTGCTTACTGCTCATCGCTCGCTGCTCACTTCAGGATTGCCACGATCTCCGTCTGAATCGGCTGGCCCGTCACTTCGGCGTCGCGTTCGCTGACGTAGACGTTGATCTCGGAGCGGACGCCGAAGCGGCCTTCGAGGTAGATGCCCGGCTCGATGGAGAAGCATGTGCGGGGGATGAGGCGGCGCGAGTCGCGCGTCTCGAAGTCGTCAATGTTCGCGCCGTTGCCGTGGCCCTCTTCGCCGATGGAGTGGCCCGTGCGATGCGTGAACTGCTCGCCGTAGCCCGCGCGCTTAATCACGCCGCGCGCCACGTCGTCCACTTCCGCGCCGCGGATCACACGACCCGCGCGAAAAGAGGAGCGCACGAAGTCGGTCGCCGAATCGCGCGCGTCGCGGACGATGTTGAATATCCGCACGTACTCTTCGGGCACCGTCTCGCCGACGTAGCCCGTCCAGGTCTGGTCGGCGACGGTCGCGCCCGCGCGCCGAAGTTTCTCCGAGATGTCGAAGAGGACGAAGTCGCCGCGGCGTATGGGCGCGCTCCCTTCGGCTTCCGGGTGATAGTGCGGGTTCGCCGTGTTCGGCCCGGCGGAGACGTTCGGCACATCGTTCGTCATGCCTTCTTCGGTGAGGCGGCGGACGATGAACTGCTGTATGTCGTACTCGTTGGTCGGCTCGCCTGCGCGAATCCTTCGGGCGATCTCGGCGAACGAGTCCATGATGATGCGGTGAAGTTTGGCGGCGGCCTCGCGGTGCATGGCGAGTTGTTCGGGCGTCCACGCGGCCTCGAACTGCTGCACGAGGTCTGCGCTGGTGACGACCGAGACGCCTGCCATCGAGCGCACCAGCTCGACCGTGCCCGCATCAACGCGCGCGACGTATGGGATGTCGTTCTCCGGTGAATACTGCATCGCGACCTTTCGCAGCAGCACGCGCTTACTCTTCAGCCCGCCGGACGAGAGCGCGTCGCGCACGGCGTCGCGAAGCTCCTGCCAACTCCGGTAGATGATTTTTCTGCCGGGCAAGTAATCGAGGCGGTACTGCTCGATTGAGTGGACGATCTTGACGGGGTCGCCGACTACGGGCACGAAGTAGAACCAGCGGCGCGTGGTGACGCCGCCCTCCGGGAGCAGGAGGATGCGGTAGGCGAGCGGGTCGCTGTGCCGGAAGTCGTAGAAGAGCCAGCCGTCGAGGTTTGCTTCGCGCAGCGCCGTCTGAATCTCGCGGACGCGCGCCGACTGCTCCCCGCCGGGTCGCGCCGTTTGCGCGCGCACACGCATGGCGGGCGCGAGCGCGAGCAGCAACAGTATGAACGCGGCGGCGCTCGCCGGTTTCGCGCGCCGCGCGATGACGCGGCGCGTTGCAAGTGTCAGTCTCATAGCCGTTATCAAATTCCTAGTAGAGCGAGCCGGGGCGTCGCTCGCCCAGAAGCGACGGGTTCTTCCCGGCGATGGCATCACGCACCGTCTCGCGCTCGACGTAGAGCGAGACGCGCCGGAGGTTGTGCGCGGCGAGTCCCGCGTGGAAGACGAGGCCGCAGGCGAGGAAGATCGCGGCGAAGGCGCGCCAGCCGCGACGCGCCAGCAACGCGTCCCAGCAGTAGAAGCCGTACAGGGCGGCGACGGGAAAGGTAACATAAAACGTATGCGAGGCCGGCGCTTTCGGCGTGAAGAGGAAGAGCGCGCAGAGCAGCACGACGGTGAGGAGCGCCAGCCACTTCACGGCGGGCCAGTCCGCGCGCGCGTGCCGCTTCCTGAACCACAGGGCGATCATCGCGGCGGGCTGAATGATGCCGACCGCGCCGACGAAGAGGGCGAAGGGCGCGAGCCACAGGTTCTCGCGCAGGAAGGCGGCTCGCTCCGCCGTGTCGCGCCCCGTGAAGCGCGCCAGCTCGAAACTCGCCAGCGAGAGGAAGCGCGCGGGCACGCCCTCCACGGGGTTGAGCACGCGCGGCAGGTTCGCGGCGTTGAAGGCGAACAACGCGCCCGCCCCGCCCGCCCCGTCCTTCAGTCCGTACTTGAGAAGCGTCGGCGCGAGCAGGCAGCCTGAGAGCGCCGCGCCGCAGGCGAGCCAGCCGAGCGGCGCGAGCGCCTTCGTCCCGCGCTCGCGCAGTTGAAAGTAAAGGGAGGCGAGGAGGAACGGCACGAGCACGACCCACGAAAGGTGTAGCTGCATCACCCACAGCAGCGCGAATCCCATCATCAGGTTCGCCCACAGCGCCGGCACGAGCCGTTCGCGCGTCGCCGGGTAAGTCTCCAACGCGCCGACGAAAAAAAGGATCGCGCCCGGCAAGACGTAGGAAGGGTTGACGACGTGTGTCGAGAAGTTGAGCGTCCACGGCGCGGTCAGGAGCCAGCCCCAGACGAACCACCTGGGGCTTCCGGGCAGACGCCGCATGCAGTACCAGGCGAACAGGCAGAGGCTCGCGAACGAAAGTAGATTGAGGAGCACGAAGGGCGCTTCCGGCACGGGCGCGACGAACAGAGGCAGGCCGACGAGCAGACCTTGCAGCGCGCCCGGCACCTGCACGCCGCTCGAAACGTCCGGCCCGAAGAAGGGCCACGCGCCGGTCGCATAAAATTTAAGCCCGATGAGGTAGACCTGCCGCTCGTCGTCGGCCCAAAACTGCGAGCACAGGCCGAACGCGAGGCGGAAGAGGAACGCGCCGCACAGCAGAAGGAAGAACAGACGCCGCCGCGTGCGGCTGAACTCGCGCGGCGCGCGGCGCGCTCCCTGTGCGTCTGCGTCTGGCGGCATCATCCGACTGAGCGTTCAGAGACTGCCCGCGCCCTTCGCCTTCTGTTTCGAGTCGGCGGCGGGCGCGGCGAGCTTCTGCGCGGCGAGCCTTAAGATTTCCTGCACCTGCCTGTCCCAGTAGGGCCAACTGTGCGTGCCGGGCAGCTCGCGGAACTCGTGCGGGATTTTCTTCTCGATGAGGAGCGCGGAGAAGCTGCGGTTGTCTGTGACGAGTCCGTCCTCCGTGCCGCAGTCGAGATAGAAGTATGGGAGCGAAGGGACGCGCGGCGATAACGTCGGCTGCGGCATTTCGCGGACGATGCGGAAGATGTCGTTGTCGTGTCGCGTCGCCGTGCCCTGTGCGCCGTAGACCCGCGCGATTGAAGGACTCACCCAACCGGGCGTCGGGTCGCCGGGCGGCCACGACGGAGCCGCGAGAGCGCCGCTCATCGAGGCGGCGAAGGCGAACAAGTCCGGATACTTTAAGCCGAACTTCAGAGAGCCGTAGCCGCCCATCGAGAGGCCCGCGACCGCGCGCCCCTCGCGCGCCGCGATGGTTCGGAAGCGTCGGTCAACGTCGGGGATCAACTCTTGAACGATGTAGGATTCGTATTTTTCGTTCGGCACGGTCGCGCTGTCGGTGTACCAGGCGTCGTGGCCTTCGGGGACGACGATGATGAACGGATACTGCGCGGCGTAGTCCGCGAGGTGCGCGCGGTCGGACACCCAATCATTCGCGCTCCCTTTGAGGCCGTGCAGAAGGTAGATGACCGGGTAGAGCCTGTGCTTTGAAGAGCCTCGGTTGTAGTCCGACGGAAGCAAGACGTTGTAGGGCAGCGCCGCGCCGATGAGCTTGCTCTCGAACGGCACGGTCTCGTAACGCTGTTTGACTTTGTCTTTCTTGTCGCCGTGCGCGGGCTTTGATGCGGGAGTCGGCGAGGCGGCGGGAGTCTGTGCGGCGCTCTGCGCGTAAGTGCCCGACGCGGCGGCGGCCAGCGCGAAAAGTAAGAAGAGTGCGCGCGTGTGTTTCATCGGGTTTCTTCCGGTTTGGAATGCCATGTTTTTAACTCGCACGTTCCAGCGCCCCGGCGCGCGCCGCTTCTTCTGCGCGCTTGTGCTCAAGTCCCTCGCGCCCTTTGTAGCTGTCGCCTCGTGGATCAACTCTTCCCTCGCGCTTAAGTCGGACTCAAATGTCTTCGGGGCGCGTCGCCTGCGTTTTCAACTCCTCTTGCTTCGCCTTCTTCTCAGCCTTCTTATCGGCCTGCGTGCGGTGTATCGCCTCCTCGGCCTCGCGCCCCGTGCGCGAGAAGCGGACGTAGAGGAGGTAGGCGACGATGAAGGCGTTGACGGCGAGGATGCCGGCCCTGATGAACGTGGCGCGCTCGAACAGCTCGTACGCTTCCAGCGGCAGGTAGATGCAGCCCGAAATGATCGCGAACCACTCGGCCCACGCGCGCATGCGCCAGAGGCCGTAGGCTTCCACGAAGCGCACGCTGGAGTAGGCGAAGGCCAGCGCCGCCAGCATCCGCAGGCGTGCGTCGCTGGTGCGGGCCGCGGCCTCGACGAAGACGCGCGGGTAGTGGCTCGCGGGATTCAGGTGCGAATGGCTGACGAGCCGCTCGGCCAGGTCTTGCAGGTCGCGGTGCACGAGCGAGAGCAGTCCGAAGCCCGCGACTAAAACGAGCGTCCCCTTCAACGCCTCGAAGAACGCGACGGCGCGCACGCCCGCGGCGATCTCCTTGACGACGAGAGGCGGCAGTTCCTTCGCCTGAGTTTGAGTTTCCGGCATCTTCTACCTGGCGTCCCCGCGCAGCATCGGGATGTGAACGCCCTTCTCGCGCGCCGTCGCTTCCGCTTCCTCGTACCCGGCGTCAACGTGGCGCGCGACGCCGAGGCCGGGGTCGTTCGTGAGCACGCGGTTCAAGCGCCTGGACGCCTCCTCGCTGCCGTCGGCGACCGAGACTTGTCCGGCGTGCAGAGAGTAGCCGATGCCGACGCCTCCGCCGTGGTGAAACGAAACCCACGACGCGCCGCTCGCCGTGTTCAAGAGCGCGTTCAGAATCGGCCAGTCGGCGACGGCGTCGGTGCCGTCCTTCATGCCTTCGGTCTCGCGGAAGGGCGAAGCGACGCTGCCGGTGTCGAGGTGGTCGCGGCCAATCGCGATGGGGGCTGTGAGGTCGCCGCGGCGGACGAGTTCGTTTATCGCCTCGCCCATCTCGGCGCGCTCACCTAGCCCCAGCCAGCAGATGCGCGCGGGGAGTCCCTGAAACTGCACGCGCTCGCGCGCGAGCCGCATCCAGCGCTCCAACGTCCGGTCTTCGGGGAACAGTTCGAGCGCGAGGTCGTCCGTGCGCCGTATGTCTTCGGCGTCGCCCGAAAGAGCCACCCAGCGGAAAGGCCCCTTGCCCTCGCAGAAGAGCGGGCGGATGTATTCGGGCACGAAGCCGGGAATCTCGAAGGCTTCGCTGACGCCCGCGTCGAACGCCTGCTTGCGTATGTTGTTGCCGTAGTCGAAAGCGACCGCACCCGCACGCTTCAAGTCAAGCATCGCCTCGACGTGCCGCGCCATTGAAGCGGTCGAGCGCTCGACGTATCCGCGCGGGTCGCGCACGCGGAGTTCGGCGGCCTCTTCGAGACTCACACTTGCGGGCACGTATCCGTTCAGAGGGTCATGCGCGCTCGTCTGGTCGGTCACGGCATCAACCCGCACGCCGCGCCGCACGATCTCCGGCAGGACTTCGGCGCAGTTGCCGACCAGGCCGACGGAGACGGCGCGCTTCTGCTCGACGGCCTCCCCGCAGATCGAGAGCGCCTCGTCCAGTTCCGACGCGAGCCGGTCGCAGTAACCCGTCCGCACGCGGCGCTCGATGCGCGCGCGGTCAACTTCCACGCCGAGGAAGACCGCGCCGTTCAGAGTCGCGGCGAGCGGCTGCGCGCCGCCCATGCCGCCCATGCCGCCGGACAAAATCAACCTGCCCGCGAGGTCGCCGCCGAAGTGTTGGTCGGCCATCGCGGCGAACGTCTCGAACGTTCCCTGTACAATGCCTTGCGAGCCGATGTAAATCCAACTGCCCGCCGTCATCTGCCCGTACATCATCAGACCTTTGCGTTCGAGTTCATGGAAGTGCTCCCAATTCGCCCACGCGCCGACGAGGTTTGAGTTCGCAATCAGCACGCGCGGCGCGTACTCGTGCGTGCGAAAGACGGCGACGGGCTTGCCCGACTGGACGAGCAGCGTCTCGTCGTTTTCAAGATTCGTCAGCTCGCGCCCAATCGCGTCGAACGCCTCCCAACTGCGCGCAGCCTTGCCCGTCCCGCCGTAGACGACGAGTTCGTCGGGCCGCTCGGCCACCTCCGGGTCGAGGTTGTTCATCAGGCACCGCAGCGCCGCCTCCTGATGCCAGCCCTTGCAGTTGAGCTGCGGGCCGCGCGGCGCGCGCACGACTCTCGGTTGACTCATGATCTTCTTTCTTGAATTCCGCGCACCACCTTCGTCACCATGCGGCGCGGCATGAGGCCGACGGCGCGTGCGACGAAGGCGTTGCGGAGGCCGGGGATGACGATTGTTTTGCCTTCGAGCATGCCGCGATAGCCCGCTTCGGCCACGTCGTGCGCCGTCATCGCGCCGCGGTCGAAGAGCTTCGACTCTTCCATCCCGGCGGCGGCGACGAAGCCGGTCTCGGTCGGGCCGGGGCAGAGCACTGTGACGCCGACGCCCGTCCCTTCCGTTTCGTTGGCGAGCGCCTCGGAGAAGGAGAGCACGTATGCCTTCGACGCATAATAGACGGCCATGAGCGGGCCGGGTTGAAAGCCCGCGGTCGAGCCGACGTTCAAAATGTAACCGCGGCGACGCGCGATCATCTGCGGCAGGAAGAGCTTCGACAGGTGCGTGAGCGCGTTGATGTTGATTTGCAGCAGGTCGAGTTCCGACTTCAGGTCGGTCTCGGCGAACAGGCCGTAGCTGCCGATGCCTGCGTTGTTGACGAGCACGTCAACCGCGACGCCCGACGCTTGCAGCGCGTCGAAGATTTCCCGCGGCGCTTCCGTGCGCGAGAGGTCTGCCGCGAGCACGCGGGCGCTGACGCCCTGCCTGCCGCCCAACTCCTCGGCCAGCGCGGAGAGCTTGTCGCGGCTGCGCGCGACGAGAACGAGACGGTGGCCGTCCGCCGCGAACAGGCGCGCAAGCTCCGCGCCGATGCCGCCGGACGCGCCCGTGACGAGCGCGGTCATCTTCGGCCCGCCCGCAGTCGTCTTCTGTTCGCTCATTGTCCCCCGTAAGAAACGATGAAGTCAGAACGATGAACGATGAACTGAAGAGCAGTTGCCTTTCATCTCATCGTTCATCGTTCTGACTTCTGACCTTCATTCGTTCGTCCTGCCGGGCCAGAAGACTTTCGACCAGCGACCCACGGCGGTCTCCTGGCTGATGATCTCTTCGAGCGCACCGGCGTCAAGCCAGATGCCGGCGCAGGTGTCGCAGCGGTCAATGCTCACGTCGTCGAAGGTTTCCTCGTGGAGACGGCCCGTGCAGCGCGGGCAGTCCATCGTGACGGGGCCTTCGCCGCG
The DNA here is from genome assembly GCA_036263975.1 of Pyrinomonadaceae bacterium. Lineage (GTDB taxonomy): Bacteria > Acidobacteriota > Blastocatellia > Pyrinomonadales > Pyrinomonadaceae > QHXN01. Next base: position 11,384 of record DATARW010000028.1, read on the forward strand.
CTCGCGCGCCTCCTCGCGCAGAGCCTCGCGCAACTGCGCGAGCGACTCCTTGTCCCTGCGCCTGAAATACTCCTCTTCGAGTCCCCTCCGGCGTTCGTCTAAAATATCTGCCACGATCTTCCTCCTCCTGAGAATGTCGGCGCGGGGCGCACGCGCATCTCGTGTCCGCGCGCGCGCCGTCCGCGTTGCGTCTGATCTGATGATGCCTTATCTAATAGCAGAAAAGTGCGGCGCAGCGCCACCCCTTCGCCTCGCCGCGACCCTTGCGCCGCGGCCACTTGTTCAATAAGCTTCCGGCAGAAGGCTCCGCCGAAGGACTGAAGCGAAAGGGACTCTCGAATGCCACTCGGCCCGCGCACGCGCGTACTGCTGATTGCGGCTGTGGTCTTGGCCGCGCTCGCCGCGCTGGTCTGGTATCTGAGTTTCGGCTACTGGTCGCAGCCCGTCACGCCCCTGCCCGCTCCGCGCCGGACGGAAGAGTCCGCGACGCCGCAAGCGCCCGCCGCGACGCCTCAGCCGCGAGCGAGCGTGACGCCTTCGCCGCAGCCGAGCATGATGCCGCCCGCGCCAAACGGCGCGACGCCTGCGACTCAAGCGACGCCTGCACCCGCGCCTTCGCCGCAGGCGCAGAACAACAGTTCGAGCGACGCGGGCGAAGGCGTCGCCGCGTTGCGTCTGTTGATCCCGGTCGTGGGCGTGAAGGCGTCGGAGCTTCGAGACACCTTCAGCGACGCGCGCAGCGAGGGCCGGGTTCACGACGCCATAGACATCCCGGCCCCGCGCAACACGCCCGTCGTCGCCGCCGCCGATGGTCGCGTCGTCAGACTCTTCCACAGCGCGAAGGGCGGCACGACCATCTACCAGCTCGCCTCGGCGGACGAGCACTTCGTCTTCTACTACGCGCACCTCGACCATTACGCCGACGGCCTCGCCGAGGGGCACGTCGCGCGCCGCGGCGAGACCATCGGCTACGTCGGCGACACGGGCGACGCTGCGCCCGGCAACACGCACCTCCATTTTCAAATCTACCGCGTCGCAGACCCCAGACACTTCTGGACGGGCGAGAACATCAACCCGTACCCGATTCTCAGAAAAGCCGAATGACAGACGCCGAACGCGGAACTGAAAGGCAAGTTTATCCTGCGTTCGACGTTCATCGTTGCAGCGTTGCTGCGTTCGACGCTCATCGTTGCGGCTTTGCGGCGTTCGACGTTGCAGCGTCGTGGCGTTCCATCGTTGCGGCGTTTGACGTTCGACGTTGCGGCGTTCCGTTGGACGGTTTCGGATACTTCCCGCGTCCGCTTCTGGTGCGTGCCGGGTTCGCGGCGCGCGCGATTTTCAAGGGGAGCGTGGAAGGACGCGAGCCGGAACGAGAGTTGCCACCTGAAGTCGGGCGCGAGTTCGTCCGTACACTTTCCGCTATAAAGTTGAACCGGGCCGGGGCGTGACGCACAAGCCCGCGCGCATCTAAAACTTCTGAGGAGTGCCGAGAGAATGAAGAGGATTTCTCAAGTCTCCCTGTTTCTGTCCCTCGCCCTGCTCGTCGCGGCTTCGGGCTGCACGACCGTCGCGCCGACCAACACGGCGAGCGCGAACGCGCCGCCGACCACGCCCGCGCCGAATGCTTCTTCTTCGCCCGCGCCTTCTTCTTCGCCCGCGCCTTCGCCCTCGCCCGCCGCGGCGGAGAGCGACGCGGCGAGCCTGCCCGTGACGTTGCCCGTTCTGGATGCGATGTTCGCCGACTCGACTTTCGCGGGCGCGTTGAAGGCGAAGCTGCAACTGACGGACGAGCAGGTCGCGCGCCTGCGCCAGATCGCGCGCGAGGAGACGGCCAAGCTGAACGAGAAGGAGGCGGGGACGGGCACGACTTCGGAGGCGACCCGGAGCGCCGCGGAGAAGATCAAGGGCGTCGTCGGCGAAGAGAAACTGCCGGCCTTCGACGCCTTCGTGAGCGAGCGCTGGTCGGGCGGCGCGGGCACGCTCTCCGGCAAGCCCAACTCGGTGCCGACCGACACACGCATCGTCGTCAACGCGCCCGCCTTCCGCATGGACGTGTTCGAGAACGGCCAGCTCGCGAAGACTTATCGCATCGGCATCGGCTACCCGGAGTTTCCTCTGCCGCAAGGGATGCGGAAGGCCGAGCAGATCATCTTCAACCCGACGTGGACGCCGCCCGACGAGCCTTGGGTCAGGGGCAAGGTTCAGCCGGGTGAAGTGATCCCCGCCGGGAGCGGCATGAACCCGCTCGGCCCCTTGAAGATTCCCATCGGCCTTCCGTCGCTCATCCACGGCGGCAAGCAACCGGCGCGGCTCGGGCAGTTCGCCTCGCACGGCTGCGTGGGCCTGACCAGCCCGGAGGTGCAGGACTTCGCCCTGGTGCTCGCCGGAGCGAGCGGCACGCAGCTCACGCCCGCCGACGTTGCGGCCTACGCGCAGAAGCGCGACAAGACGCAGATCGTGAAGCTCGCCAGGCCCATGCCCGTCGAGCTGCGCTACGAAACCATTGTCGTCGAAGACGGACGGCTCCACATCTACCGCGACGTATACGACAAGGGCACGAACACGGAGGAGAACCTGCGCCGCGTGCTCGACGTGTACGGCGTCAAACTCGAAGACCTGAGCGAGCAGGAGCGCGCGCAAGCGTCGGACGCGCTTCAGGAGATGGCGCACGACGCACACGGCAATCCGAGCCGCGACAGCAACGCGCCCCCGCGCGGCAAGAGCAAGAGCGGCAGCGTGACCTACAACGTCAAGGGTCAGAAGGAGGTCGTCATCGAAGTCTCTGCGCTCAAAGGTAAGGGCTACCCCGCGCCCGTCAACCTCACGCCGCCCGCGCCGCAGCCGCAAGCCGCCGCCGCGCCGAAGAAGAAGAGGAAATGAGGATAGACGGAAGGATGAAATGAAAGCCGTCTGCCTCCACTTCATCCTTCATCCTTCCGCCTTCATCCTTCGTTTTATATCCGGCGGGCTGCGGCGCGTGCTATCATTCCGTGTAAGTCGGTCTCTCCTCCCCGCCCATGCTGGCCGAGGCCGCGTTGGAAGCGAGCGAGATGAAGACAGACCTGCGTCCCAGAACGAGCGAGCCTGCGGCCAACGCCGCTAAGACGCTCCAGCCGGCGCGCCCCGCGCCCCTTTCGGACGCGCCGGAGACGGCTCCCATTCATCAGACCATCACGCCGGAGCAGGCCGCGCTCGCCGCACAGGTGCCGCGCCCGCCGCGACGGCCCGCGCCCACGCCGCAGGAGTTCAACACGGCGATGGCCCACTTCTACCGTGGCGAGATCACGCGTGCCAACACATGGCGCAACCGCCTCGACACGACGACGAACTGGGCCGTGCTCACCACGGGCGCGACGCTCTCGTTCGCCTTCTCCTCGCCGACCAATCCGCACTTCGTCATCCTCATCAACACGGTGCTCGTCGGCTTCTTCCTCTTCATGGAGGCGCGGCGCTATCGCTACTATGAAATCTGGTCGAGCCGCGTGCGCCTCGTCGAGACCGGCTACTTCGCGCAGATTCTCACGCCCGACCCGGCGGCGGACGACGCGTGGACGAAACTCCTCGTCGCCGACCTCCAGTCGCCGCAGTTCAACATCAGCGAGTGGGAGGCGCTGGGGCGAAGGCTTCGACGCAACTACCTCTGGATTTTCGTCCTGCTCGCGGCCTGCTGGAACCTGAAGGTTTACATCCATCCCGTCCCGGCCTACGACTTCAACGCCTTCATAGACCGCGCGACCATCGGCGTCATCCCCGGCGTGGTCGTCTTCATGATCGGCGTCTTCTTCAACGCCGGGCTGATAACCTTCGCCCTCGTCACCACGCGCCTGCGCGAGGCGACGGGCGAGGTCTTGACCGAGGGCAGCTTCCTCCACCCGTTCCAGCGCGTGAGCGACTGGACGCGCGGTCGCGGGCAGAAGCGCCCGCCCGCCGCCTCCCGCCGCGCCAAGCGCGCACGCGAACGCGCACGCGCCCCGCGTTCCGGCCAGCTCAGCGGCGAGTGGCGTCGCCCCGACTTCCAACGCTCGCAAGCCCCCGAAGACATCCATCGCACGCAGTTCCCGAACAAAGAGCCGGTGATAAAGTAGGTGCTGGGTTTTGGGTGTCAGGTTCTGGCAAACTTCAAGACTCGACCAGAACCTGACACCCAAAACCCAGCACCTGTCCTGATGCTCGACGGCCAGCAACTCACACTCGAAGAGGTCGCGCGCGTGGTGCGGGGCGAAGAGCGCGGCGAGTTCGACCCGTGAGCCTTCCGCACACCAAAAACCACGCGCTCCGGCCCGCCTCCCCTTGAATTTACGCCGCTCTCCACGGTCGCAAGTTTTACAAGAATTCCGTTGACTTGCCGCGGCGGCATGCCATAGAAGTTTGCGAACGGCATCCGCGCCGCATCGCATGCGGGCGGAGTCCTTCCATTCGACGACGCAGGAAGGAGACTCTTGTCACAAACCACGACCGCCGCGCCCGCGGAGGAGTTCGGAGTGAAGGCCGCCGACGAAGCGGCCCGTGCGCCCGAAGTCGGCATGAACCTGCTCGGCGAGCGGCTGGGGGCGCGCACGCGGCTCCATTCGGTTGATCTGCTGCGCGGCATCGTCATGGTCATCATGGCTCTCGACCACGTGCGCGAATTCTTCCACGTGAGCGCGACCGCCTTCGACCCGCTCGACCTGACGAAGACGAATACGCTGCTCTTCTTCACGCGCTGGGTGACGCACTTCTGCGCGCCGACCTTCGTCTTCCTCGCCGGGACGGGCGCGTTTCTCTCGACCTCGCGCGGGAAGACGAAGCCGGAGCTGGCGCGCTTTCTGCTGACGCGGGGCCTGTGGCTGATCCTTCTGGAGATGACGCTCGTCCGCTTCGGCTGGTTCTTCAACTTCGACTACCATTTCATGTTCATGCAGGTCATCTGGGCGATAGGCTGTTCGATGATCGTGCTGGCCGGACTCATCTTCCTCCCCATCCGCTGGGTCGCGGCGTTCGGCCTCCTGTTGATCTTCGCGCACAACGCCTTCGACTCCGTGCGCGCGCAGGACGCGGGCGGGTTCCGTTGGCTCTGGGTCGTGCTCCACGAAACCAACGTGGTCATGCCGCGGCCCGGCATGCTGGTGCTGATGGCCTACCCGCTCGTGCCCTGGGTCGGCGTGATGGCCGTGGGCTACGCGTTCGGGCGTCTGCTCCTGTTCGAGCGCGAGCGGCGACGGCGGATTCTCTTGCAGGTCGGCGCGGCGTCGGTCGCGCTGTTCGTCGTCCTGCGCGCGACGAACATTTACGGCAACCCGCGCCCGTGGACGGCGCAGGCGTCGGGCTGGTTCACCTTCCTCTCATTCATCAACACCTTGAAGTATCCGCCGTCGCTGCTGTACCTGCTGATGACGCTCGGCCCGGCGATACTCGCGCTGGCACTCTTCGACCGCGCCCCCGGCAAAGAGCCGGGCCGGCTCGCCAGGCCCTTCGTCGTCTTCGGGCGCGTGCCGATGTTCTACTACCTCCTGCACGTCCCACTCATACACCTCTTCGCGCTCGCGTTCGCCTACGCCGGAGGCGGGCCGGTCGGGTGGCTCTTCAGGAACTGGCTCATCTCGACCCCGCCGGACGCGCGGCCCGCCGAATGGGGCTACGGCCTGCCGGTGGTCTACGCGGTCTGGGCCTGCGTCGTCGCCGCGCTCTACCCGCTCTGTCGCTGGTTCGCGGGCGTCAAAGCTCGCCGCCGCGACGCGTGGCTGAGCTACCTCTGAAGACCACTTTCTGCTTCCGCATTCCCTCTCGGAACGGCGCGAGCTTGGGCGCGCGCGTCCAAATCCGGTGGCGACGTAATCCCGAATTCGGCCCGCTTGACGCGCGCGCGGACGCGCCCCTATATTCATTTTTTACCCGTCGTTTCTTGAAAGCGTCCGTGAATGTCTATGCAGGCGCGAGATGAGTTTGGGACAACGTCCGACGCCGACGCGAGCCGGATGCGCGAGGCGATAGGCGCGGCGCGCGAGGCCGCCCGGCGCGGCGAGGTGCCCGTCGGCGCTTGCGTGGTCGGCGAGGACGGCAGCGTGCTCGCGGTTGCGGGCAATCGCACTCGAACGGACTGCGACCCGACGGCGCACGCCGAAGTCGTCGCGCTGCGCGAGGCCGCCCGAAGGGTCGGCAACTATCGTCTGACGGGCGCGGTTATGTATTCGACGGTCGAGCCGTGCGTGATGTGCGCGGGCGCGCTCGTTCAGGCGAGGGTCAAGCGTCTGGTGTACGGCGCGCGTGACGAGAAGGCGGGCGCGGTCGAATCGGTCTTCCGCGTCTGCGACGCGAGTTCCTTGAACCACCGAATGGAGCTGACGCCGGGCGTGCTCGAAGACGAATGCCGCGCGCTCATGCAGGAGTTCTTCCGGTCACGACGATGAGAAGGCGAAAGATTTCTGGCTATAAGCCAGACAACTGAGCCATGAGCGCGGGCCACCCAGCTCACCGTTCGAGTCGTCTATGTAGTCGAAGCCGTCGCCGCTCTCTTCCAGAAGCGTGAGGAGAATCCGCAGCGCCGATTCCGCGTCGCCCGCGTCGAGGAACTCCCGCGCGCTTCGTTCCACGTCGCCCAAGCCCTCGACCAGG
>DATARW010000057.1:0-20565 GCA_036263975.1 Pyrinomonadaceae bacterium
CGCCTTCTTGCGGTTGGAGATTCATTGTTATCGCACAGGCATCAGTTGGTTTGAGGCGAAGACTTCGATCATTCGAGAGGCAGTGCGCGTTTATCTCGCCAAGCCTCTCTACACGCTCAACTCAACTGCGTAATCCCTATAATAATTCCTCAAGGTAGAATGTGCCGCATGACGAGACCGGCCACGCCCGCGCGGACGGCCACACTGACGGCCCCGCCCACGCAGCCGAGAGTAGCGCCTCAAGTAGTGATGCTCAGGCTCGAGCTGCTCGCCAGAGACGAGGGCGTACAGTCCCGCACGCGCTTAGACGACGAGACGGTCGCCCACTACAGTGAGCTGATGGCCGAAGGCGAGGAGTTCCCCCCGCTCGCCGTCTTCGACGACGGCGAGAGGCTCTGGCTCGCCGATGGCTTCCACCGCGCCGAGGCGGCCTCAGAGTCCGGGCTGGAGGAGTACGCCTGCGAGGTCAGGAAGGGCACGCGCCGAGACGCCGTGCTCTACGCCGTCGGGGCCAACGCCCGCCACGGCCTGCCGCGCACGAGCGCCGACAAGCGCCGCGCGGTCAGGATGCTCCTCGCCGATGAGGAGTGGTCGCAGTGGAGCGACACGGAGATCGCCCGCAGCGCGGGAGTGAGCAAGACCTTCGTCTCCAAGATGCGCCGCCGCCACCAGCCCGAGGCCGTCGGCACAAAGCGCCTCGCCAGGCGCGGGCGGCAGGTCTACCCGATGACGCCGGGCCAGCAGAAGGCGACCCCGCAGAACTGCGGCCTCGACTACGCCGCCCGATGGCTCTTCTACCTGGTGCGCTTCACGCCCCGGCAGTTCGTCCAGTGGAAGGAGATCGTGAACGGGCGGACGGACTTGGGCGTGCTCGGCAATGCCGTGGAGACGGTGATGAAGGTCTCGTGGAACTGAAGCGGCACCGCGGCACGCTCACCTATCGCGACCTTACGACCCCGAAAAGGTTGTAGGAAGGAAAGGCGGCGCTCTTACTCCTGTTTGAGCGCTGCCTTTCACTATTGACATCTCTCTCTCCCAAGCATATCTTTCCGCCCGTCCAGCGGGATGCACGCTACACTCCGACGCCTAACCTGCCACGCGCGCCGGTCGTCTTCAACCGTCTGACTCACCGACAGGAGGCCCAGCCCATGAAAACTCTAAGCCGCTTACTTCTTCCAGTGCTGATCCTATTCTGTTCGCTCCCGGTCTTGCACGCGCAGCCCCCGCATAAGCACAAGACCGCCAAGCCTAAGCCGGCATCCTGCTCCCAAGGCACGCCCTACCGAAACTGCCCGGCCTGCGGAACCGCGACGGACAACAAGCACCGGACGCTTAACCTCCAGAAGAATCGGGGCACGGCTGTCACCAGCCCGAAGAAGGTCACGGTGCAGGCGATGCGCGACCCGGCGAACAATCAGGGGAGGTTCTCGCCGAACGATCAGGTCTGGGTGACGGGCTACGTCGCGAGCGTTGATCCGGGCGGGTTGCAGGAGACTTGCAACTGCAAGCGAACCGACCTGCGCGACGTTCACATCAACATCGTCGCCGACCCGTCCGAGGTGGGCGACCAATCGAAGTACGTCGTCGTCGAGTTCACGCCGCGATGGGAGAAGAAGTTTAACTTCAATGATAGCAACTACGAAGCGATGCGGCAGGCGGTCGAAAAGCAGATCAATGGCAAATGGGTTAAGTTCTCAGGCTGGATGATGTTTGACTTCGTCCACACGAATGCTTCGCAGACCACCTCGCCGAACAACCCCGTCTGCCCCAACGACGGGCAACCGCACTCCGGCTGCAACTGGCGCGCGACGCCGTGGGAAGTCCACCCCGTCACGGCTTATGCGGTAGTCAGCGGGCCTTGATAAAACTCCCAAGGAGGGCATTCCTGGCGCGAGGCTTTGCCTAACGAAATAAATTTCTGCCCGACGGAACAGCCTTAAAATCTTCCGTTAGGCAAAGCCCTTCTCCCAACCCAAGCGGATCACCTCTCCCGCGGGAAATGGTTCTGAGGGTAATAGATGCGCTCCGGCATCTCCTCGCGCATCGCGTCGCCGTAGCGCCCGACTGCCGCGTCGCGGTCGAACTGCGCGGGCCTCAACCGCTTCTCGCGAGCCAGCAGCCGCAGCGCGCGTGTGAGCTGCGCGCCCTGCGCGTAGCGCGGCGCGTTGGGGATAGGCAGAGAGGACATGCCTCTGGCCGCGTACTCTCCGACTAGGTCTGCGGCCTCGCCCGCGCGCCCCATCTGATGGGTTTCGTCCAACGACTTGGCGAAGTCGGAGAACTGCTTATCGTCGAGCGAGTCGAGGAAGCGCGCGACCTCCGCGGCCTCCGCGTCAGAGACTTCGGGCGAGCCGGCGTCCGGGGCGGCGGCAGGAGCCGCGCCGGGCGAGGGAGACGAGGACGAGGGCGAGCGGTTGTCGAGGACATCGCCGGCAGGCTCGGCGATGTCCGAGAGGTCTAAAGACTCTCCGCGCTTCGGGTAGGTGCGCGTCGGGATGCCGACCGCTGAGGGCAATCCCTCCACAGCGCCCTTAAAGCCCGTCTTAAACTCTTTGCCCTGGAGCGTGTCACTCACCGACGAGCCGCCCGCGTCCACCCACGCCTTATACATCTCTTCCAGAGTGAAGGGAGTCAGCAGATCGCTCGCCATCTGAGAGGCCGTAGTCTTCTCGCCCATCGCATCTTTGCCGGTCACGGCTTCGGCTGCCACTTGCGCGGAAGGAGAGAGACGCTTACGCAGGAAGTCTTTCGTCAGGTTGTAGACGGTCTGCTCCTGGCCGTGCCTTGTAACAGGCGGCTTCCCATCCGCGTGACGGTAGAGCGCCTGCCCGACCTGTGCCGCATACTTCACGGTTGAAGGAACTCCGTCTAGCAGATCGTATTCAGTGTTTCCCACCTTCACCATGCCCCACCCCGGCTTGTAAGGATTCAAGTTCACTCTGATGCCCGGAACCAGCGAGAGCGGCGCGAGCGAGCCGCCCACGGTGAGCGCCGCGCGCATGGAGTCCGCCGCCTGTAGAGCAGCCACGGGCCGCGTCGCAGGATTCGCCGCGTTCATGATGAAGCGGTAAGGCGAGACGAGGTTGAAGCGCGAGGCCATCGCGCGCGGCGACCACAGGAAGTTATTCGCTGCCGTGACCGCCGAACGCCCCCACGCGAAGCGGTCGAGCACGGGGACGACACCGCGGCCCGTCGTCACGTTCACCATCTCGGCCAGCGCCTTCAAAGTCTCCGGGTCGGCCTTCGATAAGTCCATCTCCGGGCCGTACAGGGTAATCAGGTAGTGTTCGACTACCTGACTTCTTATCGAGTCCATCGCTCCGACGTATGCGCGCGACGAGGCGCGCACGCCCGGTATCTTCTCGGCGGCGGCGGACGCGAACCTTTCCTCTCTCAGCCACGCCGGAGCGCGACCGCCCATCTCCAAATCTGACGCAGAGGGGAGAAACAATCCAGCGTCGGTCATGGGCTTGTACCAAGACTTCTCGGTTAGCGCCTGCGCGAAATCACGGAATGAACTCTCAGAAGCGAACGCCTTCACCTGTTGAGCGATTGCGTCTTGCAGGAAAGTGGGGTGCGCCCCAATTTGAAAAACTCCCTGTCTGAAGGGTCCATGTAAGGCTATTGAACTCTTAATGCTCTTAGGCGCATTGATGATGTCGGAAGTGACGTTCACGACCCTCGCACCGAGTGAAGGCGGCGGCTGCGGTGCGGGCTGAAGCTCCGGCGCGGGCCTGCCCGTCAACTCTTCGAGGTATTCGTGCAAGGGCTGTTCCGGCGCGGCTTCCGTCTCCGGGTACTGAGGCGGGCCGTCGAACTGACCTTCGGGAGTGCGCGGCTGATAGTTCGAGTGATGAGGCTCTTCCAAAAGCCCACTCTCTACGAAGTGACCGCGCCCCTCGCCGTCCACCAGCTTGACGACGCCGGAAGTATCTTCGCCCATCGCTTCGAGCCTTGAGCGCGCGTAGTCGCTTATGGGTTCGACCGTGCCCTCGATTCTCTGGCCGGTGAGCGGGTCAGTGAAGGCCCGGCGCGACGACTCTGAGAGAGCGCGCAACTCCGGCGACTGCTCGCCGATTGAGGCCAGCGGCGCGCGCCGGCGCGACGAGCGGGCGCGCGGGCCGCGGCTGGCTCGGCGAGATCGGAGAGGTCGAGAGTCTGCGGCGAGCCGGACTGAGGGGTTGTGTCGGACTGAGGGGAAGGCTGCCCGCCGCCGTCGTCAACGCCGGACGACGGGAAGCGCGCCATCTCCAAGAGCAGTTGGTGCGCGGGCGCGTGAAGCCTGATGGCAGGGTAAGGCTCGCCAGTCGCGCTGGCGAGAGCGGAGAGCCATTGGTGGTGGCCGTCAACGACGTGGTTGTCAGAGCCTGACGAGGATGCTGCGCTGCGGCCCGTCGAAAGAGCGCGCCCGCTCGACCTTCTCGGGGGAGTATTCGGCCTGCGAAGGCTTGAGCGCGTCGGGCGCGATCTCCTCCTGCGTGTGAGAGATTCCGCGCCCCTGGAGGAACTGCACCATCGCGCCGCGGTGCTCACCTTTAATTTGCGGCATCGAGGAGCGCGGGATGTCGAGCGAACCCACCTCTGGCGGGAACCGTTGCCATTCTTCAGACGCGGGCGCGGAGGGAGGGCCGTCCACGTCTACCGGAGGCTCCGCGATGTCGCTCACGTCGAGTTGTGGAGAAGAGACGCTCACGGCTTAGGCTGATACCCTTGCCCGCTGATGATCGAGTCAACCTGCGAGTCGGGCGCGCTCTGGTACTGCGGATATTTCGCGCGGAACCTGGCGCGCGACACCGAGCCTTGCGGCTGAGCGGGCGCGGGGGCGGATTGAGGAGCGCGCGCCGGGGGCTTAGGCGTCCGCATCAGCCCCTTGTTCTCCATCGCCTTCTGTTGGCCGTTAATCATCCCGTCGTCGCTCGTCGCGGCCTCGTCGAGCAGGTCGCCGTAGTGAGACTGCATCCTGTCTTCGAGCGAGCGAATCTTGTCCTCGAAAACTCCGGCGCGCTTCTCCGCCCAGGGCTGCACGCCTCCGTCGTCGCCCTTGTAGGAGCGCCAGCGGTTGGCCTGCGCCTGCGCGTCGTTGCGCTGCTGAACGAGCGTCGAGAGCTGGTTGTATCGCGTGCGCGTCTGGCGATCAGCCCCTTGCGCGAGCCGCGCCTCGCCCTGCTCGAAGCGGGCGACGCCGAGCTGAAAATTCTGGCGGGCGATGCCGATGCGCTCCGCGCCCTGCCCCTCGGTCACTTGGTTGTGGTGCTTCGACTCTTCGAGGCGCTCGCCGCCGAGTTGGAGGTTGCCGCGCTGAGAAGCGGTCATCCCGTCGGGGCCGACCGGCTGCGCGTAGCCCGTCGCGATCGGCTGACCGTCAACCGCGAGAGGCTTCCAGGTGTTCGAGGCGCGATCATAGACGGCGCGAGTCTTGCGCGTGCCAGACGGGTCGGTCGGGTCGAGCATCTCCCTCGTCGCCGGGTTCTTCGTGTCGCCGAATCCTTTCGGGTCGAAGGAGACGCCCGCGGCCTGTGCACGTTGAGCGAGCGAAGAATCGTAAACGTCGTTTTGGTCGAAGGGGCGAGGCTCTTTGAGGCGGTTGCCGATCTCGCGCTGGATTGCTGCTTGCGCGCGCGTGCGGGCCTGCACGTCGGCCTTCGCCTGCTCCATCCCAGGCCGCGCCTCGGCGAGGTCGGCCTGCGCGTCGACGAGCCGCGTGCGCGACTGCTGCTGCTCGTCCGCGTACTCCTGTTGGAGTTGTGCGCCCGTCTCGGCGAGCTGCCGGTTGCGCCAGGTTTGGTCGGCGAGCTTCCTGTCCGCCGTTCCGACCGTGACGCCGCCCAAGAGCGCGCCAGCCGCGGCGAGGGGGTTGCCCGTGCGCGCCGCGGCGAAGAGTGACGGCGGGAGTGCGGCTTTCAGGTTGTCCCACCAACTGCGCTTCTGCGGTTGGTAGCCTTCGAGCGCGTCGCGCCTGTCGCGGAGGTCGGTCGCGCGGTCGCCGGAATTAAAGTCCTGCTTCTCCGGCCTTAGTCGCGCGGCACTCACGGCAGACAGGTAATCCTTGATCGCGTCGTTCTGCGAGGCGTCCGCCGGGTTGTGTTGCAGGGCGGGCCGAGTGCCGGCCATCTGCGGGGCTTGGCCCGCCTCGGAGCGCGTGAGATACGCGCCGGAGGCTGAGGGCTTCGACGTGTCGGCTACGTCGGGCAGAGAGACGGGCGGCGCGTCAGGCTGCTCGGTGACGGCCACAGTAGGGTTGACGGGCAAGGTGACGCTCGGCGGAGAGGCCGCCGGCATCGTCCCGGAGGGCATGACCGGCGGCGGAGCGACGGGCTGCGCGACCACACTCACAGGCCGGTTTGTGCGCGCGCCGCCGGTGAGTGCCGGGGCCATCTGCGCGACGAGGGCGCGCACGCCAGTCCGCTCGGACGGGTCAACGGACGCCGACGCACCCGCGCCGTCGTCTTGCGGCTGATCGGCGGACGTGTTCTGCGCGCCGCGAAGAGCGCCTTTTTTCCAAATGAGAAAGTCAGGAATTCGGCCCATCGAAGAACCTCAGTTCAGACAAAGCGGGATTGACGCGCGCAGCCGCCTTACAAAAATGCGCGTCTCTTCGAGCAGCCCGTGGACGAGTATGCTTCTCTCGACGCCGGGGCGGTCGCATTCGGGTATGGGGCGGCCAAGCTCGCGCTCGCACTCTTCGAGCGTGAGGCGCAGCTCTTCGCGCAGGTAGTCGAGCGCGCGTTGGCTCTCGGGCGGGAGACGCAAAGTTTTCGTGTCCACCTTCCAGTACCAAAAAGCAAAGCCGCCGACCCCTTCCGAGCGGATGATCCGTGTCGAAAGAATCGGCGGCGTTCGTGAACGAGTGCCGGGTTAATTATCAAGCGGCGACCGAGCGCCGCGCCGGTGATTATACATCGCCCGGAGGCGAGAGCGAATAAGATTCGACGGCTTCGGCGAGGCGGTTCAACTCGGCGTCGGCGAGCCGGTACCAAACGCCGTGATGAAGCCTCCCGGAGAGAGGCGCGAGCGCGAAGGCTACCGCGGCCCGACGACCGGGCAGCTCCCACAAGAGCCTGAGAGCCACGGGCGAATCGGCGGCCAGCAGCTTGAACGCCGCCGCGGTCGAATCTCCGGGCGCGAAGCAGAGACGGTGCAGGCCGGGGCCGGGTGAGTGGACGAGGAAGGCGTGCCCGGCCTCATCAGTGGCGCGGGCCGTCGCCTCGCCCCTGCGCTCTTCGACGCGCGCGCGCACCAAGGGGTCGCGCATCAGTTGAGAGCCGCGCACCCTCGCGCACTCCGGCCTGTCGGAGTAGCCGGCGGCCATCGCGGCCTCGACTTGCGTGACTCCGGGGCGCGACACTTCTTCGATAAAGCGCTCCCGCTTAGCAGCGTCGCGCATCGCCCCGCGACGCCGGTACGACCTTTTAGATTTGCCCGTTTCGACCATTCCCGCAGACCCAAATATCGTTAAAGTAAGTTAAAGGTTGAAATCTCACTTTTCGCCCTGCTCGACCCTCGAAATACAAGATTTCAGGCAGCTTCTGACGCCTTTCGGCAGTTTGAGCCGGGTCGCCCGCCAGATCAACTGATTAGGCGTTCGAGTTAAAGCTTAAAGCTATCTGGATTCGTGTCCAGATAAGTTTGTGCGGCGCGGCGCGCGGCGGCATCTGTCCGCGTATTAAAGAGAGAGACGCGGACACCAGAGAGCGCGGCGAGCGAGCGGGTGACTGCCGGGTGTCCAACTTCGACGGCGCGAAACGTATGCGGCTTCATCCCCTCACGGCCCGCCGCACGCGCACGAAAATACATTAACGAAGCGGAACGTATAGTTCCGCACCCGTGGCGTCAGAGTTTCCGAAAATTTTTTCAGTCGAAGAAAATCCCGCGCCGGATTTTCTTCACGCCGCGCGCGCACGGAGCGTTCTCCGCTGTCGGACGATTTGCTCAAGCCAGCGCTGCGCCTCGTTGTAGCGCGGGAAGTGCTGTTCGTCCGTGCGGAAGGCTTTCGTGTGATAGTAGCGCCTGCCGTTGATGAGGCGCGCGGGGTGTTTGATGTGGAGCATCTCGTGGTAGAGGATGTATTCGACGAACCATTCGGGCACCTCTGCGGAGTCGAGCGTCTTGCTGATGACGATGGTGTCATGGACTCCGTCGTGGTGGCCGAGGATGGTGCGCGTGCGGCGCTGCGACCATGTGAGTGTCGGCTGTTCGAGTTGACCGTCGAAGAAGCGTTGGTTCAGGCGGTTGAACATCCGTCCGAGATCGTAGACGCACCCTTGCGCCGAGGAGACGACCTTGCGCCCGCGCTGCCGGCGCGCGAGGTCGGAGGCGCGCAGCACTTCGGACGAACAGGCGTAGTCGCGATAGGCCCGCACGTAGAAGGGCGGCGTGCGGCGGCGCAGGAGTTTCGAGACGAGGATGAAGGCGAGAGCGCGGTGGACGCCGAGCGGCGCGCTCTTGAAGATGTCGGACAGACGCACATAGACGCGGCCCGAACGAAGGCGAATGGTGTGGCTCAGCCCGGCGTAAGGATAGTAGCGAACGTCCACTTCGGGCGCGGCGCGCTTGGGTGCGAGCGTGCGGAACGCTTCGACGAAAAGGGTGCTGAGCAGTGTTTGAGAGTCGGGCATAAAGTGTGAACCCTGCAATGAACTCGCCGCCTTGTCATGGCCGGAAAGTCAACGGAAGTTAGGTGATGTCGCCGCCGCTAGCTGAAACGATCCCCGTTGACCTTGTGAGCCGATATTAAGGGGCGGCGCAGAGGGCGTCAAACGTTACTTTCAGACGCCGCGCTAAGCCTTTTGCTTTCCGACAAATGGCCTCCCGGCCTCCGAGCCGGGTCAGGGGCGGGCGGAAAAAGCAGCTACTCAATCTCTTTCATTGCAGGCTTTAGCCCGAACGTCATCAGGTTGTGCTGGAAGCGTCGGGATAAGTTCTGTCGCTGCTTTGAATTAGGAATGCGGACGGGGCGGGCGGCGGGCGACGAAAGGATCGGCAAACACGCGTTTGCGCGTGTTTTCCTCAATCCGCTATACTTCAAGTAGCTTTCAGTTTGAAGGTCTGAAGGTGAGCGAGGGGTCGGCGGCGATTTAATCCTTGACATGGTGGTGTGGCGTCTGTAAAGAATTTATAGGCGGCTGTTGACGCGCAGGCTCAAGGCGCGGCCCAGCCTGCCTCCGTTGAATCCCCGAAGCCCCGCTCGCCACTCTTGAAGCGCATGGCAATCCGAGCCGCGACATTACCATCCCAATACGACTGGACTCCCGACGCGCGCGGGCAGGCCGTGCTGTCCGCCATCATCAAAGAGCACCTGCGGACGGGCGAGCCTGTCGGCTCGCGCACGACCTCGGAGCGTTTCGCGGGCGGCGCGGGCTGGAGTCCGGCCACCATCCGCAACGTGATGGCCGAACTCGAAGAGCACGGACTCGTCGAGCAGCCGCACACCTCCGCGGGCCGTGTGCCGACCGACAAGGGCTACAGGTTCTACGTTGACCACTTCATCGGCGACGCGCGTTTATCCAAGGCGGACATCTCGGCGATTGACCGCGCGCTCGGCGTGGCGGGCGAGGCGGGCGCGCAGCCTGGTCGGCTGATGGAGCGCGTGTCGCATGCGCTCTCCGAGCTTTCTGAGAACGTCGGCATCGTCGTCTCGCCGCCGGTGGCCGACAGTCGCCTCGAACACATAGAGTTTTTGCAGCTCGCCGACGGGCGCATCCTCGTCGTTCTGGTTTTCGCCTCGAACGTTGTCCAGAACAAGATCATCCGCGTTGACGAGCGGCTGACGCAGGAAGAGCTTGAAGGCGCGGCGCGCTACCTCAACGCGGAATTCAGCGGCAAGAGCCTTCAGACGATACACTCGGAAGTGCTGGCGCTGATGCGCGAGGAGAAGGCGCTGTACGACCGTCTGCTCCGCAACGCCGTGCTCCTCTTCGAGCGCAGCGTCGAGGGCGACGAGGGCGAGACGAGCGACGTGTACATTGACGGCGCGTCGAACATCATCGCCAAGCCCGACTTCTCGGACTTCGAGCGGCTGCGCGAACTGTTCCGAACCTTCGAGGCGAAGTCGCGGCTCGTCAAGATTCTGAACGAGTGCATCGCGGGCGAGCCGGTCTTCGCCGACGTGCACGTCGTCATCGGTCGCGAGCACAGCGCGCCGTCGCTTCAGTCGTGCACACTCATCACCGCGCCGTACCGTCTGGGCGAGGGCTTCGTCGCAGGCACGGTCGGGGTGGTCGGGCCAATGCGCATCGAGTACGTGCGCACCATCGCCGCCGTCAACTACATCGCGCGGGTGGTCGAACGCATGCTGCGCGAGGAGGCGCGCGCCTGAAACTTCAACGACGCGTCCCGCGCCGGGGCCGCCCGCGCGGGAGGTTCGGTGTAACGAGAGGTTGGAGGGGATGACACAGACGAACATGCCAGACAAGAACGGGCGGAAGCCGAACCGCATCCCCGTGCGCTTCGACGACGAGGCGCAGGCGGGGCGCGGCGACGAAGAGTCGCCGGAGTTGAAGGGCGAGGGCGGCGTCTCGCCGGAAGAGATCGGGCGCGAGTCGAGTTATGAAGACGCGACCGAGGTCGAGCGCCGCGTCGGGCGCGGCGCAGAGCCGAACACAGAGGCCGGGCGCTCGGACGCCGACAAAGATGAAAGGGCGGGCGGCCCCGACCCTTCCGAGCTGCCGCAGAGCCGGAACGAGCAGGACACGAACGCCTCGCACACGACCGGCGAGGAGCAGGCGGACGAACGAAAGGCGGGAAGCGGCGACGCGTCCAAAACGCAGGACGAACAGCCGCGCAGCGCCGACGCGTCCGCAGGCCCCGTGCTAGCCGAGCTGGTCGCCACGCGCGCCGAGCTGCGGCGCGTCGAGGCCGCGTTGAAGAAGGTCGCGGACGAGCGGCGCGAGTGGGCCGACAAGCTCGCGCGCCGGCAGGCCGACTTCGACAACTTCCGGAAGCGCACTGAGCGCGAACGGGGCGAGACCTACAACCGCGCCCTCGGCGAGGTCGTCCGCAGGCTCCTCCCCGTCATTGATAATCTTCAGCGCGCCCTCGAAGCCGAGCGCACGCTCGAAACCAAAGAGTCGAACGAGTTTCGCCACTTCCTGCACGGCGTCGAGTTGATTAACAAGCAGCTCGGCGGCGTGCTCGAAAGCCTCGGTGTCGAAGTCGTGCCCACCGTCGGCGAGCTTTTCGACCCGCACGTCCACGAGGCCGTCGCCACCGAGGAGGCGGACGAAGTCGAACCCGACACAATCGTGCAGGAGATGCAGAGAGGCTACCGCCTCCGCGACAAGCTCCTGCGCCCCGCGATGGTCAAAGTAGCTACCAAGGCGTAAACCGTGAACCGTAAACCGTGACGAGTTATTCTTGATTCGTCACGGTTCGCGGCTTCCGTCTCACGGCTTTTCTGGTCACGGTTTACGGTTCACGGTTTACGAGAAAAAGTTATGGGCAAAGTCGTAGGAATAGACTTGGGGACGACCAACTGTTGCGTGGCCGTCCTGGAGGGCGGCGCGGTGCAGATCGTGCCGAACAAAGAGGGCGGGCGCACGACGCCGACGGTCGTCGGCTTCACGGACAAGGGCGAGCGCCTCGTCGGGCAGATCGCCAAGCGCCAGGCCGTCACCAACGCCGCCAACACCGTCTACGCCGTCAAGCGGCTCATCGGGCGCAAGTTCAAGGAGGCGGAGGCCGAGCGCACGCGCGAAACGTCGCCCTTCGAGATCGTCGAGGCATCGAACGGCGACGCGCGCATACAGGTGCAGGGGCGGGTCTACAGCCCGCAGGAGATTTCCGGCATCGTCTTGCAGCGTCTGAAGGCCGCGGCGGAAGACTTCCTCGGCGAGCCGGTCATGGAAGCCATCATCACCGTGCCGGCCTACTTCGACGACACGCAGCGGCAGGCGACGAAAGACGCGGGCAAGATCGCCGGCCTCCGGGTCGAGCGCATCATCAACGAGCCGACCGCCGCGGCGCTCGCCTACGGGTTGGGCCGCAACGAGTCGGAGCGCATCGCCGTCTACGACCTCGGCGGCGGAACCTTCGACATCTCCATCCTCGAAATCAACGGCGGCGTATACGAGGTGCTCGCCACATCGGGGAACACCTTCCTCGGCGGCGAGGACTTCGACGAGCGCATCATCGGCTGGATGGTTTCGCAGTTCCGCGAGGAGACCGAGATTGACCTGCGCAACGACCGCCTCGCCCTCCAAAGGCTGAAGGAGGCTGCCGAGCGCGCCAAGTGCGACCTCTCCTCCCTCGATGAGACGGTCATCAACCTGCCCTTCATCGCGGCGGACGCGTCGGGGCCGAAGCACTTCAGCAAGACTCTGACGCGCAAGATGTTCGAGAGCCTCATTGCCGACCTCGTCGAGCGCACCGTCGAGCCGTGCCAGAAGGCTCTGTGGGACGCCAAGCTTCAGCCGCAGGACATAGACAAAGTTCTTCTGGTCGGCGGCCAGACGCGCTCTCCGATCATCGCCCGCACCGTGCACGAAATCTTCGGCAAAGAGGCTTCCGCCGAGATCAACCCGGACGAGGTGGTTGCGATGGGCGCGGCCATACAGGGCGGCGTGCTGACGGGCGACGTGAAGGACATCGTTTTGCTGGACGTGCTGCCCCTGAGCCTCGGACTTGAGACGCGCGGCGGGCTGTTCCACAAGATCATCGAGCGCAACTCGACGATCCCCCTGCACAACAGCCAGACGTTCACGACCGTCGTTGACAACCAGTCGTCCGTCGAGATTCACGTCCTTCAGGGCGAGCGCGAAATCTCGATGCACAACCGTTCTCTGGGCAAGTTCGAGCTGGTCGGCATCCCCTCCGCGCCGCGCGGCGCACCGCAGATCGAGGTCACGTTCGAGGTGGACGCCAACGCCATCCTCAGCGTCTCGGCGCAGGACAAGGCGAGCGGGCGCAAGCAGCAGATGAAGGTCACGCCCACGTCGGGACTTTCGTCCGAGGAGATCGAGCGCATGATCGCCGAGTCGCTGGTTTCGGTGGAGTCCGACCGCCGCGCCAAAGAACTCATCGCGCAACGCGCCCGGCTCGAAGGTCTGCTCCGCAACACGCAGCGAACCTTCCGCGAGTACGGCAACTCCCTCGCGCCCGACGACCGCCTCGCCGCGCATGAAGCCTTCGCCGAGTGCGAGGAACTCGTCAAGTCGGAGAACGTCGAGGCGATTCAGAGCGGGGAGCAGAAGCTTGAGAAGATCGCCGGAGTGCTGACGATGGCGATGCTCAACCCCGTGGCCGACGTGAAACACTGAGGGTCGGGCCGGTATTCAACGACGGGTGACAAGTGGCGGGCTACAAGTTAAAATCTACCTTTAACTTGTCACCCGTCACTTTCACTTTATTGTATAGATGAGCAAACGCGACTACTACGAAATCCTCGGCGTGAGCCGGGGCGCGACCGAGGCGGAGATCAAGAGCGCCTACCGCAAGCTGGCCGTCCGCTACCACCCGGACAAGAACCCTGGCGACCACGAGGCCGAGGAGAAGTTTAAGGAGGCGGCGGAGGCTTACTCCGTCCTCTCCGACTCGGAGCAGCGCGCGCGCTTCGACCGCTTCGGCCACGCCGGAGTCTCTTCGGGCGCGGCGAGCGCGGGCTGGGGCGCACAAGGCTTCGGCGGCATCGAGGACATCCTCGGCGACCTCTTCGGCTTCGGCGACGTGTTCGGCGGCGGGCGCGCATCGGGCGGGCGGCGCACAGCCGCGCAGCGCGGCGCAGACCTCCGCTACGATCTGGAGATGACGCTCGAAGAGGCTGCCGAAGGGATGACCGCGCAGCTTCGCATCCCACGGCTCGAAACGTGCGAGACCTGCAAAGGAAACGGCGCGGCTCCCGGCACGCAGCCTGAACAGTGCTCGCAGTGCTCCGGCGCGGGACAGGTGCAGTACCAGCAGGGCTTCTTCAGGGTGGCGCGCACGTGCGGCCAGTGCCGCGGCGCGGGGAGGATCGTCCGCAGCCCTTGCGAGACTTGCAAAGGCGCGGGGCGCGTCGAGCGCGAGAAGCAGATGGAGGTGAAGATACCGGCGGGCGTCGAAACCGGCTCGCGCCTGCGGCTCGCGGGCGAGGGCGAGTCGGGGGCGCAGGGCGGCCCCGCCGGAGACCTCTACGTCGTCATCCACGTCCGCGAGCACGACGTGTTCGAGCGGCAGGGCAACAACCTCTACGCGTCCATCCCCGTCACGTTCGCGCAGGCCGCGCTCGGCGCGGAGGTGAGCGTGCCGACGCTCGGAGGCCAGCAGAACCTGAAGGTTCCCGCGGGCACGCAGACCGGCACGATCTTCCGACTGAAAGGTCACGGCATGCCCGCGCTCGGCGGGCGAGGGCGCGGCGACCTCTTCGTCTCCGCCACGTTGGTGACGCCGACCACGCTCACGCGCGAGCAGCGCAAGCTCCTCGAACAACTCGCCGAGATCGAGGAAAAAGACCTCGGCGACAAGGGCCTCCTCGATAAGGTGCGCGACATCTTCGGCTGAGCCGGGTGAATTCCCTGAATTTACCGCTCAACTCGAATCGTCGCGGGCGCAATCCCCAATAAAAAAGGAGCGTGCTTTAAGAATCGGGCAATTCAAGCTTGAATCAGAGTAATTCAAGCTTGAATTGCCCCGGTTCGAGTTGGAACAAGAGCAATTGCATTAAGAATCAGAACGATTCAAGTTGCATTTGGGGAAAAACGGATAGGAAAACGGATGGGAATTAAAGCGATTGCGACTTGAATCGGCTTAATTCAAGTCGCAATCGCTTTGAACTCGTTTGAGTTCGGGGCAGTTCGAGTCGAGTTCGTCTCCGTTCAAGTGAGGATTGCTCCGGTCTCGAACGGGTTCGGGATTACCGCGAGATTACTTCAATCCCGCCCCCGCGCGGTCGGCGTTTCCCCCCTCCGCCTCCTTCAGGCGTATCCAGTAGTCGCGCGGGTAAATCCGGTAGAGGCGTGCGCCCGGCCCCTCGACGGTCTTGAGATACTGCTCGTAGGCCGTGAGCTGTTTCTCCGGGCCGATGACGTAAAAGACGCCGCCGTGCACCTCGCTGGCCTTCGCGCCGAGGCCGGGGAGGATGCGCGCGTAAACCACGTTCATCCGCTTGAATAGTTCGTCCGAGAGGTTCGGCATCCGCCGCAGGTCGAGCACGGCTTGACGGAACTTGCGAACCGTGTCGGGCGGCATGCCGTCGGCGATGTCATTTGCCATCGCCTCGCCGCGCGTCTCGTAGGGCGAGGCCGAGCGGAACTGCGAGAACGCGACGGCGATGGCGTACTCGACCATGCCCGCATCGGGCTTCGCCTTCTTCAGCTCGTCAATGACGAAGCGGAGCGTCTGCGGCAACTCCGGCGTGCGCTCGGCGTAGTAGTTGATGCGCCCCGTGCCGGGCGAGCCGCCGAGACCGTTCGAGTAGGCTAACCCTGCGCCCCAGGTCTTGATGAAGATGGCGTGCGCGCCCGCGCCGCCGTAGATGCGCGAGGCGAGATAGTCGAGGAGCGCGTCGCGGTTGTCTGCGTCCGCGTAGGTGGCCGCGGGCGCGGAGTTGAGGAAGACGCCGCCCTGCGAGTTCGGGTTCAAGAGGCCGACGAAGACCGGCGACTCGCCCGCGCCCGCGCGCTCGCGCACGCGCGACTCGACGAGCCGCACGCTCTCATACTTCGCGGGCGCGACCCCGCCGCTCTCAAGACTTGCGAGCAGCGCCGAGACGCCCGGCGCGAGTTTCTGCTGGTTCGCCGCCGACCCGATCATAAACATGCGCGCGCCGCCCGTCTTCAAAAGACTCTTGCGAACGGCGTCCATCTCGGCGAGCGCCTGCGCGGGCGTGACGAGCAGGTCGTGGCGCATCTCGCGCGCGAGATAGCTCCAATCTGAGGCGAGCGTCGCGTCGGGGATGTCTGCGAGGAGCTGGTCGAGGTCTTTCGCCGCCTCGGTCGCGATTGCCCGCGCGCCTTCGGGCATGCGCGCATAATCGTCGGCGTAAGACTTCAGGCTCGCCGGAGCTTGCGCGTCCTTTTTCCCCTGCATCGCGGCGAGGAGCGACTTGAGTTCGTCGCGGCTCCCCTTAGCGCCCGCGTCCGCGAGGTTCGAGAGGAAGCCGGAGATCGCTTCACGCTGCGCGCCCTCGCCCGCGTCCTTCAGAAGCCAGCGGAGGCGGTGGACGTTGTGCGCGCGCGTGAGGAACGAGGAGGTCGAGAGGAGAAGGGGATTGTCCTGACGCCAGTAGGCGTCCGCCGGGTCGTTGACCCAACTCTCCTCCGGCCCCTGCATGCGGTTGCGCAGGCCGCTCAAGGTCTGGTCAACCACGTCGCGTATGCGCGGAAGGTTCTCGGCGCGCCAATCCGGTGAAGTCAGCACGAGCCGCATCCATTCGAGTGCGCGCTCGGACTCGGCGGCGTCGTTGCCCGCGCCGCGCACGACCAGCTCGGCTCGTCCGTTGCGGAAGTTGGTGCTGAAGTAGCTGTTCAAAGAGAGAATTTCCTTCTTCAGCATCTCGCTCATCTGCTCGAAAGGGATGGCCTTGCCTTCACGGATGACGCCGACCTGCGTGAGGAGCGTCGGCATGGCCGAGAGGTAGAAGAGCCGTTCCTGCGCCACGCCGTCGAGCCGGAGGGCGAGGCCCGTGGTCGCGCTCGTCATGTTCTCGAAGTCCGAGGCGACTAGGGGGACGCCGCCCGCGAGTCGCGTCACCTTGTAGTCGAGTTGGTCGTCGAGCGTGAGCGGCGGGTGTTCGAGGAACTTCATGTTGGCCGACTGCTGCGCCAGACGCTCAAGCTCGGCGGTCGTCGCGTCGTAGTCGGCCTTGTAACGATGCAGAGCCTCCTGCTCGTCCGTCACTCCATACTTCTTCTCAAGCAGCTCGGCCTCGGCGTGCGCGCGCGCGTTGAAGTCCTGCTCGCCCTGCGCAATGAGTCGTGGCGCGGGCTTCGCGGCCACGGCGTAGGGCACGCTGTCGGCGAGGTGCCACTTCGCCACGAGATCGCGCCAGACGTTTCGGTCGGAAGACAGCAACTGCTCGACCGAGGCCAGCTCCGGGCGGAGTGTGACCGACTTGCGGAAGCCCGGCGTGCGGTTCAGATCGATGAGGTGCGTCATCCACTCCGAGCCTGTGTTGCGGAAGCCGAAGCCCGGCGGCGAGTTGATGAATTTCGCCAGGCCCCGCCGCGTCTGAATCACGCGGCTCTTCATGCGCTCGTTGAATTCCTTCAGCTCCGGCGAGCCGTCCGCGAACGAAGCGACGCGCTTCAACTCGTCCATGATCTTCCGGCGGATGTCTGTGATCTTCTCCTCCGTCATGTTCGCGGGCGCAACGTCGGTCAGCCCGACGTAGACGGGGTTGCCGGCAATCATCTCGTCGTCGAGGAAGGCGAAGACGGACTTCGCGCCCGTGTCCATGACGCGCGTCTTCGAGTCAACGAACATCTTGTAGAGGTTCGTCGTCGGGTCGCCCGCGACGTTCGAGAGGAAGAGGCTCAGAAGCGTCTTCTCCCGCGTGTCGAGCTTGAGCTGCGCCGGGTAGGCGAACATGATCCAGCCGGGCTGCTGCTCGTTCTTGTCTGGATACTCGACGAGCTTGATTTCGCCCGCGGGCGCAGGCTTCGGCGCGGGCACGTCTGCCTCGGTCGTGTAGTGGAGCGAGGGCTGCGTCGGCTCAAGCCGGTTGAGAATTTCGTCGAGGCGGCGGAGCGTATCGCCGAGCGGCATCTCCTTCGGGAACGAGGCGACCATCCCCATGTTGGCGAGGTGGTAGTTGTCCGAGTGAAATTTCCGTATGTCCTCGGCCTTCATCTGCCGGATCGAAGCGGGCCAGCCGCCCGCCGAGAGCGCGAGCGGGTGGTCGGCTCCGAAGAGCATCTGGTTCTCGGCGCGAAACAGGAGGCTGATGGGTTTGTCGTAGGTCGTGCGCATCTCCTGATAGACCGTGCCCTTCTCTTCGAGGCGCAGAGTCTTGTCCGAAGGGTTCTCGCTGACGCCCCAGTGGCTCACCTCGCGGCGTATCTCCTCGTCGGTGTAGTCCGGATGCAGGAGGGCGTTCATCTGGCTCTCGAAGAGCTTGTAGAAAACGTCTGGCCCGGCGGCGGTGTCGAACTGGTAGCAGGTGCGCCACTGCTGCGTGAAGGCGGTCGAGATGGCGAGCGACATGCCTTCGAGGCCGGAATGCGCGCGCCCGACGTTGCCCTTGCCGAGCAGGAGATGCTCCTGCGTGTGCGGCTCGCCGCGCTCGGAGACGGGGAACGAGTTGACCCACGCGAAGACCTGCGGCACAGACTGGATTTCGAGGAAGTCGAGCGTGAAGCCGCTGCGGACGTGGCGCAGGCGAGCGCCGAAGGGCTTGTCCGAGTCGTTCAAATAAACTGCCTCCGTGCGGAAGCCGTTGACGACTTTGCCTTCGGCGAGCGAATCGAACGAGGCGTTGCCGGCCTGTTGCGCCGAAGCGAGACGCGGCATCCCGGTCGCGAGCATCGAGGCGCTCA
Source organism: Pyrinomonadaceae bacterium (assembly GCA_036263975.1). Taxonomy (GTDB): domain Bacteria; phylum Acidobacteriota; class Blastocatellia; order Pyrinomonadales; family Pyrinomonadaceae; genus QHXN01. The sequence goes on from DATARW010000057.1 coordinate 18,447, forward strand.
GCACCAGCAGAAGCATTGCGGAGGGGCGTTTCCTGTTCATAAAAAACTCCTGTCAGAAGATAAGCCGCCGACGTGGTCGCACAAAGGACGGTCGTCGGGTGTGTGAAGTTTCGTGATTCCGAATTTACGAATGAAATCCAATCCTTGCGACGCGACGTTAAGAGCGGGAGGCACGATGCTAGCCCGCGCCCTCGCCGTTGGTCAAACGCACCGGCGGGCGCTTAGGTTTCACTCGCCGCGCCGTTCATGCGCTCGCCCTTCTTCGACGGATGACAGATGAGCCGCGTGCTGTTTAGAATCCAACTGCTGCTTTCAAACGACAGCGTGACCCGACCCGACTTTTATGGAACACATACGCTACTCCGTCGCCGCCTGCCAGACTGATTTGCCGAACCCGGTCGAGCGCCGCGAGATGCGGCGCAACACCGAGCGCATGCTCTCGATGATTGACTCGGCGGTCGCCGGAGCCGCGCCGTTCCTGCCCGTCCGCCTCGTCGTCTTCCCCGAATTCGCGCACGCCGCGCCCGTCTTCCCGACGGTCAAAGAGCTGCTCGAAAAACTCGCCGTGCCCGTCCCGAACGAGCACACGGAGGCTCTGGAGAGTAAGGCGCGCGAGCACGGCATCTACATTCAATCAGGCTCGATGATCGAGCGCGACGCGCGTTACCCCGGCCTTGTCTTCAACACCACTTGCCTCGTCGGCCCCCGCGGCATCCTCTATAAATACCGCAAGGTGAACACGTGGATCCCTTACGAGGTTCACTCAAGCCCGCACGACATCGAAGGCTACGACGAGTCTCTCTTCCCCGTCGCCGAAACGGAGATCGGTCGCATCGGCTGCGCCATCTGCTACGACTGGCTTTTCCCCGAAGCCATCCGCCAGCTCGCCGCGAACGGCGCGGAGGTCTTGGTTCGTGTCTCGGCTTACATGGATCCGTGGGGCGCAACCGCGCCGATGGACTGGTGGACTGTCGTCAACCGCTGCCGCGCGATTGAGAACACGGCCTACGTCGTCGCCGCCAACCAGGGCGCGAGCCTCAAACACTTCCCACCTTACTCCTGGCCGGGCGGCAGCATGATCCTGGACTTCGACGGGCGCGTGCTCGCCGAGGCCAGCCCCGGACCCGGCGAGAGAATCGTCGTCGCGCCCGTGGACATCTCCGCGCTCCGGCACGAGCGCGACGCGCGCCGCGGCCACCACATGCTCGCGCACCTGCGAACCGAAGCCTATCCCGTTTACCGCAGCCACATCTATCCGCCCGCGCTCGAAGATGAAACCGCCGCGCCGCACAGCTACGAGCGCAACAACCTCCTGATTGACGAGTCGAAGAGAGGACTGAAGCCGACCGACGCCGGGTAACACTTCAGCGACTCGCGTTTGAGCTAGCCCGCGGCTGTCGCCGTCGCGGGCACACGCGGCAAACGCTCGCGTCGGTGCGGCAAACGCTCGCGTCGGTCGAGCCAGTCCCTTGAAACGGCCTCCGACCATGTAAGTTTTTGGATTCAGCAACGAAAACTCGGAAGTTCCTGTTAGCGGAAATCGAAAAAGCACGCGGGTTTCCTGAGAAATCCTGCGGGCCGCGTCATGGCACTTTCATTGCCTCTTCGCGGCGATGTTTCCCAAAGACCGAAGTTCGACCCATCGCCTTCTTAAATCGGAGTGACGCGGTCAGCAGAGAAATTGATTGACAGTCCTTTGAATCTGTATTACAAACTACTTCGTTCGGACAGGCAACAAACCTCGAAACAGATTTCTACAGAACCAGAAGGCATTCTAAGTCGAAGCAGAGCCGGCGGCTGCTCGCTCGACAGGCTTGTTAGCTTTCGGCTGGCCCGAAGGGAAACCTTTTAGCAAGTCGAAGTGGAAGGCCATCCAGCACCCTTTGACTATGCGAGGCTCACTCATGAATACACTGAGGAGAACTATGAGTTTCTCAAGATGGGCGGCAGCGCTTTTGTGCGTGGCCGCTTTCGTGTTCCCGGCCACCGCCCAGAGTAACAAGGGCACGATTGTCGGGACGGTGACAGACCCCAACGGCGCAGTCGTCAAGGGCGCTAAGGTGACGGCGACCAACGTCGCCACGAACAAAACGGGTGAGGCGACGACGGGCGAATCAGG